>NZ_LDUK01000006.1:0-273661 GCF_001043575.1 Bacillus sp. LK2
TTGTATATGTATTAAAGGATAAAACAGAAGAACCTACTTTACGTCGAACTATTTTCTGACGTAGACATCGGAAATAATAAAAACATTATAAACGGTCGTAACCCTATAGGTCATATAGAGTTACGACCGTTTAATTGTTTCAGCAATACCTTCTCCTTTATAATTTTCACCGTCTATAGAAGACGTATTACTAGATCATTTTCTATTCTTTAAAACTTCATCCATTGTGGTATGTAAACCTTCTATTCCCTTTTCTATCCCCTATAATTTTCAACACATAAAATTTGATTCGTCTCGATTTTCTTTCTCAATATTGCATCGAATACATCAATCATGTAGCATTACCGTATCGATGTAATGGTTCATCATCTTAAACCTTTCGACTCATTATTGGAGGTAAAGTGATTTAAATGAATAAACAAGAACAATTAAATGTTATTAAAGAAGATTTTATTGATTGTCAAAAAGTATTAGTGGCAATTGGTGATGAAACACGTCAAGCTATTTTGTTAGTTCTAATGGAAACGGAATGTCAAACAGGATTACGTGTAGGAGAAATCACTAAACAAACACACCTTTCTCGACCAGCAGTATCACATCACCTTAAGATTTTACGAGAAGCCGGTATTATTTTAATGCGAAAAGAAGGTACAAAAAACTTTTATTATATTGATATACGTACAAAATTAGGTTTATTAAAAAATCTTGTATTAGATATTGAGAAGCTATTGCAAAACTTTTATTGAAAAAAGATACGGTATTCGGAGGTATAAGAAATGAAAGCAATGATAATTGATAAATATGAGAAAGTCCCAATGCGTATGACAGAGCTACCTACTCCTGAAATAAATGAGTATGAGGTGCTCGCGGAAATTCATGCAGCTAGTATTAACCCAATTGATTTTAAAATACGCGATGGAAAAGTGAAGATGTTACTTAAATATAAAATGCCTCTAACCCTCGGTAATGACTTTTCCGGTGTCATCGTGAAGGTTGGAGCAAAAGTGAATCGCTTTAAAGTTGGTGATGAAATATATGCACGTCCAAGAAAAGATAAGATCGGTACTTTTGCGGAATATATAGCCATCCATGAGGATGATATAGCCTTAAAACCTAAAAATTTAAGTTTTGAAGAAGCGGCGTCGATTCCACTCGTTGGCTTAACATCATATCAAGCATTACATGACATCATGCACTTACAAAAAGGGCAAAAGATTTTGATTCATGCTGGATCCGGTGGTGTTGGTACTTTCGCAATTCAGTTAGCAAAAATAATGGGTGCCACTGTTGCAACGACTGCTAGTGAAGCTGGTGCGAATTTAGTAAAGTCTCTTGGCACAGATAAAATTATTAATTACAAAACAGAGCAATTTGAAGATATATTAAAAAATTATGATGCGGTATTTGATACACTCGGCGGTACAACACTTGAAAAGTCATTCGATATTATAAAAAACGGAGGAAACATTGTTTCCGTTTCAGGAATACCGAATGCTCGATTCGGTAAAGAATTTGGTTCAGGATTTTTCAAAACACTCTTATTTTCATTAGCAAGCAAAAAACTTACTGCACTTGAAAAAAAGCATAATGCTCAATATTCATTTTTATTTATGAAGCCAAGTGGAGATCAATTACGTATTATTGCAAACTATATTGAATCTGGAAAAATCAAACCTGTAATCGATCGAGTTTTTCCTTTTGAAGATGCTCAAAAAGCAATGGAATATTCAGAGTCTGGAAGAGCAAAAGGAAAAATAATTGTAAAAATCAAATAATAACAAAAGCTCCATTTTAATCAATCTTTTTGAAAAATGGAGTTTTTGTATTTGCTGCTAAATAGACACAATGCACTGAAGTCCTTACAATAGATTTCAAGGGGAAATATCATATTATACTTTTCGTTAACTTTACAAAGAATACATAAGTACAAATACATAATTAAAAAATATAAAAAGGAGGAGATAAGATGACTAAAAATAATGAAGCTGGTTGGAATTTAGAAACTAGTTATGCTACATTACCACAATCATTTTATACAGAAATACCCCCAACTCCTGTAAGCTCACCGGAGTTAATTAAACTAAATCATTCATTAGCAATATCTCTTGGTTTTAATCCTGAGGAACTAAAAAAGGAAGCTGAAATTGCCATTCTCGCTGGTAATGCAATTCCAGAAGGAGCTCATCCACTAGCTCAAGCGTATGCTGGACACCAATTTGGCCATTTCAACATGTTAGGAGATGGTCGTGCTCTTTTAATCGGCGAACAAATTACTCCTTCAGGCGAACGTTTTGATATTCAGTTGAAAGGTTCTGGCCCTACTCCATATTCACGCCGTGGTGATGGCCGTGCTGCGCTCGGTCCTATGCTACGTGAGTATATTATTAGTGAAGCGATGTACGCACTTGATATTCCAACTACTCGCAGTTTAGCAGTAGTCTCAACTGGCGAACTAATCTATCGTGAAACAAAGTTACCTGGGGCGATTTTAACTAGGGTTGCAAGCAGTCATATACGTGTTGGAACATTCCAATACGCAGCAGCTCGCGGCTCAATCAAAGATCTCAAAGCTTTAGCTGATTATACGATAAAAAGACATTATCCAGAAGTTGAATCTCATGAAAATCCATACGTTTCATTATTACAAGAAGTTATTAAAAAACAAGCAAGCCTTATCGCAAAATGGCAGCTCGTCGGCTTCATTCACGGCGTAATGAACACTGACAATATAACGATTAGCGGTGAAACGATTGATTATGGTCCTTGTGCATTTATGGACAGTTATGACCAAGGAACAGTCTTTAGCTCTATTGACACACAAGGCCGCTATGCATATGGAAATCAACCATATATGGCTGCCTGGGATCTCGCTCGTTTAGCTGAATCTTTAATACCGATATTACACGATGATGAAGAAGAAGCACTAAAAATTGCACAAGATGAAATTTCAAAATTTAGCGTGCAGTACGAAAACAATTGGTTCCTCGGCATGAAGAAGAAATTAGGACTATTTAGCAACGAGGAACAAGATCAACCACTTATTGAGAAACTTTTAAAAGCGATGGAAAAATATAAAGCAGATTATACAAATACATTCCGTGCATTAACTGACAACACATTAGAAAATGCACCTTTATTTGAAAGTCCTGAATTTAAAGAGTGGCACGAGCTATGGCAATCTCGATTAGAAAGACAAAAAGAATCAAAAGATGATGCCTACAAGCTGATGAAAAATACCAACCCAGTAATCATCCCTCGAAACCACCGAGTAGAAGAAGCACTAGAAGCAGCCGTTAAAGATGGAGACTATAGCGTAATGGAGAAACTTCTTCAAGCTTTATCAAATCCTTATGAATATTCTCCAGAACACGTGGATTACTGCACGCCTCCAGCACCGACAAATCGCCCTTATCGAACTTTTTGTGGGACGTGATTGTTTAATATGTAAAAAGGTGTGTTCATACAAATTGTGTGAACACACCTTTTTTATACATTCCCCTTTCAAAAAGATGCACTAAAGCATCTTATTTTATCCTTACTATATTTCACTATCCACTTCCTTAAACTAAAAATCAAAACTAACTTTATTCCAATTGGTTTAATAATAAATCCACTAAACAAATGTTGAGAAATATAAAACCTCATTTCTAAATATTGTTATTTTTGATATTGTATTTTATAAGAATATTCAAAAAGCGAGGGGATTTCATGAACGTTCAACTACAAGGTAATGAACAAGTTACAAAACTATTTAATGATTGGTATAGAGCTATATTACAACATCAAACTATCCATGCAACAAAACTAAAAAAAGATATCGAGGATAGAATCTCTAGTTCAGAAGAAGATACAAACCTGCAATTATATTATTCACTTTTTAACTTTAGATATACTGTTTTAACAGATGGTTTAAATATCAATAAAGATGCTTTTAATAAAATTGATTCTTTCCCACTTCCAGAGAAGGGCCTACTTTCTTATTATTATCATTTTTTCAAAGCCATTCACAATACGATTATTGGAGACTATAATACAGCAAAACACCTCTTCGAGAAAGCTAAGAAGCTGTTAATCCACATATCTGACGAATTAGAGAAGGCTGAATTTAACTACCGTTTAGCTTCCTATTATTATCAAACATATCAACCACTAGTAGCAATTCAAACTGTAAATGAAGCTAAAGAGATTTTTTCAAAACATATAAACCATGAAATTAATGTAGCTTTATGTGATAACATTTTTGGTTTATCTTGTATAGATTTAAAACAATTTGAACAAGCAGAAATTAGACTCGATTCAGCATTAAATATTCTACAGAAATATTCAGAAGAGACTTTATCATTGAGAGTGAGACACAATTTAGCTTGGTTATATGCAAGTCAAAATCTTTCAGAGTTAGCAATGCGACATATTTCAGAGGTTACAACAAAAAAACCAAATCATTTTAAAGCACTTTTTATTGAAGCGCGTGAATACTACAAACTAGGAGAATATGCCCAAGCTAAAGGATTTATAGAAAAAGGATTAAGTATCTCTAATAAATTAGAAAACAAAGAATTTCAACATCGTTTCATGATTTTACAAGCATTAAATAATAAAACTCCTATTAATGATTTAGAAATGATAATTTTGGAAGGAATTTCTTACTTTAAAATAGAAAACCTTTGGGAGTGTATACAAGAATACACCGATGTTCTAGCAAATATATTTTATGAAAATGAAGACCATATAAAAGCTAGTAAATATTTTCACATGGCCAATCAAGCAAGAAAAAAACATGAAGAAAAAGGAGCTTTGCTATAATGAAAAAAATCAAATTGAGCATCATAGGCTTAGCTGTTATGGGCATCTCAACTCTTGGGTTAGGTTATACTTCCGAAATACCAATAACACAGCAAGGATATGTTGCATTGAATATTGGGGACACCCCCGCACCACAACGGCCTGATTTTTTCAAATCCGTTGACGTAAGTAAAGACTACAACTCAACAACAACTGAAAAATCACTTTAAAAAACGAAAGACCTTCAATTAAGAAGGTCTTTTTAAATACGTTCATTTAGTTAATGTAATCGAATATTTTTTCATAGCCAAATGGTAGTACAAATGAAACTAAACAGCCTATCACAATTGAAGCACCGGATAAAAGAATAAATTTCCGAAAAGATATATCATTCCTCTTGTACCCGGTAAAACAAGCTTTTATTATAACAAAAACAGTCATCATTATGATAATAGCTGAAAAAGCGGCGACTAAAAAGACTTCCAGTTTGTACCCCCTTATAGAATATTCTAAACATAACTTTACCGTTTATATGAATAATAAAACAGATAGATATTTTATAATATAAGGTTTTCCATATACCTCCGACAGGGTTCGAACCGGCGCTCTTAGGCATTTTTTATTTCAAATAAAATATATTTCTACAAAATAAAATCATCCCTTTATTTCATATGAAATCCACTTTCTTACTCTATTTCTTTCATCAAATCAGAAATCCCCCTACTCCCCTCATCACCAACCTTCTCAAGTTCTTCTATAACTAGTCCTCGTCTCTCTAGAGAATGATTTTGACTTAACTTCGCTTTTCCTTCTATTTTATTAATCTTTATCTTAAAACCAACTATCCCCCTACTTAATCCTTCCACATAATTCGGATCTACCTCATTCAGCGAGTAGGTGCTCTTTGGATTTTCATATTTATGTACTAAATCTTGAAGAGAATCTATTAATTCTTGTTCATCTTCAACAGTTTCTAATTCACCATATACATGCACCGCAACATAGTTCCATGTTGGTACTGCTTTATTTGTTTCATACCATGACGGAGAAATGTAGCTATGCGGCCCTTGAAATACAGCTAGCACTTGTTGATTCCCACTATCTTTCCACTGCTCATTTTGGCGTGCAAAATGCCCGTATAAAGTAAGTGTTTCCCTATTTAACAATAACGGCAAATGTGTTGCGTATGGTGCTCCGTTATGCTGAGAAAATAAAGTTGCAAAGCTATTTTGTTCAATAATTTCGTACTTCGTCTCTTCATCTTGTATAGCGAAATGCTTAGGTATGTACATAAACTCCCTCTTTTCTTATCTTCTTATTTCCCATTATATTTATGAGATTTATTATTCAACAGGGGCAGATTGTAATTGTTTTATAAGGTCAGTGCTTATAGAGCAAAACCTCTGTTTCAAAAATAATAGGTGGCATAATATGATTTCTGCCACCTTAGTCAACTTTTTTATTGATACAAACTCCTTTATTTAACTATCCTTCTTAGCTTTTTCTAATACACCTTTAATAAATTCCGTCTTACCTAAACTATAACTCGCTCGATCTTTCATAGTTGCTGCTAATTCTCTCTTTAACTGTCCATATTCGATAATAGCATTAGAATTTTCACGAAGATAATCCCGAAACGCTACATGTCTTCTTAACTCTTCACTATCCTTATCGCATACATATAAATGATGTTCCATCCAAATGGCATTCTTTCCATCCCTCGGAACATATTGATCCTTTCTCCCAAAAGCTTCTCTCCCCTTAAAACTCCACTCTTTTTGATGAAAATACCCTATCTTTTCAAGTTTCTTTATTATTTTAGGAAAAACATCATAATTTTCTATTACAACATCGATATCTAATATCGGTTTAGAAGCAAGACCTTTAACAGATGTACTCCCAACGTGCTCTATAGAAAAAATGAGTTCTCCCATTACGTTATTAAGAAACGTCTGTAATTTACAAAATTCACTTTCCCATTGTGTATTATATTTCTCAACAGTAATAAATCGTTTCAATTGCCCCATCCTTCTCAAATCACTTTTATAACCTCTGAATATGAGTGTCCTTAAAATCCGTCTCATACTTCAATCCATACCCAAGCATTCGATCCATCCCAATATGTGCTGTCCATATTAAACCGACCATTAAAATTGAATCCATCTTAAAATAGACCCCTATTAAAACAAGTAATATGGATATGATATATGTGTGAAATAGATTATAAATTTGTGCACCGACACGATTGTTTATAGCGTACGCTATCATTGCTAAATCAGGCGCCAAAAGTAATACGATAAATAATAACCAACTAAATCCACATAATGCATATATATAAATAGCAGCTAATAAAACGACCAATCCTTCAAGATGTATAATTCGTTTCTCCAAATTTCATCATCCCTTATCTTTTAGCTTAAAAACTTTATTTGGATTCAAAATATTTTGCGGATCAAGAGCTTTCTTTATTTTCTCCATTACCAATAATGCCGCACCATGTTCTTCTTCTTGATACTTTAGTTTTCCTATTCCAACGCCATGCTCTCCCGTACACGTTCCACCACGTTTAAGAGCATACAGTACGATACTTTCGTTTATTTCGTCCGCCTTTTTCACTTCATCTTTATCGTTCGGATCAACCATTAAGAGCACGTGAAAATTCCCGTCTCCTACATGGCCAAGAATACCACCAACAAGACTAACTTTATCTAATGTCTCTTTCGCATGTTGTATTGCGCCAGCTAATTCAGAAATTGGTAAACAAACATCCGTACTCATTAGCTTTTTACCAGGATAACTATGAACGTAAGAGTATGCTAAGTTATGTCTTGCATCCCATAATTTATTTCTCGCCGCTGTTTCAGTTTCAAAAGCAACTTCTCTACACTTATGATCAAAAACAATTTCTTTCGTAAATTCAATATCTTGTTTTAGCCCTGCTTCATTGCCATGAAACTCTATAAATAGCGTTGGTTCTTCTCTATAATTTGTTTCGCTGTAATGGTTTACTTGTTTCATAGATAATTCATCAACAAGCTCGATTCTCGCAATTGGAATGCCAGCTTGCAATATATTTATAACAGCTTCTACTGCATCATTTATAGATGGAAACGACGCTCTCGCAGCCATAACATGTTCTGGTATGCCGTATACTTTTAATGTTAGCTCTGTAAAGCATCCAAGCGTGCCTTCCGATCCTACAAAAATACCATTTAAATGATAACCTGATGATGACTTCGCCGCTAAATTTCCAGTATGTATCACTTGTCCATCAGCAAGAACTACTTCTAAATCACGAACTTGATCACGCATAACACCATATTTCACTGCTGTCGTTCCGCTCGCATTCGTAGCAGCCATTCCTCCTAATGTTGCATCTGCTCCAGGATCCACACTAAAAAACAGACCATACTTTTTCAATTCTTTATTAAGCTGAGAACGAGTCACTCCCGGTTGTACTTTCACAAGAAAATCTTTCTCTCTTATTTCAAGTATTTTGTTCATTAATGAAAAATCAACCGTAATCCCCTTTTCATAAGGAATTATATGCCCCTCTAAACTGGAACCTACTCCAAATGGAACGACAGCCTTTCCATGCTGACTCGCTACTTTCATTATCTCTCTAACCTCTTCGGTCGTTTTTGGAAACACAACTACATCAGGTAAACTACTAGCATGGTAAGATTCATCTTTACTATGTAACTCTCTTACTGTCGTATTAACAACTACTCGATCTTCTGGAAGTACATCCTTTAATTCATTTACTAAATGTTCAATTGTTATTTCCATAACGAGCTCCCCTTTTATATTATTTACTTCACAATAATTATACCATTTTTATACATAATAATCAGAATAGTAAGTTTACGTTACTTGTACATAAAAAAGAACTTGCAGCATACGCTACAAGTTCTTTTTTAACTACATTTTAAATGACTTCTTTATTAAAAGCATAAACCAAATTAATGTGAATGCCATCATCGAATGAGAGAATCCTACAATATAAGTTAATCCTTTAAAGTCCGCTCCATTTAGCTGAAGAAGTCCTCTCGCTGCCAGCGAACCTAACATTAAAGTTAATGCGATGTTATGTAAAACAAACCATTTATTAAATCCTTTCACTTCATGAAACGCGAATACTTTTGCTAATCCTAAAGCAATTAAAAAGAAGAAAAAGCCAAGCACAAGCGTGTGTGTGTGCAAAAGATTTAATAGTGTAGATCCTAAAATCCCTTTATATTTTCCATACTCTCTAGCGAATATTCCCGATAGTAAACCTATAATTAAATAAGTAAACGATGCATTATATAATTTCTTCATTATATACCTCCTTAAGTAGAATGTGTAGTGTGTCATATTTAGTAATAATGATAGTTATATAGTAAAAACTCCTAGTTTCCTAGGAGTCATTGTATAAGCATCTCACTCTTTCCAGTTAATTTTAATTATAAAATATCCTTTTATACAAAACAATCGAATTTTATGTGAACAAGTAGAACTCAATTAAAATAACTTGCACTTTTGTTTTGCACAATCCATACTAATTGTTATAACTTTTAAAGGTGGTGCAATAGATTGATAGTTCGTGAAACTGAACGCCTCATTCTTCGCTGGTTCGATGTTAAAGATGCTTCATTTATTTTCGAGTTAGTAAACGATCCTGCATGGATTCAGTTTATCGGTGATAAAGGGGTTAGAAACTTAGAAGATGCAACAAATTATATTTTAAACGGTCCAGTCGATATGTATAACAAAATTGGCTTTGGCCTTTACTTAGTAGAACGAAAAGAAGATCTCACTCCACTTGGTATGTGTGGTCTTATTAAAAGAGATTCACTAGAAGATGTTGATATCGGGTTTGCCTTTTTAGAAAAATTCCGTTCGAAAGGATATGGCTATGAGTCAGCTTCTGCGGTAATGGAATACGGGAAAAATGAGCTGGGTCTTAAACGAATTGTAGCAATTACTTCTATAGATAACGCTGATTCAGGAAAGCTTTTAGAAAAAGTAGGATTGCGATTTGAGAAAATTATTTCAGGATCTGGAGAAGATTTAAAATTATTTGGGTATAACGCGTAATAAAAAGGTCGCCATTCATGGCGACCTTTTTACTATTTCACTTCTACCGTATAATTCCCTGATCCCCCACCATATTGATATACATGAAAATAATACTTCCCTGGATACGTATAATAACTACCTACTAATTTATTTCCTTGCGGCTGAGCATACGTAACATAATTATTTAAATCTGCTTCTGAATAAAGAACCCAGTTTACTCCGATATTATTTTCCTTCGTTACATTAATTTGAAGGTTTTTCGCAGTTTCTATATTTATTTCAAAGTAATCACTTGTATCACCGTTTCCTAAACTAGCGCGTAGCAATTGATTTAACTGTAGTTTGTTCGCTGTTTTAAATGAATTATTTGGCTCTTGTTCTACACTGTTATCTTCTTTCTTTTGAACTGTTACACTCGTTGTAGCACTAGTAGCTGTTCCTTTATCGTCTGTTACTGTTAATTTTGCCGTATATGTTCCTTCTTTTGTATATACGTGAGTTGGATTTTGTTCACTACTTACAGTACCATCGCCAAACTCCCATTTATAAGAAGCAATTTTCCCATCTTCATCTTTTGATCCATCGCTTTTAAACGAGATTGCTTCGTTCACATTTCCGCTATACGGACCATTTATAATCGCAACTGGCGCTTTATTCACTGCACCTTCTTCTGTATTAATGCCGTGGAATACAACATCATATTCAAATTGCCCTGATGCATTCACACGATAATTCACAAAGTAAGCTGTTACTGTTTTATAGCCTGTCCATTCTTTTGCACTTAAACGTTTTAACGTATCATTAACGTTTTGCGTCATTGTTTTCCAGTCTTCATATTCTCCTTTCGCTGCACCTCCTGTATATGTTCCTTGCAGTGTAAATGTATTAAAGAACTGTGATTTATTTTTCTTTACCGATACATTATTTAAATTTGCTTCCGCTGTAATTTCGGCCGCAATATCTGAAACTGGTTTTGGTGCATGAGTCGCTAAATAATCATCTGATACTAATGGAACGTTATATTTCTCACGATTATCTATTAACATTTGCATATAGTCTTGATACTCTTTGTTTAAATTCGCATCTTTACTTAAAGCAGACCGGTATGCATCATATGCTGTAACATCATTTTTCCTAATAAAATCATGAATTTTATCAAACATATCATATCTCTTATTGTACATATACGATTGTAAAGCAAAGGAATAATTATAGAAATCCCACGTTCCATACTTCGCATATAACGTTCGTTCTGCCGTATAACGTTCTGCTGGATTTGAAGATAATCCTCCTATCATGCTCTTTCTCGGTACAACATTATCCGTTCTCGTTGCGCCTGCAAAAAACTCAGCATTCCCTTCTTCAAACCAAGAAAGTCTCTCATTTTCATAAAACTTACCTTGTCCCCAAAGTCCTGGCACTTCATATCTACCTTGTAAATAATGCGTGAACTCATGTCGGAACAATTCTTCTAAACTATATATACTCTCTTGTGGTGTACGTTCATAAGTAAAGAACGTTCCTGTTCCTTCTATATAAATGCCACCATTATTTGTTTCATATCCGTATAATTGACGATTAAATTGATATTCAGCTGGGCTATTATAAATAACCATCGTTAATACATCATCTGGATTCCCTTTTTCTAAAGGTTGGTCACTTTCAACCGTACGATGGAATTGTGCCTTCACTTCTTTTGCTGCCCAATATAAACGTTTTACTTTTTCCTCAGTCACTTTATCCCCAGCTTTTAAAACAATTGCACCATCATCAAACGTATACGTTTTCGGCAAATACTTTTTCTTACCATCTTCTCGTATTTGATCTAAATTAACAACGTTACCATTTGCATCTTTCCCATCATAATTCGTCGTAATTTGCTCCGCCGCCACGAAATATTGCTCACCTAAATACGGATATATTTTCATCGCATCCGTTACTACTTGTAATCCTTTCGTCTCTGTACTATGGAACGTTCCTAGTCTACCTGTATAATAAATTCCATTATTAATAAGCCATCCGTTTTTCGCTGTAACTGTTCCCATTAACGCAAATCTACTTAACTCATTAATATAACTATCTATTTTTTGATACCACATTGTATCTTTCGGTGCTTTATTCGTATCGTACAAATACGATTGAATATCATAATCGACACCTTGCATAATATCGTAAATCGCATTTCCAGCTGAAAGATTATCTACCAAAGTAGAAAAATTATCATTATATTGTTTAAAAATCTTCGCAGCCGATGTTACCGTTTCCACATCACTAGAAGCGTTTCCTATTAATTTTCCGTATGATGATACAACCCTATTTTGTTCTAACGTACCGAGGTTGAAATTCGGGTTGTTTGCAATCGTTTTCAATGCAGGTAAGCACTTATCATGATAGCTTCGTTCATTAAGTTTACTTAATTCTTCATTATAAAAACCTAAATAAAATCCAGAGCGTAATACCTCTACTAACGTTTCAATCCCTTTTGAATCATCCTTCGTATAAGCTTGTCCTTGCTGCTTCAATTTATCAATAATCGCCTGCATCCTACTATCATTTTGATAGAATGCAAGGCTGTCCTTATTAAACTGAAATAGCCCCGTAATTTGCTCCCAATTAATAGTTACAAGCACATCTACTAACTGCTGATTGCTTAATTGATTCAACTCAGCAATTGTATATGTTTTTGCTGCCGCTAATTGCTTACTTTCTTTTTTTACTTCTGGTGGTCTTTGCGATAAATCAGCTAATTGTAGCCTTTTCTCAAACGATTTGTTTTCTAACACTTTGGATGAATGCGCTAACTCTTGCGCCGGCAATTGTACACCAACCGGCTCCATTTTGAGCACATTTCGATAAGAAACTTGCTCTCCCTTAGTATCCTCTGCCAATATGTTCCCTTGAAAACTACCTAACATTAAACTAGCAAAACTTACCCCTACTAACACTTTTTTTGAATAGCCTTTCATACTCTCCCCTACCTTACATTTTTTTGTGTCCCATATAATTATTTTACTATTCTGATTATTTATCCTGCATTGAGAAAAAATAAGAAAACGCTTACAAATGTATCTATCCAAAGTGAAATTTAATCTTGACTTCCCATGCGATTCATGTCAAAAAAGGATAAATAATAGCGAAATTTCTACTATTACTTATCCCTTTTTTGAACGAATTGCTCTTTCAATACCAATCATTGCTCCTAACAAACCAGCAACACCGATTCATATAATAAAATCAATATCTAAACTCACGAGCACTTCCCCCTTTTATTCATTTTAGAGAGATAAAACAAAAATTATCACATGTATCTATCCATCGATATAAAAGCATTTTATTAAAATATATTTAATATTCCAGTTATTTTATGTTAATATTTTAAATATTAACATAAAATAAAAAACAACCTACTTTTTATACGAAAAACTTTAATTTTTAAAGCCAAACTAATTTTCATTTAAAAACGGAATGTGGATTGCATAAAATGAGGTTGAGAAAGTCAGAAAACGCTTTCATTTCATGCCGCAATTTTTGTGAAATAAAGCATAAATAAAAGGAGCTTACTAACAATGAACGTCTCTTTAATTACACCTACTACTGATTTACAAGAAGAATACTTAGAGTTTTATAACGAATGGAAAGATAGCGGTGAAACGATGATTCCATGGGTTATTTCAAAAGACCCTTCTAACTTCCCAGCTATGATTCAAGAATTACTCGATGCACATAACGGAATAAATATTCCTGAAACTTGGGTACCAGATTCTACTTATTGGCTCGTGACAGATGAAAATAGAGTTGTAGGAGTTGTTAATATACGTCATAGTTTAACTGATCATCTATTTAACGCTGGTGGTCATATCGGTTATGGCATTCGCCCTTCTGAAAGAAGAAAAGGTTATGCTACGAAGTTACTAGAGTTATCACTAGAAAAAACGAAAGAATTAGACATCACGAAAGTACTTGTCGTTTGCGACGAAGTGAATACTGCTTCAGAAAAAACGATTTTACATAACGACGGTCTCCGTGATGAAGATTTTACTGAAGAAGATGGAAATGTTGTAAGAAGGTATTGGATTGAGCTATGAATAGTTCATCAAAAAAGAAACCAGAAAGTGATTAAAATACCACTTTCTGGTTTCTTTTATACTACTTCTATTTCAAACTGTACTGTAATACCACTCGGATCTATTACCGTAAATCCATTTGTAGTTTCATTTATTTCATGTTGTTTTTCTATTAATCTTTCTTTCACTTCATCTAAAGCTTCTTTATGCGGTAATACAATCGTATACACCTTTAATCCAGTTGCATGTGCTGGTGGGTGCGGGTTATTTACCCCATTCCACGTATTTGCACCAATATGATGATGATAACCACCTGCCGAAATAAATAAGCAATCATCTTCATGCTGCTGTACTTCAAAACCTACTGTTTCTACATAAAACTCATGTGATTTCTCTACATCAGTTATTCGTAAATGTACGTGTCCAACGACAGTATCAGCAGGTAATCCACCAAACTCATAATCAACGAGCGTTGCCAGTTCTTTTAAGTCAAGCGGCGTACTTCCTCCTGGTCCCTCTCCCCATTGATCTCGCGGACGGTCTGCATAAATCTCGATACCATTCCCCTCTAAATCTTGTAAATAAAACGCCTCACTATACGTATGATCACTTGCGCTATTAAATCTTGAAATTGGTAAAATTTCATTTGAATATGTATAACGCCCTTCTTGTTCAGCTGGACTATCAATTACGTTCTTATTACGAATCACACCAAAAAGCGCTGAAGCAAAAGCTTCACGAGTCGGAACTAAAAAGGCAACGTGATATATACCCGTCGTACGCGGTTCTTGCAGCGCTGCATCTTCCAACTGCTCAAGAACAAGTAACGTATTCTTACCACCTTTTCCTGCTAAATATGCTTTATTCCCCTCTTGCTTAATTACTTCTAACCCTACTACATTCTCATAAAAAGTAATTTGACGCTCTAAATCTTTTACTTTAAATTCGACATGACCAATACGTGTTTTCGGATGAATTTGTACCATGAATAACTTCCTCTCCAGTTCCCCTTTAGTTTTTTATATAAGTTGATAGGCAATAGCCGCATTCAACAAATACACCTTAATTTTGTTTTTTTGTAGCATCAACTTTTAGCCATTTTTTCGATATGTCACTTAATGTTCCATCTTGCTCTAATTCTTTTAACACTTTATTTATATCTTCTAACTTTTCACTCTTTTTTGCAAATGGAAATGCAATCTCTCCCCATTCAAGTGAACTAAATCCAACTTTCACATTATCTAGTTTCGCCTTTGTTATTGTTGTTTCCACTTGAACTTTATCATTATAATAAGCATCGACGCGCCCAAGTCCTACTTCATTCAATTCCGCTGTACGCCATCAAAATTACTATTCTTAATAAACTGTACACAAAAAACCGGCACTTCTAACAAACTTAGAAATACCGGCTTCAAATCTTATATTTTTATAGCTTATGATATTTATTTCATCTTATGTACTTCAGCAACTAACTTTCCACCTTGTATACCCATATAAAGCTTAACAGGAGCATCATTCGTGTTTTCAAATACTAAGTCTAAATATGGATATGCAATTGTAGCATCTCTTCCTTGTGGAACATAACCTACTGTTTTAGAATGTGTAGTTCTCTCTACCATTGTCAAACCAGCTTGATCTGCTGCATTGAATAAAGTAGATGATGTTTGACAAACGCCACCACCATAACCATCTACTAATTTACCATCTACAATTTCTTTTCCTAATTGATATCCTTTATCTGGCGTTGTATCACCGATTAATGCATTAAAAGAGAAACGGTCTCCCTTCGCTAAAACAACCCCATTTACGCTCGCCGCAGATAAACGAATATTTTCAATTCGGCCACCTGTTGAGCCACCTAAATTCGTTTCATATCTACCAACTACAGTACCACTACCTTGCGCATCACTTAGTGTTGCAGTAGGTTTTTTCTCCACAATTGGTAACTGATAAGAAGAATCCCACATACCTACATTTAATAATTTATCTACTAATTCTTTTTCCATTAATTCATACGAAGGCTTTCCTTCTTGCCAAGTTCCATCAGGCGCTATACGTGAAGGAACCATCTTTGTATCGACGCTCTTCCCTACCTCACTAGCAACCTTCATTACCGATTTTTTGAATTTCGCTTCATCTTCAAAATAGCCTAAGCTTGATAAATCTATTTTTTTCACTTCAGTGCCAGTACGACCATCCACTAAGCTAATGCTATCCTGTACTTCTGCCTTAGCTTCTACAACGTTTCCGCCGATATCACTTACTAATGCCACATCACTCACTTTTGCACCACAACCGCTTACTACAGCTATGCATAGCACCCCTACTAATATACCCTTTACTTTACGTAACAATATACTCTCCCCTTTTTCCTAACATCATTTCTTATGTATTATTTCATTTTTATGTATGTTTTGTTACAATCATTTTACAATATATTTAGAAAATGTTACAAGTTATTTTTACTCTATATAAATTACTCTTTTCTTTCCAAAATGTCTATACATATCCACATAAAAAATTTAAGTTCGATAGAATTGTAACCTTTATGTAACCCTTATATCCAGTATATACCATTAACCAAATTAAATACAATTATAAAACCTCCATGTTCTTAATTTTCCATAAATAATGAACCACTGAAACATTTATAGGTATTTGCCGTGCCATTACTCCGCTTTCGCACATACATTATGATGAATTTACCCCACTTTAAAGAAACGGAGGAGTTTATATGTATCCCTACAACCCATATGATCCATATAACCAATATGAATATCAACCTCAATACGATTTACAAGCACAATATCAACAATATATAGATCAAACAGAGCAAGTTAATCCATATGATCCAAATAGACAATTTCAACTTCCAATCTCTTTTCCTGGCACTGGAAACCGTCAACTAGGACGACGAGTAAATGAGCTTGAACAAAGAGTACGTCAACTAGAAAACACAGTTGAGCGACATACTCGTAGACTAAACCGCTTAAATCAGCGTTTACGTACAGTAGAAAATAGACTTAACATTCCATTTTCAGCATTAGAAGACGGCTTTTAATTTCGAAAATAAAAAATATATAAGGAAGGGACTCTCCCTTCCTTATATAAATTGACGAAAGTTTTTTCCATCTCTATACTGATAAGAGTTAACGAAATGAAACAAGGTGATAAATATGGATTTTGAAATAAATTTCCTTTCCTTTTATGTTGTACAAGTGGAAGGAAAAGGAGAAGCAGTTGATAAACGCTATAAGCATTTTCAAACATTAGATGCGGAAGAGTATGAAGATAGCTCTTTGAAAGAATTTTTGAATGGTGAATTATTAAAAATATCGAAACGAAAAGTAGAACGTCATGCAAAAACAGAACAAGCTCCAACAAAGATCGGTCGCTTTATTGTAGAAGAAGGACATGAATTAGATTCCAACCCTCACTACAACCTTTTTAATCGTATTCGTTTTGCAGAAACGAAAGAAAACTTCAAAGATATGAGCGAACCTCTCGTTTATACATATCTAGACACAAGCGCTGTACGTGGTGGTGTATTTTTAATCGCTCAAGCAAAACTACGCAAATATTTTGATGATCCATTCGTATTCGTTATGAAATGTGACTTCGAACCAAAAGTCGCTTCAATTTCTGATAAATCTACACTTATTCGTAACGTTGAAATGGCTATTACAACAAAGAATATGAAATCTATCCAATACCCATACATGCCTGAAGAAGGTATTGTCGAAGTAGGCGAACTAAAAATACACCAAGCATCACATGCCCGCTACTTTGAAGACTTCTTAAAATTCGTCGAGTACGAACGCTCTATGCCTGAAATTATGAAAACACAAGTAATGGACATGGTATACGACCAAATTGAAGATGTATTTGAAGAAGGTACAGAAGAACGCGAACAATTCGACCAAGCGATGGAAGTATGGGCTGCCAGTCCAAAACGTGAAATTATGGAACAATTTTCAACGGAAGAAGTAATGGAAGCTACTGCTCAGATTGTCGAGCACGCCCCTGAAGTGGAATTAAAGCTAAAAGCAGATCATATCTCCGTAAAAGCACTACTTGCTGATTTCGGAGACCTGATTCATATCGCGAAGGTAAATGACAGATATGTACTCATGATTGAAGCAGACACACTTACGTTTGAAAAAGGTTTCTCTCCGATTGAGTTTCTGAAGCCGGATGAGTTGCAAGACGTGATTGAGCGGATTGAGAAAAAGCAGCAGTTTGGGTATGATCCGAGTGGGATTGAATAGAACTCTGAACGATCAACTGGCTTAAAAAATAAATACTAAAAAACTCCTATATCTATACATGGAATAGGAGTTTTTACATTGCTTACTAATAAATTCTTCTCATAAAAAGAGGACTAGACTTAGCTACCTTAATACATTTACGTTACCTTTCCCTCTTCCTGCGCCTTCTCCATCTCAGCCAAATACTTCAACTGCCTTTCCGCTTTTCTCACCGCCGTACGAAAATGTTTTTTCAGAAGTTCTACTGCAGAGTCACTTATATAATACCTTTCCGTTATACTTTCCCACGTGTCACTACTTTCAAATGTACTCCATACAAAAGGGTGCTCTGTATTTTTTCTCATTTCTTTAAATACCCATTTTCGCATCTTTTTTTTCGCTTTTTCTGTTAGTTTTCCGTTCTTTACAAGTTCAAGCTCACCATGTCTCTTGTATCGCTTATTAATATCTCTCTCGTTATATACTTTAAGAAATATATTTGCTGTATTCTCAGCATCTGCTAAAGCACGATGTTGCCTACCTTCCCATGTTAAACCGAGCTGCTCCACTGCAAATTGTAGACTTGGTGTATGTTCAAACAATTCTTCATACGCCTGGAAAACAAATTTCTGCAAATCAAATCTGCTCTCTTTTTCCATACATGGGCATTCTACACCGTGTAATGTACAATCTTGAGATAGAAAACGATAATCTTCTTTTCCCCATGAAATAAATATAGAATCTTCTCCGATGAACTGAATAAATTTCTCTATAATTTGAGTGAATTTCTCTACACCGATTAAATCTCTCTTTGTAATGCCAGTTAATTTTGTTGTATGACGAGTTAATGGAGCACTTGGTTTTACTAACTCTGAAAATTCTCCAATAACCTTCATTGTACTCACATCTATTTTTACAGCTCCAATATCAACTATTTCTGACGGATCCTCTGATTTATATGGCCTGAAATTCCTTTCAATATCGAACACAATGAAATGTGTAGAGTTTATCAATTTGTTTACCTCTTTCTAATTCCTTTTGATGCCAATTCTTAATTAGCAGTTTCACTTTATTTTCAGTATCTATTTATACATACAGTTTATACATTTAATACGCTTGAATACAAATTGAAAATTCAGTCTTATCTTCGAATGTACATAGGAGGACATTCATTCACCAAAAAAACGCAAAAAAAAGAAGGGCAAGCCCTTCTTTTTTCATAATTACTTCTTGTTTACGTTTGTAGCTTGAGGTCCACGGTTACCTTGTTCTACTTCGAAAGTAACTTCTTGACCTTCTTCTAAAGTTTTGAAGCCGTCGCCTTGGATAGCTGAGAAATGAACGAATACGTCTTCTCCGCCTTCAACTTCGATGAAACCGAAACCTTTTTCTGAGTTAAACCATTTTACTTTACCGTTTTGCATGAAAAAAATCCTCCTACAATGTACCTATATGTACATATTCATTTTCAACCACTTTACAATAATACGTCAGACATTAAAAAACTGCAACCCCCGAAGGAGATTTAACATTGCTATCCTCCTCGGAAGTTACAGCTCATTTAAATCTCTATATTATTAAAAGTAAAATGGTTTAAAGTAACTATATCATATCAATATAATAAAAGTAAAGTTTTTTTTAAGCTATACAACTTTTTTCTTCCACTGCATCGCTTTTGATTCACCTGACCCAGCTACAACATAGCCTTCTTTTTCATTAACAATGCGCCAACCATGCCCTTTAACCGAATCACATACTGTAACAATTCCTTCATCAAGGAGCACACGGCAAACTGTGCTAATTCCCGCCTTATTTTGCGTTGACGTTGTATATAACACATGTTGATCTACACTTAAGTCTAAATAGCTACTAGCTTTTTGCTCATTTTGACATGTATGCCAACATATTTTATCACTCTCAGCACTCTCATCTATTTTACAAAAAGAAATATTCCCACTAATCCCCTTACAAGATCCACTTGCTGCTACTAAATAGGAATTGTGTATAATCAACGCAGAAATCATCTGATTCGTCGCTATTTTAATCCTTTTTAATTTACGTGTCTCTAGATTAAAAAGCCAAACACCACCATATTTAGCATGTATTTTTGTACCGATAAATAAGTAATGTTTATATAAAAATAATGAACGAATAGATGGTGCATTACTACCGTAATCAAGAAATGGATGAATAGTTTCCCAGGTGGAACCAAAATTTGTAGAATGGTACAGTGTTTTATCTCCATGAGCAATTACCGTTCCATTCTCATTACTACATACATTCCAGCTTGTTGCTTTCGTCGGGAAGCGCTGGACCGTCCACGTTTCTCCACCATTCGTACTACGAATAAAAACTCCTTCGTCTCCTACTCCGTAAACTACATTACCTTCGCTATGTAAATCTCGAATTCGTTTTTGAAACTCATTTAAAATCTGTTTCCATTCTCCATCTTGTTCAATGAATAAGCCATTATATGTAGTAGCTAACAAAAGTTTTCCATCCCTTAACTTTGTAATAGCCGTTGCACTTAACATTGTTTCCACGTTGACACTCCTATTCTTAGAACTTCTCTGCAAAAGCAATTGCAAAATTACTACATTTTTCAACGTCCTCTTCGTCTTCCGGAGCCAATTCAATTTTCAATCCTTCTTGTACAAGTTCTGCCCCGCATCCTACAAGACGTTCTTCAAAAATCGTTACAGCTTCACAAAATAGTTCGTACGCCGTATCACCTGATCCAAATACAGCTACTTTTTTACCCGATAAATCTATATTTTCTAACTCATCATGGAAGTCTTCCGCTTCAAATGGTAATTCACCATCGCCCCACGTATAAGATCCTAAAATAATTCCATCATAAGCTAACAATTCTTCAGCATCCATACCTTCCATCTCTTGCAATACTACTTCGTGATCAAAGGCATCTAAACTTACTTTAATTAAATCAGCTATACTCTCTGTATTTCCTGACATACTTGCATACGCTATTAAAATTTTCGCCACTTTGGCATCCCCCTCTTACAATAAATGATTCTCATTCTCATTATATTAATAATGAGAATCAATTTCAATTATTATTTTTCATCCGATTTATATCCTTTTCGTTTATGTTAAAAGAAATAGTATATCTGACTATTACCTTTTCATTTTGAGTATTAACATTCATATTCATCTATTGCCAAATCTGGTCTCTCAACTTATTGTATATACATCCTTTCACATTTAATATGTTGCATATATAATGTGAAAGGCCCTTTACACATTTCATTATTTTCAGGTAACAAACAATTTCGATCTTACAAAAAGAGGAGTCTTTATAATGAAAAAATTTTTTATTAGACTTTTAAAAATATCATCCCTTTTGACAGCACTATTATTAACAGTAGGTGCCATTATTCTATTCGGCACTTCATACGGCCATAATTTACGTGTCATCGCAGCGGAAAGTATTTTAACGTCTCAACATCCGCAATACGCAAAAATCACACTACTGTCTGATAATGAGTTAAATGATATTTCTCAATCCATTACAAATCCAAAATGGAAAAATAGCGATTTTGCTAATATTAAACTTTCAAAACAAGAATTAGAGCGAAAGAAAAATTTACCACTAACTGTTTCGATTGAAACAGTTAAGAAAAAATATAGCGACCATTTTTTCGAAGGTAAATTAATGACTATTAGTAATCCATTAAATGTAAAACTCGTTACACAACAAGGTTCACAGGGAAAAGACGTTGGAGAAAAGATATATGTCATGGCAAAGCGAAATCATGCACTTGCTGCTGTAAATGCTAGTGGTTTTTGGGATGAAACGGGACATGGTGGTGGTAAAACAGGCATCGGTATTGTTATTGAAAACGGGAAAGTTATAAACACACCGAAAGACATTAATACCCCTACTCTCGTAAGTGGACTTACAAAATACGGACAAATGGTTTCAGGAGATTTTTCTGCTAATCAACTGTTAAATAAAAATGTCGTTTCCGCTGCTGGCTTTATGCCTCAACTAATTGTAAATGGCGAAAAAATGATTACAAATGATGGCGGATGGGGCTATGGTCCCCGAAGTATTATGGCTCAGAAAAAAGATGGATCAATTATGTTTTTCATTATTGACGGAAGACAACCTCATAGTATCGGAGCTTCTTTAAGAGACTGCCAAGATATTCTTTATGAAAAAGGGGCCGTAAATGCAATGGCAATGGACGGAGGCTCGTCAGCGACATTGTACGCAATGGGAGATATTTTAAACATCCCTTCAACCTTATCTCATAAATCACGCTATTTACCAGACGCCTGGGTTGTTACCGCGAACCCTAAGCAACAAGTTCATGTAACAATAGACGGCAACCCAGCAAGCTCTCAAAAGATTTCCGAAATGACAGGATCTACTGCTGTAGCTATCAATAAATAAAAAAGAACGGATGACTATACAATCATCCGTTCTTTTTTATTACTTTTTAAAAATACCAAATGGCTTTCCAACTGGTAATACAACTTTTCCGAAGTGTGTATTTAACACTGCTGCTGCTGAACCATAGAAAGATAATAATGAAATACATAGTTCAGAATACGCTGCTAAATTATGCATTGCATGCGGCATAACACCTAATGTACTTAATGAAAGACCAATAAATAAGAAATCAATAAGGACGAAAATCATAAATAATACTTTATGTGTTTCCATTGCACCAATTGTCATAAAAATCGTAAAAATCAAGTATCCGATAAAGGCTACACCAAGCTGTTTTGAATCTGCAGTTTGGGCTAATTTTTCACCAAATACTCCAAGTTGAATTAACCAAGACATTCCAACACCTAACCAAAATAGGCCATAAGCACCAAATGCTGTTGTACCGAACGTATTGTTATGCTTTGCATCGTGAATGCATGCAAAGAGTTGTGCAAATCCTCCTAAAAAGATTGCCCATGGTAATACAAGTGAAACGCCATCTGTTAAGCCTAACTTTTGAGATGATGCTACAAGTGTTACCATCGCTAATCCAAATAGACCAATTCCAGATGGATCTGCTGTTGTCATTTTCACATGATGTGTAGTAGTTTGATTGCTCATATAAACCTCCTGATTATAAACATACTCGAATACAATACTTAAATCAGAAGGCTATGTCAATGGTTTTTTTTGTATGTTGTCAGACCTTCTATTCCATAATAATCGAATACACTTTTTGCCACATCATAAGGTTTTATATTTATATTTAACAACTCTTTTATCGGCATCCATACAGGAATATAGCTCCCTCTATCTTTCAACTCGAACTCCTCGCCGTTACCACTTCCGAACACTCCACCAGTAACATAAGCATCATAATAATACTCGGTACATTTATACTCCACCTTTGCGATAAGGTTTTTCACTTGTATATGTATCCCTAATTCTTCGTAAACCTCTCGCTTCGTTGCTTCTTCAGGTGTTTCTCCTTCTTCAATTCCCCCGCCTGGAAAAACAAAATACATCTCACTTTCTCGAACACGTTTTATAAGTGCGATTTTACCTTCCTGTATAATTATAGCTGCACCGCGATTTCTTCTCATATTATTACCTTAATACCAATTGCAACTGTTCCCCACTCTTTCTCTTGTTCTTTCGTATATATTTTGTATGTACTTTCCAACCTTTCCTCTATACTAACGTTTTCACGATCAAATAATTTTCCATCAATTTGTTCATACATTTCTTTAAAGCTCTCGTATCGCTTTATCTCCGTTACCTTTACAGCAATTATTTCCGCCGTCACAAGGTTAGTAAATACAATTTCATCACCTTGTTTTATTTGTTGACGCTTTTTATCATACAATCTAACTTCAAATACTTTTTTCCCAGAACAAATAGATTGAAAAGGTTCATTATATAGTCTCATTTGATGTCTCATATTTTTTCCTCCTTATAATTTAGTTTAACATGCAGCCTGTATTGTACGAGAACTTGTATATTTTTTCTCATGCAAGAATATCCACCTTCCTTCCCACTTGCATATACTGTTCCATATCCGTTACTGTCGTTGTAAATCGGTTCATAAAAGGCACACAATCATCTCATTTCATTTATAGTAAAAAGTGCTCTATACTATAAAATGTAGACAAACTATACAATGTACGTTGTCCAACAAAATTCCACATATATGGAGAGGAGTTTACTAAACTATGCGCTACGTTATCATAACAGGAACTTCACAAGGTTTAGGGGAGGCAATCGCCGCGCAATTGTTAGAAGAAAACACAACAATCATCTCTATTTCTAGAAGAGAGAATAAAGAGCTTACAAAACTCGCAAAGCAAAAAAACAGCCATTGTATTTTCCATTCCTTAGATCTTCAAGATGTACATAATTTAGAAACTTACTTTAACGAAATCTTTTCATCTATTAAAAAAGACACTGTCTCATCTATTCATTTAATTAATAATGCAGGCACAGTTGCACCAATGAAACCCATCGAAAAATCAGAAAGTGAACTTTTAATTACGAACGTACACATTAATTTACTTGCACCGATGATCCTTACTTCCACTTTCATGAAACATACGAAAAATTGGAAAGTAGAAAAACGTGTTATAAATATTTCATCTGGCGCAGGAAAAAATCCTTATTTCGGATGGGGAGCTTATTGCACAACGAAAGCCGGTGTCAATATGTTTACACAGTGCGTAGCTACTGAAGAAGCGGAAAGAGAATTCCCTGTAAAAATCGTCGCTTTTGCACCAGGTGTTGTTGATACAAATATGCAAAAACAAATTCGCGGGGCTAACAAAGAGGATTTCACAAACTTAGATCGATTCACCGCATTAAAAGCAGAAGGAAAGCTACTGTCACCTGAATATGTTGCGAAAGCTATTCATAATTTACTAGAAACTGAGAACTTCCCGCAAGGCGAGGTTATTCGAATTGACGAATAGTAAAAAGGCACGCTCATAGCGCGCCTTTTTATTTTTCAATAAATATAAGTACAGACTCCATAATTTGCTCATAACCAATTTCTTGATAAATTTTATTAGATGTTGGATTCGCTAGATCGGTATATAATGTAGTCGTTTTGTAACCTTCATCTAACATACGTTGACTAAGTGCGGCTACACAATTAGATGCGTACCCTTTTTTCCGTTCTTCTTTCGGCGTATAAACGAAATTGACTGTTATATTATTTGTAGTCGGTCTCGTTTTTGCAGCTATAGAGATTAGTTTACCTCCCACTTCCAGACCGAATAGACGATTGGTGGTTATTAACGTATGTGCAGTTTGTTTTGCTTCTTCTTTCGTAGTAGGGAGCTTCACGTCTTCACAAAATTGATATACCCATTTTTCTATTAATGGAAGTTCATCGCTATTTATTTCTCGAAAAATCCCATTCCCGTTCCACTTCTTCTTTACTCGTTTTAGTTCATACACACCTTGCTCCATCACAACAGTAGTTTTTTTCTGTTCTAATATCGCAATCTCTTCAGCTAATTTCTGTACGATTTTTTTATTACCGATCAATCCAGGAATATTTGAATATACTTTCGTTAACTCCTTTGCAAGTTCCACTATATCCTCTTCCGAAATTTCAGACGTAGCGACGATCATTTGTTTCTCCACTGTTTGAAGAAATACAATCGCCACTTCTTCTCCTTGTTTCGCTGCCGCCATAAATATCGGTTCTTGAACAACTTGTAATACGCCTAATATTAAATTATTTTCCTGCTCATTCTTTTCTAAAAATGGTATAACATCTTCTTTAAAACGAATAACCTCTTCATATACGTGCAATTGAATCATCGACAATCTCTTCCCTCAATTTTTATTTTAATTAAATATTGGCGATTAATTCATTAAATCCTTCTTTTACGATTCGATAATATTGGAAACTAATGTGTTTAAATCATTTTCAGCTCGTAAAATTCTCCGTTTTTCCTTTTCAAATATCTCTTCTTCACTCCGAAATGACTCTTTACGACTTTTAATCATACGCTCCATTTCTTTTTTACTCGGTCCACCGTATACATTTCTTTTTTGAATAAAAGCTTCTGGCGATATAATTTCTTTCCACTCTTCCTCTAATAAATTCACTTTCAAATTTTCTTGTAAGTATACATTTACGTCCTTGAAATTTAATTCATTCAACTCCTTTTTTTGCTCTAATGACATATTCGCTATAGTACTTGCTGCATGATGAGCATGCCGAAATGGAATTTCATAGTTTTTTGTTAAAGTATCTGCGAAATCTGTTATCGTTATTGCATGTTTATAGGAACGACTTTTTAACGTTTCCTCTTCTACTTTCATCGTTCGAATAACTGCATTCATAATACAAAAAACACGAATCGCATTTTCGATTCCTTTATATAAATACGGCTGCAAGTCATCCTCCGTATCAACAATATCACCAAATGGTGTATTATGAATCATTTGAAATACAGTAAATGCTTCACCTAAAGCGCTACTCGTAATAGCACGGGCATGTTCAATTGAAACTGGATTTCGTTTTTGCGGCATAATACTACTAATTTGCACATATGACTTTGCAACAGTAATACCGTCATACTCTTTCGTTGCCAATAATAAGAAGTCATGAATCCACCTACTCGTATTCGTCATAATTACCATAAGTAACGAACTAACTTCTAATAAATAATCCGCTCCAGCAACGGCGTCATATGAGTTTTCAATTACATTTGTAAATCCAAGCAACTGCGCCACTCGTTCTCTCTTAATCGGAAAACTTGTTGTAGAAAGGGCCGCAGCTCCCATTGGAGACTGATTTAAAAGATGGTACGTTCTTTTCATTCGTTCTAGGTCTCTTTGCATCGTATCGTAAATTGCTAAAGAATAATGACCAAATGTTGTCGGTTGCGCTGGTTGTGTATGTGTATACGCAGGCATAATTGTTTCCATATGTTCCTCAGCAAGTTGGAGCATGCTTTCTTGCAGTAATAAATGGTGCTCTATTAACCGCAATACATATTGCCGCAAACTCATACGATACATCGTTACACCCATATCATTTCTGCTTCTACCGATATGCATATTACTTACAAATTCACACTTCGCTTCTTGAACAATTAAATGTTCAACTAAGAAAAAAAGATCTTCGTGCTGTTCCGTATATCGCAATTGATCCTTTGGAATTGCCTCTACCCTTTTAAGTGCTGTTAATATAACTTTAGCTTCTTCTCTTTTCATTAACTTTTCTTCAGTTAACATAGTAATATGTGCCCTATGCACTTGAAACATATCTTTCAATAAATAATTGCGTTGAAAATCAAATACATGTTGTAATACACAATCCACATATGATTTCCCAGGGAAATCAGCGCCTTCACTCTTTATAAACTCTTCTTTACTCTGTTTCATCACCTTTTCCCCTTTCGCCTAAGTATTACTACCCATCATACCCAGCGATAGCGAAAAAGTGCTTGTACACAAAAATAAACTCGGCGCTTATAGCACCGAGTTTATTTAATAACAGTCGCATCATACTTATCACTTTGCAACACTTGGAAATGTAAATTTGCCAAGTGTTTACGTATTTCAGCGCTGTCATCTTCATTTAAATTATTTGCTAAGAAAACAATTTCTGTACAGTTTCCGCGTTTATCCATTGCATAAACTGCTTTAGTTACCGTCCATGGTGTATAGCCATTCTTTTGTCCAGCATGCCTGAATGTTTTACGATATTTCTTTGCACTCATATCTGTTTCAACGATATTCGCCCACACTTTTTCTTCAGCTTCTGTAAGGCCACCTTTATGATTTGCCTTTTGAAGCAATACCATATAATCATTTGCCGATGCGGCAGGTAATCTATCCGACCAAATTTTATCATATCGTTCCTCTAAATACAGGGGAATTTCCTGCTGTAATAATAATGGCCCCTTCTTTTTTAAGCGTTCATGAATAATCATGGCATACTCTCGATATTGCTCTTGAGACATTTCTTTTAACTTCTTCTCTATTTTATATTTCGGAACATGTAATTCTTTATGCAAATATCCTGGAATATATAAAGATGAAACAATTGGAAACAGTGGTTGGTGTGCAGGGAGCGCTAAGCTTTGTAAATTTCGATTAATATTATCTAACCCTAACACTTCCATTAAATATTCAGTATTTGCATTTGAACTGAACTTAACCATTCCTTTTGCAACTTCTTCTAAAGAAACCGCTCCTTCAGTTATCTTCCCCGTTTTCTGCAAATAATTTTGCCACCTGTCTTGTGCACCACCATCTGTATTTGGTACATAATAACGATTCACATCATTAATTGAGACGAAACTAGACGGATCAATTTTCCCCTCTGTAACTTGTTTCGTATATTCAAGCGCCACAATTAACTTCATCGTACTAGCAACTGGCAATACAACATTTGGATTTACAGAATAAACAACTTTATCATTTCTTTTTATTAGAAGTGCACTATTTTTTTCATCTTTATGTTCTTCAATAAAGGATGCTATATATTGCGCATCATCATTATTTGAACTCCAAACTTTTTTCACCAAAAAGTTACCTGATATTAGCAAAACAAAAATACCCACAATCACTGCGCATACTATAGTTTTTTTCAAGTAAAATTCCTCTCCTATTGTGTAGCTCTTCTCTATTTATCTCTTAATAACAAAATAATGAAGATAATTATTTAAATAATCATCTCCATTATTTTAACTTGTATTTTACTATTATGTCTACGTCATAATTTTCACAAAATCCTCAAGAAACTTTTTATAATGTAAAGACCAACCAATTTTCACCCAATTTTTCAATGCTTTCGAATCAGGATGAGGACGAAAATCAGCGATACTTTCTCCTTTTGCAACTCCAATCGTATCTACATCAACACGGCGATAAACGTAATCTAAAAGAGATGGATTTGCTGCTGCCATCATCGTTACTACATCGTGCACTGGGCTCCCTGTTATTTTAGGATTGAGGTTTTTATAAGCTTTATAATAATACGTGAAAATCGGTTCTATTAATTTCTTAAAATTCGTTTTAGAATGTTTCGTAATGTATTTCACCATTTCCGGTGTAATAATCGCTTCTGATGTAACGTTAAGCGGTATTAATGTCACATTTTTTGCATTTTGCATAACTAATTGTGATGCAATTGGGTCCCCATGAAAATTCGCCTCCGCGACTGGTGTAACATTTCCGGGCATTAAAAAAGCACCGCCCATTATATAATATTCCTTCACATACTTCATCATCGGTTTCTCCAAAATAAATGCCGTCGCCAACGTTGTTGACCGGCCGGCATCAACAATAATTAGTTCACCCTTATATTTTTCAATGATATCAAAAAACTCACAAAAAGGTTTTATATTTGGAGAAAAGGCTTTAGGGGGACGAATCGGACCTAAGCCGTCTGCTCCATGAATTTCTGGGTAATACGTTACAAACTCCCCAGACAAAGGTATTTTAGCCCCACTAATAACAGGTATATCTTCCCGGCCCGCTATTTGCAATAAATACGCCGCATTACTCGTCGCCTTTTCCTGCGTTACATTCCCATATCCCGTTACTACTCCAACAATATCAATATTAGGATGCAACAATCCATACATAATTGCTAAAGAGTCATCAATTCCCGGGTCTCCTAAAAATAATATTTTTTTCACAGACCTCAACTCCATCCCATCAATTGTTATTACTTTATGAATACATGACAGCATACAGAATGAAAAAGAAAAATTTTGTTATATACAAAAAACGTAGAAGCTTCCTAGTAGAAGTCCCTACGTTTTTTCAATTTTATCCCGCTACTTTTTTCATCGTAACCATACTACCAATTATATAAGCAATAAAAGCAAAGCAAATCGGGAAAACAACTGTATGTATACCAAATGGATTAGGGAAACAAAGATGAATAAACATATAGGAACCTACTCCAACTAAAATAGAAGCGAGAGCTCCAGTTGCATTTCCCTTTCTCCAATATAAACCTAACACAATCGGCCAAATGAACGCCGCTTCTAAACCACCGAAGGAAAATAAATTTAACCAAATTAAAAAATCTGGTGGCTTAATAGCTGCAGCGTATACGAGTAATCCTACGATACCAGTAATCCATAGACTACCTTTCTTTATCGTACTATCCGCTGCCTCTTTATTTATGTAATTCACATATATATCCTTAATAATTGACGAACTTACAAGTAATAATAATGAGTTTACAGTAGACATTATTGCTGCCATTGGTGCAGCTAAGAAAACTCCAGCTAACCAAGGTGGCAACACTTCCATCGCTAATAGCGGCATTACTTTATCTGGTACCGTTATACCTGGAAGTACTACTCGTGCAAATACACCCGTTAAATGCATACCAATCATAATTGTACCAACCACAACCGTTCCAATGATTAGCGCCTGGTGCATAGCTTTTGAATTTTTATAAGACATAGCACGCACACTAATTTGTGGTAATCCAACGACACCAATTCCAATTAAAATCCAAAATGATGTGACATATGCTTTTGTTAAACTACCGTCCGCACCGAATGGTGTTATTAGCTTTGGATTAATTTGAACGAGTTCATGCATTATCTTTTCAACCCCGCCACCAGCAATGACAGTAGCAATTAAAATGATTGTTGTTCCGACTAACATGATGATTCCTAATAATGTATCTGATAAAGCGACTGCACGAAATCCACCAATTAACACGTACACAAGTACAGAAAATGTAAATAAAAATAGTGCCGTTGTATAGGAAAGTCCTGTTAGTGACTCAATTAATCGTCCGCCACCAACCCACTGAGCTACTGTTGCTGAAAACAAAAAGATTATAATACATAATGCTGAAAGAACAACTACCGCCTTATTATTGTATCTTCCCTTTAAATAATCAATAAGCGTAATTGCCTCCATCTTCCTAGCGATAATAGCAAACTTTTTACCAATAACCGTTAAAACGATATATCCTGTTACAACTTGAATCGCCGATAATAACACCCATCCAAGTCCCATATTGTAAGCAATACCAGGCCCACCAATAAAGCTACTTGCACTACCGTACGTAGCTATCATCGTCATAGCTAATAATAAGCCGCCAAGCTCACGCCCACCAAGAAAATATTCTTGCAAAAATTTATTATTAGCAGTTGCTTGTACACGTCTTGATGCAAATACACCAATTAAAAACACAACGATAAAAGAAATTATCATTGGAATTATTACATACCAATTCATCTATCATTCCTCACTTTTTTCTTCCTCATCGAGTGAAATATCTTGAAATAAAAAACGAACAACTAAAATAAGCAAAATAACTATTACGATAAATCCAACGATACAGCTATAAAAAAACCATGCTGGAAAACCTAATACATATGTATATTCACTCGGATCCTTACTGCCAAGCCCATAAGCAAATCCATACCATATTATAAAATTAATAATAGCTAGTCCAAGACCAATTAACGCTTCTCTATGGGCAATTCGAAAGCGTGGATCATCATGATAATCCTTCATTTTCTCCCTCCTCTCACGAGGTATAATTGTACCACTGTTCTTCTAGTTTTTCCTACTAGAAAACAAAAACGCGCAGGATTTTTTGTAATTATATAGAATACAATGTTTCATTACATATTTTTTACATTTGTAACACAAATGAAATTTGAATTTTCTGTATTTGTTATTTATGATTTTAAGTAGAGGTTTTTCATCTGGTTCCCACATCCTTGATTTCGGAATAAACGCCGTCTCGTACTGCGTTTACATTATATTTTCAAGGGGGTTATACAATGAGTCAACTAGCTGTAAATCTTCATGAAAAGGTAGAGAAATTTCTTCAAGGTACAAAGAAACTATATGTGAACGGAGCGTTTATCGAAAGCGCTTCCGGAAAAACATTTAAAACTCCTAACCCAGCAACCGGTGAAACTCTAGCTGTCGTTTCTGAAGCTGGTCGCGAAGATATTCATAAAGCTGTCGTAGCAGCTCGAATGGCTTTCGACGAAGGTCCTTGGTCACGTATGAGCGCCTCTGAACGAAGTCGTCTTATGTACAAGCTTGCTGATTTAATGGAAGAACATAAAGAAGAGCTTGCACAGCTCGAAACGTTAGATAACGGAAAACCAATCCGTGAAACAATGACAGCAGACGTCCCGCTTGCGATTGAACATATGCGTTATTACGCTGGCTGGGCTACAAAAATCGTTGGGCAAACAATCCCTGTTTCCGGTGAGTACTTTAACTATACACGCCATGAAGCAGTTGGTGTTGTCGGCCAAATTATCCCATGGAACTTCCCACTTCTTATGGCAATGTGGAAAATGGGAGCTGCTCTTGCAACAGGATGTACAATCGTCCTAAAACCTGCTGAACAAACTCCACTATCTGCTCTATACTTAGCTGAATTATTTGAAGAAGCTGGATTCCCGAAAGGCGTTGTCAACATCGTTCCTGGATTCGGGGAAACAGCTGGACAAGCTCTCGTTAATCATCCACTTGTTGATAAAATCGCATTTACAGGCTCCACTCCAGTCGGAAAACAAATTATGAGACAAGCATCTGAATCATTGAAACGCGTTACATTAGAGCTTGGTGGTAAATCACCAAACATTATTTTACCAGACGCTGACTTATCTCGAGCAATTCCAGCTGCACTTTCTGGTGTTATGTTTAACCAAGGACAAGTGTGTTGTGCTGGATCACGCTTATTTATTCCGAAGAAAATGTACGATAATGTCATGGCTGATCTCGTTCTATATTCTAAAAAATTAAATCAAGGCGCTGGATTAAATCCAGAAACTACAATCGGTCCTCTCGTTTCTGAAGAACAGCAAAAACGCGTAATGGGCTATATTGAAAAAGGAATTGAAGAAGGTGCCGAAGTACTTTGCGGAGGAAACAAGCCATTCGATCAAGGATATTTCGTTTCTCCAACAGTATTTGCTGACGTAAATGATGAGATGACAATCGCTAAAGAAGAAATTTTCGGTCCAGTTATTTCTGCATTACCATTCAATGATATTGACGAGGTAATTGAACGTGCGAACAAATCACAATTCGGTTTAGCGGCTGGCGTATGGACAGAAAACGTAAAAACTGCACATTATATCGCAAGTAAAGTTCGTGCAGGTACAGTATGGGTAAACTGTTATAACGTCTTTGATGCAGCATCTCCGTTTGGTGGCTTTAAACAATCTGGCCTTGGCCGTGAAATGGGATCTTATGCGCTAAACAACTATACAGAAGTGAAGAGCGTTTGGATCAACTTAAACTAACGAGAAAGAACCTGACTGGATAAGTCAGGTTCTTTTCATTATGTATTTCATTTAAACTTGCAATCCGCCGCTAACATGTAATACCTCTCCTGTAATGTACGACGCATACTCCGATGCTAAAAAGGCAGCTGCGTTTGCAATATCCTCCGGTGTTCCGATTCTTCCAACCGGAATCGCTCCAACCATTTTCTCTTTTACTTTATCCGGTATTGTTTTGGTCATATTTGTATCCATAAATCCTGGACAAATCGCATTACACGTAATACCAAAACTTCCAACTTCTTTCGCTGCTGTTTTTGTTAAACCTACGACCCCTGCTTTTGTAGCCGCATAATTTGCTTGCCCAATATTTCCTTCCCTACTAATAGAAGAAATATTAATAATCCGTCCATACTGTTGTTGTCTCATATAAAGAAGTGCTGGTTGCATACAATAAAAAACGCCAGTTAAATTAACTTGTAATACTTGTTCCCAAGCAGACTTCTCCATCTTATGTAACATTGCATCTTTTGTAATTCCGGCGTTATTCACTAAAATATGTAATGCACCAAATTTTTGAACCGCATACTCAATTAATGATTTCGCTTCACTTTGATTACTCACATCACATCGATATAAGCTCACTTCATATCCTTCATCCGATAACTCACGTGTCGTTTCTTGTAGCTTCTCTTCATTTACATCACTAATTAATACTTTAGCCCCAAGCTTCGCATAAACTCTTGCGATTTCTTTTCCAATCCCCTGCGCAGCACCTGTTATAACAGCTGTTTTCCCATTTAAAAAGTCCATCCCTATCCCCCATTTCTATTCGTTATACTGTATATTTCGGCTCTTTGCTTTCCAAATCCTCTTTGTATAAAAAAGTCTATTTGTGTCAAACTAACTTTGTAACGCCGTATAAAACACAAGGAGATTGTGTCAAATGAAAAAAAAGAATGTAGATCAAAACAAAGCTTCTGACGGCATTGATGTTGAGTTCTCACGAGAACTCGCTGACCACAATGACTTAGAAGCAAACGCACGTGCAGATGCCGCTGATGCACGTCAAAAACGCCAGTCAACTGAAAAATAAGGCATTACAATGTTCCTTATTCTTTTCAACAGGGACCTACTACCCCAAAAATAAACCGAGGGGCTACTCTCGGTTTATTTTTTATATTTTTTTATATAATGTGCTAAAGCAAGCAACGGGTATATGTGTCCGTAACTATGATAACGAATATAAAATCCCCCCGGTAACCCTGTACCAGTAGGATATTTTTCATTCATAGTAGGCTTCGTGAGCAAATATGAAATTCCTTTTCGAATAATCGGTGTTTCTTTATCATTGTAAGAAATGAGCGCATCAAGTGCCCAGGCCGTTTGTGACGACGTACTAAAGGGCAAAGAAATAAATCTTTTATCTACACTACTTTGACATGATTCTCCCCAACCTCCGTCTGCATGCTGTACATGCTCGAGCCATGATGCTGCTTTTTTTAATGACGCATGAGTCGAAGAAATTCCTAATGCACGTAAGCCTGTCATCGCTGCCCATGTACCATATATATAGCATATCCCCCATTTCCCATACCAGGATCCATTCTGTTCCTGTACATCCATTAGCCATTTTACAGCTTTCTTTTTTTGCTCCTCTGGCAATTCATTCGGCGCGTATGTGCCGAAAAATTCTAACACCCTACCTGTAATATCTGGTGTAGACGGATCTGTTATCATATCACTCGCGTTTTCAATCGGCAAATTTGCTAATATACGGCTCGTTACCCCTCGTTCAAAAGCTCCCCAGCCTCCATCACTGTTTTGTAATCCTTTTACCCATTCTACGCCTCTTCCCCACGCACTATCTACTTTACCATTCCCTCTACTTCGTGCTAATGCTCTAAGAGCAGCTGTTGTATCGTCTACATCAGGAATCGTCGTATTAACATCTGAAAATCCCCAACCGCCAGCTACGAGTGAAGGTGCATGTACGCTCCAATCTACTTTTTTACTATGCTGTCTTTGCAATAAATACTCTGTCGCCCTTTGAATCATCTTATTTTCATTTGTAACATTGGCCTCTTGTAATGAATAGCTGAGTAAAGCGGTATCCCATACGGTAGAAGGAGAATTTTGCAAGTGACTCCCCCTTTCCATCTTACATGCATAAGACTTCAATCCTGTTACAGCCTTCTCAATAACAGGAGCCTGAATAGAGTGTCCTAATGCAAGCAAAGCATAAATCATATAAAACGTAGCACTCGCGTAACTATACAAAGTTCCATTTTCATCAATACGTTCTTTCATAAAGCGCTCTACTTCTTCATATCCTTTATGGTGTAAAGAAAGCGGATATGATATTACCTTTTTCACATCACCTAAAAACGATTGAAACAGCGGAGACCGCTCCTCGCGAAACCATTGTCCACCCCCGCCAGCAATATGATTTAAATTTGGCAATAACTTTTTCTCTATACGAAATCTCTTATTCATACAAATCATCATCGGAATTAAATGTATCCGTGCTGAGCTGCTTAGCTCAAATATACTGAGGGGGGAGTCATCTTGTAAAAATAAGATCGGCGTTGGGAAGTGAAAAAGAGCAGGATAATCATATTCCCCGTGAATCGCTAATAAAAATTTCGTCATAAAATGAGCACGAGAAACTCCACCGCGTTCCTTAATAAACATTTCAGCTCGCCTCATATTCACATCTTCTTTTGAATACTTTCTTGAAGCAAGTAAAGCAACATATGCTTGAATCGTTGCGGATAAATTCCCACCAGGCTCATCTTCATATAATTTCCATGTTCCTTCATTTGTTTGGAAAGATGCTAACCTTTTCACGAATGGTTCTATTTCATCATCTCGCCCTAACAATTTAAGTAAAAAAATCATATGACAATCCGTTAACGGAGCCCCTTCAAAACAAAATCTCCACGTTCCATCTTGCCTTTGCATCGTTTGAAGTGCAGTCGTTCTCCGCTCAATTTCGTCACGCACTTTGTCATATAGTAGCACTCTATTCACCCACCCTTTCTAAGTCCGTATACGATATTCGAAAGGCCAGCTAAATATGTATGAAAATAAAGAAAAGCAGAATGTGTGTAGTACACATTCTGCTTACAAACAATATCCAACCCCGACAACAATTCCTAATAGCGCCCCGACAACAACTTGATACGGTGTATGTCCAACGAGCTCATTTAACTTTTTATAATCTGTTTGCCTACCGTGAAAGAAATCATTCAATATTTTCGCTTGCTTACTTACCGCAAGTCTTACTCCTGAAGCATCATACATAACAATAATGGCAAAAATAGCGGCAACCGCGAACATTGAACTTTCCACCCCTTCTACAACTCCGACACCTGTAGCAAGTGCCGTAACAGTCGAGGCATGTGAACTTGGCATTCCACCTGAAGCGAAAAACTTTGCAAAATCAAACTCGCCAGTTTTTACTAATTTAAAAACAACTTTCGTTAACTGCGCTAAAAACCAAGAAATTATAGCTGCCATAAGCGGATCATTATGTAAAATTGTTTCCATGTTTTTCAGCTCCTCACTGACTATAATGGAACTTCTATATAATTATAAGTATAAAGAAAAATGCGTAGAAAATACTACGCATTATGATACTTTTGCTGATTTATTTTTAACAAATTTCGGTTGTTTCTGTAGTAAAAACTTTGTTTTCGCTATCGAAAAGACAAATAAAGCAACCCATATACAGAAAAATGCAATCATATGAGTAGATGTGAAATGTTCACCAAAAACGAATACACCTAAAATTAAACTAATAGTCGGTGCAATATATTGTAAAAACCCTATCATATAGAGCGGAATAAGCTGTGCCCCTTTAGCGAAATAAAAGAGTGGTAATGCTGTGACAATACCTGCTCCTATTAAAAGAAACGTTGATGTAGCCGAAATGGAACCGAACGAACCAAAGCCATGCACTCCTGTCATAAACAAATAGATAAGCGCAAATGGCGTCACTATCATCGTTTCCATCGTAAGCCCAATTGTCGCGTCGTAATTTAATAATTTTTTTGTTAATCCATATAATCCAAATGAAAAAGCAAGTGAAAGAGAAACCCATGGAATAGATCCGAAACGTACTGTTAAAATAACAACGCCTACTCCGGCTAAACCAACCGCAACATATTGCCAAAAATTAAGCTTCTCTTTTAAAACAACTGTACCAAGTAAAATACTTATAAGTGGATTAATATAATAACCAAGACTTGCTTCTATTACATGGTTATGATTTACGGCCCATATGTATACAAACCAGTTTCCACTAATGAGTACCGAAGCAATTGTTAATGACATTAATAATTTAGGTCGTTTAAAAAGGGTCACTAACTCCCCACCAAACTGACGAAACCTCTTCGTTACTCCTAAAACTAACAACATAAAAACAAATGCCCAAACAATGCGGTGCGCTAAAATTTCGTCTGCCGGAACTTCCTCCACCCATTTCCAATAAATCGGAAGGACTCCCCACATCGTATACGCACCCGCCGCATATATAATCCCCTGCTTTTGTTGTGCTGTTTGACTCCCCATCTTCCTTGTTCTCCTCTTCTCTTTTTTTCTTCATTATAAGGTCTTACATGCTTACTTTACCAATATCCAATCTGCATTTCTTTCGACATTCCTCTTGCCAATCCCTTATATGTATAAAAACATACCAACTGTTACAATAACGAGCACTGGAATACCGAAGACAAATTTACTTTTATGTGTCTTATGATGAAACATATACATACCAATCCAAGCTCCAACCGCTCCTCCAGCTGCAGCTGATAAAAATAACGTACTTTCTGGCGTTCTCCACTGTTTCTTCTTTGCTTTTCGCTTATCAAGCCCCATCATACTAAATGCAATAACATTGATAATTATAAAATAAATCCATTTCATTTCTTTCTCTCCCTAAAAAAATTCGCTTTATGTTAACACGAAAATAAGGTGTACACAATTTAAAAATGGCTATAGGTTAAAAATAAACCTTTTTTAACCTACAACCATAATTTTAATGCTTACACTCTATTTCTAATATGACTATGTTTTTTTGCGTATATAAAATAGATAAAAATACCTACAATAACCCAAATTGCAAAACTGATTAAAGTGGTTTTAGAGAGATTTAATGCTAAATATAAACAACTTACTATCGCAAGTATAGGTAAGAATGGAACGAAAGGAGCACGGAACGGTCTTTTCAGATTAGGATGTGTCTTCCTTAATACAATTACAGCTATAGATACAAATATAAACGCTGTTATCGTTCCCACATTCACTAAATTTGCCAACAAATTCAAGTCCAATAAACCTGCTAATAAAGCCGCAAGAATACCCGTAATCCATGTATTAAAAAATGGTGTTTGAAAACGTTTATGAACACTTGAAAATCTTTTTGGTAGCAAGCCATCTCGGCTCATCGAGTAAGATACTCGAACAAATGCAAACATAGCAACTAACAGCACTGTCGTTAAACCAGCTATCGCTCCAACTGATAATAGACCAGCAATTCTATCCTCTCCCACAATACGCAAAGCATATGCAACTGGATCAGCTACATTCAGATCCGTAAACGGAACCATTCCAGTTAACACGAATGAAACACCAACATAAAGAATTGTACAAATACATAAAGAGACAAGTAATCCAATTGGAACGTTACGTTGTGGGCGTTTCACTTCCTCTGCTGCTGTTGCAACTGCATCGAAACCTAAAAAGGCAAAAAATACAGTAGCGGCCCCTCCAATAACACCATGATATCCAAAAGGAAGAAACGGCTGCCAATTCTCTGGTTTTACATATTTCGCTCCTACAATAATAAATACTAAAATAACAGCCAGTTTAATAATAACCATTATATTATTTATACGTGCACTTTCTTTCACACCACGACTTAACAAAAATGTAACAACTAAAATAATAATAACCGCTGGCAAGTCAATAATTCCGCCATTCCCCATCCCTGGTGCTGAAGCAACGATTGCCGGAATATGAATATTAAACCCTAGTAGCAATGATTGGAAATAGGCTGACCATCCCGCCGCCACTGCAGAAGTAGCTAATAAGTACTCTAGCATTACACACCAGCCAACTATAAAAGCAAAAATCTCACCTAATGTCATATACGTATACGAATACACACTTCCTGAGACCGGGACTGTAGATGCAAATTCAGCATAACAAAAGGCTACACATGCACATACAATTGCAGCTAACATAAAAGATAATACAATTGCTGGACCAGCATGTTTCGCTGCTACAATACCTGTTAAAACGAAAATTCCTGTACCGATAATTGCTCCAATTCCTAAAAGAGTTAGGTCAATTGCTCCTAAAGTTTGATTCAATACTTTTTTCTTTTCTTCATCCATTGCTTTCTTTATTAATAAACTCATTCGTAGAAACCTCTTTTTCAAAATTATCCCTTACTCATTACAATCTTTATTACTGTTGCTATTACACATTAATAATATTCATGCTTTACTATCACTCCCTATATAAACTCCACAAATTACACGCTTTAAAATCAGAAAAATCAATCTTCTAAAAACGAGCTTGTTAACAGGCATGTTTTTAGAAGATTGATTGAATTTATCACACGATTAATTATATTGTCAACAATATAATTAATTCACTTAAATTGAATAATTATAAATGTAATGATATCTCGAAATATAAAATACAATTCATAAACATTGTTATTTTCACACACTTTATATTATTCGAGAATTGATTTTTATACATCAAATTTAATGTAGATATTGCATACAACTACAATTAAAGCAGATGATTCGTTATATTGAAATAATCACCTAGATTTATAGACTGATCAACTTTCCCACGCATTACACACAGTATTTTCACTAAAAAAAATAAAAAAGCGCAGATTTTCATCTGCACTTTTCATTCTTCCACTTTATTTTCTGCATTATTATTTTCGATGTGTTCCTTTTGAGCTTCTTCTTGCATCTCTGCTGAAATCATTCCATAATAAATTTCTGGATATAATCCAAATATTTGATATACACTTCCTAAAAACGGCATCGGAATCCCTCTTTTCTAAAGTTGTATTGCCATTCTTAAGGATTCCCTTTTCATTCATTATACATTCGTTTTTGGCACTTCTTCATCGTGAACGTGTAATAAATTTTGCCATTTTTTATAAGGTGCACTATTTGGATCCACATACCCTTTCGCATACGAACGATCCCACAATTGTTTAATAAACATCTCTTTCTCTTTCTTCGCAACCATATCTGCACCCGTTCCGTAATAATTTTGGAAATACAGCTCAATTTCATCAAGGAATAGCCTTAACAACTCGTCGGATGTTTCTTCTAGCGTCGGGTCATATTTTGCCTCACGGTCATACATTAAAATCATATCTAAAATATTATGGACGTGCTCTTTACGAAGCCATCTTATATCTTGAGCGCCTAATACAAATGCATGTGTATATAAATGTCCACCTTGTATCATAGCTTTTTCTTGTTCTTCTTCAAATCGTGACAAGATGTTTTCATAAATAAACGGATTATGGAGCAATGCTCTGTGCAATTTATAACTTTCGCTTGATATATTTTTCCCCATCGATTGGATTAAAAAGCTACGCCCGACACCGTTATATTGATACACGAACTGTCCATCAACAGCAACTAAACTAATCCAACGATACATATACGCGTATAGAAGAGCACGATTACACTTATCGTAGTCTAACTTCGTTTGTGTTGCATTCAAGTCTGGCATAAATGCTGGTAAGTGCCAATACTTATCTAAATGCGGCGTCAAACTAGACTTTTTACTATTTAATTTGTTCACACGGCGATAATACGATTGAAAGTAGTCACCTTTATCATTCATAAAACCATTTGCAATATGCCCAGATGAAAGCTTAGGAAAATCTTGTAACGATAATCCGTAATGGGCACGATAACAAATCACTTCAAATGGTGAAAATGCCTCGTTTACCGTATCTTTTTCTTTAAACATTTCTTGCAATAACTCTTCTTGCAATTCTTGTTTTAAAGAAGGGTGTACGCCCCAATATTGTAACTCTCTATGATGAGAAACTTTCGGAACGAACGGACTTGCTAAATGGAAAAGATCTTCAATTTTTTCACGAACGTATTCATCACGATCACGTTTCTTGAAATCTGCTTCTTTTCGCAATGCTTCAACGATATTAAGCTCTAATTTGTCACGATAGCGCACTTGAAGTTCGTCATAACAATAACTCAATATATGTTCACGATAGAAGTCTTCAACCTTTTTCGACTGAATTTCTTCAGTTTTTGCATCACGACAATATTCCCCGTACAAACTCATATAAATTTCTGCTGATATATCTTTCGGTAATACACCTAAATTTAAATGTTGCTGCATATCTTGCCAAATCTTTTCTTGCAATTTCTCTTCAGCTAACACATATACATTCGTCGGATTCGTTTTCCCTTCAAATTCTTTACTTCGCTTTTGAATTTCAAACAATAAATTTTCACGTGTTTCTTGTAAATTATCAAAGAATCTTTCCCAATATTGAATCATTTTATTAACCGCTTGATATAGCGATTGGTACACGAGTTCTAACAACATTTCTTTGCGATACTCACTTAATTTGTGTACATATTGCGTTACGATATCTTCAAATTCTTTTTTGAACAAACGCTGCTGATTATAAAACGTTTTCCCAAACCAACCTTGTTGCTGGGCAATTTCAACGCGGCGAACAGCCGTTACAGTTCCATCAATATTACTCACATTAAATTTCTTATCGTAGTTTTGAATTAAATTACGCTTTTGTTCATTATTTTCATGTAGTCGATTCATCTTCTCTACTAACTGCTTACGAATTTCATACAGCATGAAACGTGCTGCTACTGGATGAACAGGATCCGTTTTCTTTAAAAACCATGTATTTAATTGGTAAGACTGTCCCTCTGAGCCACTTGGTGTAAAACGGTCTGATTCGATCATGTCATATAAAAGGGTAGTAACATGCTCATGTACACGGCTCGGAATCGCATAAGCATATAAACGAACCGCATGATCAACTCTCGCTACTTCACCCTTCATTTGTTCCATCATTTTAAGCTTCGCAGCCGATATTTTGCACTCATGCTGCAGGCGGTTTAATTCCTCATCTTTTTGCACTGTACGGTGTACATAACTCTCTACAGCATCTAAAAACAATTTTGATTTTGCAACACCGAGCTTTCCGCCCTCTGCCCCTTCACGCGTTTCATTGTACATTTGTCTATAAAAAATATGAGCTTGTTCTGGACGAGTAGCAAGATGTTCTAAATCTTCTAAATAACTTTTACCACGCTCCGGCTTTTCGCGCTGCATACCACGTTTTACATCTTGATCGTATCTTTGCTTCTTCTCTTGAAACAGTTGATCTAAATGAAGCCACGATTCATCTAAACCTTGCACCGCCCATTTTAATGCACAATATTTCAAAACATGCTCATACGGATAAATAAGTTTTGCCGTTCCTGCTCCGCAATATCTACCTTTCCCACTTGATTCTGCTAATTGCTGGATTTGATTATCTTCTTGTGCAAAATGATTTGTGGACATCGGACTAAATAACTGTAAATAAATCGTGTTTGCCATTTGCTCCATATAATCCGATAAATTGTGCAAATGGTGCCCATGTAAATTTTCATAATCATATAAGAAACAATAATTATACGGTAAATGATGCTGCTTAATCGTATGATTCGTTCTCCCATCTTCATCCACTTGATCAGGACGATATTCTAATTCGATCGTTACACCGCCGCGTTTTGATAATTCCCCAGTAGACCCGAGCGTAATAGCGTGCAGCTCTTTTAAAGATGCATAGCCGTTCGCTTGCACAGTTTCAAACTCTTTCGCACTAACCGTTCTCGTCTTAACTAAAACATCTGGCATTAAAAATGCACCACGTATTAAAATGTTATGATGCTGCAATTTTTTCCGAAGCATTTCACGTAAATATAATGCGATTTGTAAAAACATCCCTGAACCTGTTCCACCAGCTAGTGACGTTACAATAATAACTCGCACACCATATTCCGTCTGATCGCTTGTAACCGGAAAAATCTTCTCAATTTCTTGCCAAAAAGATGTCAGCTTATCTTCTTTCATCGCTGCACGTAGCGCTAACCGAGAGATAACCCGTAACTGCCCTGCTCCTTCTGTTAACGGTTTATCAAGTATAGTTGGGTCCATCGGGAACCATTCCGGAATCGTTGGATCTCCCGCAATATACTCTCTCGGTGTTTTACTCGAACTCGTTTGCGTCTTAAACTTCCGAATATGATCAAATTTACTCAATGTATTCACATCTGTATCAAATACATGCATCGCTACCTTTTTACGACGCTCCTCAGGTAACTTTTCATATATTTGGTGTGTGACAGTACTACCGATTCCACCTAAGCCAATTAAAATTGTTGGAACTTGTAATGTCATGTGAACCACCTTCCTATTCGTGCTTGTTTGAATAGAAGGATTAAGAGAGCCGAGCCTCCACCGCCCCTCTTATACCCCATCTACTATTCACATTCATACCTGTAAATCTCCTTACCATATCCTCTATCAATTATTAAAATTTCATTTGGATACAATGTTTTATGCTCCATTCCCACTTCTTCCTCTGTAATAAACATCCCGTCAATAATCATCCCAACCACTTGCGATTCTTTCGCTACAAATATAGATTTCGATCCTTTTTTCGCTATTAATGTTACAGATTGCACAGTCTTTCTTTCTGCTCGAAATGGAATGCCAAAATAGTGTTTCCACCATTTATTTCTAAGTAACTCAGGTTCAGATTGGTAAAGCCAATCTTTCGCCACTTCTTGATCCCATTCGTAATATAATAATGCTTTCCGGTGAAACCTCGGACGAACAATCCATCCTAAAATAATAATTCCTACTATGAAAAGTAATACCGTGATAGGAATTACACATTTAAAAATGAGCGCATACTTCTCAAAGAACGGCGCATTTTCAATGTGAAGTGAAATTTTTTCTTTTACTTCTTGTAATTTTGAATCATTGATCGTGATGGTAGCTTCTACGGTGCCTGTATCTGTAAAATTGAATGTGTCGGAGTAATAGGGACGAGGATAAACGTAAATTTGATTACCATGCTGTTTTAATTCGTAGTTGATCGATTGATTAGATGTGACACCAGTAGATTTTAATAGTTTCTTTACAGCCTCTTCTGTCATCGGTTTATCATCTAACTGGGGCTGTAAAATAAATGGTTTACTATTTTCTAAATTTGTTACTTTTTCTTCATAATCTTTCGTAACAGTTTGAAGTGATAATTTCTGTTTTTCAGCTGTATCAATTTTGAATTCTTTCGTCTGCCTATAAAATCCCTTTATATTCATATGAACTTTCCCGCGTACTAACTCTTTTCCAACTTTTATTTCGTAATAAAACACATGCCTTTTATCGTCCCACTTCATCGGATACTGCTTCCCGTCTATTTCTACTTCTGCTTCAAAATAAGAAGACTGAATTGGTAGCTCAGTAGGCTTTGCTTCAATAACTGCCGTTACACCTTCGTACATTTTCTCAACAGTTTTTCTATCTTTATCATCTTTGTCATACGTAGAAACAGTATAATTAAGTGCCGGTTCAACAAGTACTTGTAACCCTTCTTTCTCAATGTCTTGATCCACTTCTATTGTATATGTCCCTGGCTTAATCACTTCCTGATTCATCGTACTTACATGCACTATATTTCCGAATAATTTAGCTTCTCCTGGCGCATGTATGGAAAAAGAAGATTGTAGCTGTAACGGTTTAGAGATTTGCACAACTTGATAGTTAGACAAAGAAGGCGATTGTCGTACAAGTGTCATACGCTTTAATGGAAACGGCGTTGTAATCTCCACTTTTTTTCCGGATATTTTCGTTTTCACAATCGATTCAACAGAAGAAAATGGATCGCGATTTGCAACTAATGCTGCAACTTGATTCACACTTTTTACAATACCATCCTCTCCACTAGATGGCATCGTAACACCATTTATCTCTTTCTTCCATATTTCTTTAAAAGTATTTAGCTGCTCTTTTTCTTGCTGTCCTAAATCTTCTTCCATCGTTATTAAGACTGGATGTAAAGAAGTCTTTTTTAAGTCCATTTCTTTCCTAAACTGTGCTAACTTCTGTGTAATTTGTTCTTTTCCGCCAACCTTATCTTTTTCTAAATCATTAAATGCCCCGTCAGTTAATACAATAAGCCAAAATTCACGTTTCCCATCTATATCCGCTTCCTTTTTTATTGATTGCATTGCCGTTTCTACTGCGCTAAACGGAGTATTTAAATACGTTTTCCACGCTCCAATTCCATCAATTTCTGTTTGCCTTTTATCCTTTGTTAAAGCAATATTTAGCGGATCGTTCGGTCGGCTCATTGGAACGTAAGAAAATTTATCTTTCTCGTCTAATAGTGCAACTAAACTTTGCAAAGCATAATTGGCATACTTCCAGCGATCGTTATTTCTCATGCTGCCCGAATCATCATATACAAGTGAAACGACCCTTTCCTTTGCCTCCTCTCCTTTTGCAAAAGTCCAAAAAGGATGTAACCATATAAATAGAAAAATCATGAATGTGGCACAAATTCGAATTTTCATGATGAGGCTTCGCCACCTTTGTAGACAAATTCCTATGTTTAAATTTATGAGAGGAAACAAGATATATGACTTGTATTTTAGGACAACAATTCACAACAATAACATTATGTAAGAAAAGTTGAAATATCCCATTTTATATTTCGAGTTTTTTCCTTATTATATATCCGAAATAACACATAGCTTTCATACTTTTCCCCTTATAAATTTCACCATAAAGGTTTGATTTTCTACTCAATACAAAAAATAAAGAGCACGCTACTACTAGCGCGCTCTTTATTTCTTCACATATACTTCAACAATCGGATTTTCCTTCTGATCTGCATGTAAACGTATATTCTCTTCACCCGCATTATAAATGCTAGCTAACAGCATAACCGTTAACAAATTAGGTATCTTCGCATCGCTTCCATATTTTCTTTCAAGTGCTTCCTTATATTCAAAATCTAAATCACCCTGCACATATGTATATACCTCAAAACCATCTTCCAAATTACAAACTACTGTATCTATAATATCCGCCCCGACTTGTTTCTTCATTTCACCTCGCAATGCTTCTATAAATTCTTCCCAAGGAACTTCGTACGTCTGAAATTGATCTGTAGATTTCATTTCATTTCCTCCTCACTATATATCCTTTTCATATATTTCCCCTTTCTTATAACAATTATAATAGGTAGGTCATTCATACAAGCCGCACTTGTCCCCCTTACATATCGTATTACTGTAATGCGAAGGAGGAAAGAACATGCATAGACAAAAATGTTATGACACATGCCAACGTTATTTCGGTAAAGTGGTTCGAATTGAAGATCTTGATGGTCGTATCCATTTAGGAAAAATAATAGACGTGACAAATGATTCTGTTTGGATCGAGCCGGTACAAAGACGTTCATCTTTTGATACAGGATTTGGATACAATGACGCATATCCAAACGGTGGTTGTGATATTTGTGGCGGTCTTAGTAGATGTGACAGTTGCGGCTTCGGATTTGACGGTAGTTGGGGCGGCGGTGGTTGCGGCGGCGATGGTTGCAGAGGTGGTTGCGGCGGTGGTGGTTGTGGCTGGGGCGGCGGCTGGGGCTTTGAACTCGGATTTGGTTTTATTTTTGGAATTACTTTGGCTGCATTATTTTTCATCTAACATAGTAAAGAGTTGACTATCTTTAGCCAACTCTTTTTTCTATTTTTCACATATAAAAATACGATGTCCTAAAATATGTTGATACATAAGCAGTACTTGTTCGTGTTGCAACCACGCCTCATACAATTCTTCTGGAATAAACGGTGATACATTCCACTCCGGCTCTTCCATATGTCCTGCAACTGTTTCTGCAATGGTACCGCCACCCGCAATTGTAATTTTTTTAAAATTTGCTACTTTAAATAAATGAATCCACTCATCCTCAGTTAATAATTCTTTCATTCCATATAATTGTACGATTTTTTCTTCCTGATTTTTCCCAATATGGCTTTCGATAATCATTTCAATCACAACAAGCTTTCCATCCTGCTGCAATACCCGATAACATTCCGGAATAACCTTTTCTTTATTCGTAAAAGCGAGTATAGATTCTCCGAGTACAAGCTCAAATGAATCATTTAAACAAGGCAATCTTTCTACATCTCCTTGAATTAATTGTATATCTAAACCTTCAAACAACCATCTATCTTTCGCTTTTTGAATCATAATTTCATTCTTTTCAACTGCTGTTACTTTATAACCAAATGCTTTTGTCATATACGCCGCTGTTTTCCCCGTGCCGCAACCTATCTCAAGAACATTCGCTCCATGTCTAAGTGGCAATTGAGAGAGCAATTGTTTCGTTAGCGTAAAACCACCAGGATGGGCACTCCCTATTCCGTAATAAGCTAGAAAATCGATGTACGTATTTCGTTTCATGGGATTCTCCCTTTTTTATTTTATATATTCCAGGAAGGAAGAAAAGTGCATAGAAAAAGGGCGCATTGTGCGCCCTCTCTCTTACTTATCATCAGAAATATATGCCCATTTGTAGCTGTAATCTCCACCAACTGGGTGGTGAATAATGCCTTTTACTTTTGGTCTTTGAACGATAGCGTCACCACGTTGATATAACGGTGCAATTGCAGCATCTTCAAGTAACATTTTCTCAGCTTTCAGTAAGCCATCCCAACGCTCTTTCGTTTTCGTTAATAATTCGCCCTTCCCTTTTTCTACAATTTCATCATATTTCGGATTTGAATATCCTGTTTGGTTATGAGTGCCATTTGTAACAAACATATCAATAAATGTCATTGGATCTAAGTAGTCAGGTCCCCAACCAGCATAAGATAAATCATAGTCTTGATCTGTTTCTAGCTTTAATTTTTGTTTAAACGGCTGGTTTTTCAAATTCACTGTTAATCCTGGTAAGTTCTTCTCAAGCTCTCCTTTTAAGAATTCCCCTACTTTTTTTGCGTTATCGCTATCATAGTTTAATAACTCTACCGTTACTTGGTCTTTTCCAAGTTCTTTTTTCGCTTTTTCCCAATGCTCTTTTGCCTTTTTCACATCTGTTTTTAAAATATCTCCGTTATCTTTACGGAAGTCTTTTCCATCTGGACTTTTCGCAAATTCTTTTGGTACTAAGTAATCTGCAGGTGTAGATCCGTCATTTAAAATAACATTTGTTAAGCCTTTTTTATCATACGCCATCGCAATCGCTAAGCGTAAATCTTTGCTCTTTAATACTGTATCTTGACCACCACGTTTTTGGTTCAAACGTAAGAAGTACGTTGAAGGTGTTTTTTGTGTAAAGAAATCCGGATTTGATTTATATTTGTCAACAAATTCAGATGCAAGTGCCGCACGATCAATTTGTCCACTTTCATATAAGTTTACACGTGTACCGCTATCTTTTACGACATTAAAGTTAATTTCTTCTAACTTAACTGTTTTATTATCCCAGTATTGTGCATTTTTCTTTAACTTCCAACCTTGTTCATGTTGCCAACTTGCTAATGTAAACGGCCCGTTATATATCGTTGTATCTGCTTCTAAACCGTATTTTTCTCCTTTTTCTTTTACGAATTTTTCATTTAACGGATAGAATGTTCCGAATGAAGTTAATTCTACAAAGTAAGGAACTGGATTTTCTAATTCTACTTCTAATGTGTAATCATCTACAGCTTTTACTCCTAAAGTATCAAGCTCTGCTTTTCCTTCATTAATTGCTTTTGCGTTCTTTAAATCAAACATAATGTATGCATATTCTGCTGCTGTATTTTTATCTACCGCACGTTTCCAAGCAAACACGAAATCCTTCGCTGTTACAGGTTCTCCATTTGACCATTTCGCATTTTTATTTAATGTAAATGTATACTTTTTACCATCATCACTCTTTTTATATGATTCAGCAACTCCTGGTGTTGCTTTATTATCTTTATCCAGTCGATATAAACCTTCCATTACGTTGTTTAAAGCAAGAAACGATACTTGGTCTGTCGCTTTTGAAGAATCCATAGATGGAATCTCTTGGCTATCTGTTAAATTAAGTACTTGCTTTGCTGCTAATTTTCCGCCTTCTTTTTCACCACTTTTTGGCGTTGTGCTTGCCTTATCTTTATCACCTGATCCCGAACACGCTGTTAATGCCATACTCATTACTAAAACTGGTGCTACAACCGCTGTTAATTTTTTCATCTTTTTTTTCTTCATTTTTTTGTACCCTCCCCAATTATATGTACGCTACTAACTTTGAGAGATTTCCTGTTAACTTTCGTTATCAGAAAATTCTTATTAATTAATATTCTACTAATTTTTTAAGCTTTGTAAAGTATTTTTGTAAATTTTCTAAAAATTTATTTTTTTATGATAGTAACTTGTTATTTTACTATTACTACTATATGAATTATCCCCCATCTACTATATGTAAACATACCTCCTCTTATTCTTCTCTATTGCTAAGTTCTATATTTTTCTTATCAATATGAAATCTCTACTTAACATTCATCTAACCAACTACCGCATTCCTTCTAATATCCTACAGTAGAATTTTGAAAATAATCTCAAATTTCATGGGCCTTATTCTCTTATACATACTAAAAAAAGCATTTCAAAAGCAGCTTAGCCACTTTTGAAATGCTTTCATATTATTTTTTCCCGCCATCCTCAGTTACATACGCCCACTTAAAGCTATATTCTGGACTAATGTTATGTTTAACGATTCCTTTTACATTCGGTTTCATTACATACGCTCTTCCTGTTTGATATAAAGGAACTAACCCTGCATCTTCTTCAAGGAATAATTTTTCTGCTTTTCCTAACGTTTCCCAACGTTTCTTCGCATCACCCATTAATTCATTACCTGCTTGTTCTACCATTTCATCATATTTTGGATTTGAATAACTCATTTGGTTGTATGGACTCTTCGATTCAAACATATCAATAAATGTCATTGGATCCGCATAGTCTGGACTCCAACCTGCATAAGAGATTTCATAATCTTGTGCAGTCTCTAATTTTAATTTTTGTTTGAACGGCTGAATTTTCGTATTAATCGTTACACCCTTTAAATTTTTCTCAATTTGATCTTTAACATAATCAGCAATCTTTTTCGCAGTTCCATCATCATAGCTTAGTAATTCAATTGTAACTTGATCTTTTCCAAGTTCCTTTTTCGCTTCTTCCCAGGCTGCTGCGCCTTTTTTCGGATCATATTTCAGACCATTTTTAAATGTATCTTGGTAATCTTTACCGTCAGGTCCTGTCGCAAGCCCTTTCGGAACCAATTGATCCGTTGCTTTTGATCCATTATTTAAAATTACATTCGCCAATCCTTTTTTATCAACTGATAATGCAATTGCTTCACGAAGTTTTTTGCTCTTTAACGGTGTATCTTGTCCGTTACGCTTTTGATTTAAACGTAAGAAGAATGTACTTGATTCTGCATACTCACCGTATTCATCTTTATTCGATTTATATTTATCTACGAATTCTCCTGATAGTAATGTAAAGTCAATCGATCCTGTATCATATAAATTGACTTTTGTAGCTACTTCTTTTACAACACTGTAATTAATTTCTTCTAATTTCACAGTCTTGTTATCCCAATACTTATCATTTTTCTTCAACTGCCATCCTTGTTCATGTTTCCATGAAGACATAACGAACGGCCCGTTATACACTGTTGTATCCGCTTCCAAACCGTATTTATCCCCTTTTTCTTTTACGAATTTTTCATTTAACGGATAATATGACGGGAATGCTAATAAATTTAAGAAGTACGGTACTGGTTTTTCTAATTCTACTTCTAGCGTGTAATCATCTACCGCCTTTGCTCCTAATTCAGTTACAGGTTTTTCTCCTTTATTAATCGCTTCTGCATTTTTAATATAGTAAGCGATAAACGCATATTCTGCAGCGGTGTTTTTATCAAGTAAGCGCTGCCATGCAAACACGAAATCTTTCGCTGTTACAGGATCACCATTCGACCATTTCGCATCTTTACGCAGTTTAAATGTATATTTTTTGCCATCCTCACTTTTCGTACTAGATTCTGCCGCAGCTGGGATTGGCTTATTATCTTTATCAAGACGATATAAACCTTCCATCGTATTCCCTAAAATTTGTGACCCTAACGTATCAGTAGATTTAGAAGTATCCATCGTCGGAATTTCTTGGTTTTCCGTACGATTTAACACTTGCTTCGCTGCATATTTAATATCAGACTTTTTATCTTCCCCACCACTAGACGTCGTAGTCGTTTTCTTCTCCCCACCAGATCCAGAACACGCAGTCAACGCCATGCTCATTGCTAAAACTGGTACTACAACTGCTGTTAACTTTTTCATTTTTTTTCTCTTCATTTTTGTATCCTCCCTAATTATATGTACAATACCAACCCTTGAGAGATCCCTTACTACCAAATAATTTTCAGAAAATTATAACTAATATTATTCTACTCTTTTTTTTACATTTGTAAATAGTTTTATTTTAAATATTCTGATTTTCATCTTCGTAATTTAGTATGATTTATCCCCCATCTACTATATTCCTTATTCTTCTCTATTTACCTATGCTATAAATTAGGATTTTAAGCTCAATAAAAAAAGCATCTCAAAAGCAGCTTAGCTACTTTGAAATGCTTTTTCAACTCTATTATTTTTCAGTTACATATGCCCACTTAAAGCTAAATTCTGGACTGATATTATGTTTTACTACACCCTTTACATTTGGTTGTAAAACATAAGAATCCCCACGTTGATATAAAGGTACAATCGCTACATCTTGTTCAAGTAATAATTTTTCAGCTTTCCCTAACTCTTCCCAACGTTTTTTCGCATCACCCATTAATTCAGTACCAGATTTTTTAATCATTTCATCATATTTAGGATCAGAGAAACTCATTTGGTTATGAGAATGCTTAGACTCAAACATATCTAAGAATGTCATTGGATCTGCGTAGTCAGGATTCCAACCACCATATGAAATATCATAGTCTTGCTCAGTTTCTAATTTTAGTTTTTGCTTAAATGGTTGAAGTTTAATATTTACTGTTACGCCTTTTAAGTTTTTCTCAATCTGATCTTTTACATATTCTCCAACTTTTTTAGCATTACCAGTATCATAGTTTAAGAATTCAATTGTAACTTGATCTTTACCAAGTTCTTTTTTCGCTTCATCCCAAGCCGCTGCTGCTTTCTTCGCATCTGGTTTTATACCATTTTTAAATGTTTCTTGGAAATCTTTACCGTCTGGTCCAGTTGCTAGGCCTTTCGGTACTAAGAAGTCAGCTTCTTTTGATCCATCATTTAAAATTACATTTGCTAAATTCTTTTTATCAATTGATAGTGCAATTGCTTCACGTAATTTTTTGCTCTTTAATGGTGTGTCTTGTCCAGCACGTTTTTGGTTCATACGGATAAAGTACGTACTTACTTGTGAATATGTGCCAAATTCATCTTTCTTATTTCTATATTTATCAACAAACTCTCCATTTAATAAAGCAAAATCAACTTGTCCGCTATCGTATAAATTGATTAGAGTTGCTGGCTCTTTAACAACACTGAAGTTAACTTCTTCAAGTTTTACAGTCTTTTTATCCCAATATTGATCATTTTTCTTTAATTGCCATCCTTGTTCATGCTTCCAATCTTTAAGAACGAACGGTCCATTATAAACTGTTGTATCAGATTCTAAACCGAACTTCTCTCCTTTTTCTTTTACGAACTTTTCATTTAATGGATAGTATGATGGGAATGCCACTAAGTTTAAGAAATATGGTACTGCTTGTTCTAGTTCAACTTCCAGCGTATTGTCATCTACCGCTTTCACTCCTAATTCAGTTACAGGTTTTTCCCCTTTATTAACCGCTTCTGCGTTTTTAATTGGGAATGCGATAAAAGCATACTCTGCTGTTGTTTTTGGATCTAATAGACGTTGCCAAGCAAATACGAAATCTTTCGCAGTTACTGGATCTCCATTTGACCATTTTGCATCTTTACGTAGTTTAAATGTATATTTTTTACCATCTTCACTTTTCGTACTAGATTCTGCCGCAGCTGGAATCGGCTTATTGTCTTTATCAAGACGATATAATCCTTCCATCGTATTCCCTAGTATTTGTGAAGATACTGTATCTGTTGATTTTGAAGAATCCATCGTTGGAATTTCTTGTGTTACTGTTCTATTTAAAACTTGTTTTGCTGCTAATTTTTCCCCTGACTTGCTATCTCCACTTGAGTTTGTACTTGTCTTTTTATCTCCACCTGATGTAGAACATGCTGTTAATGCCATGCTCATTGCCAAAACCGGTACTACAACTGCTGTTAGTTTTTTCATTTTTTTCTTTTTCACTTTCTGTACCCTCCCTAATTCTAAACGATATCTATTCAAGAATTTTCTGATAATTCTGTTTTTCTTTATATATTTATCAGACGATTCTTATTAATTCTTATTCTACTAATTTTTTAAATTTTGTAAAGTATTATTATTGAAAATTTTTAAAAAATTATTTTTTTACAGTAATATTCATAAAAATTCCATATAATGTTCAAAACCTATTTCCCATCCATATAAATGTACCGATTTAATAGTCTTTACTTTATTTACAGATTAAGCCTCTGTGAATTATTGTTAATAAATAATGTATATATTTAGAAACTTCTTTCCTACAAAAATAAAAAAAGTCAGCAAAGCTGACTTTTTTATCCGGCTATTCTCTCTCTCTTCATTTCTTCTAACACTCTCGTATACTTCTCATCATTGAATTCATTTTCACTTTTTGCAACAACTATAGTCGCAATACCGTTACCAATTAAATTAACGATTGCTCGCGCTTCTGACATAAAACGGTCAACCCCAAGTAAAAGCGCTAATCCTTCTAATGGGATAACATTCATCGCAGATAAAGTAGAAGCTAATACAATAAATCCTCCGCCCGTTACCGCTGCTGCCCCTTTCGATGTAACTAACAAAATAGCTATTATAGTTAATTGTTGGCCTAGTGAAAGATCGACATGAAAAACTTGCGCTAAAAATATTGTTGCCATAGATAAATAAATCGTTGTTCCATCTAAGTTAAAAGAGTAGCCAGTTGGAATAACTAAGCCTACTACTGGCTTTGAACATCCGAAGTCTTCCATCTTTGTCATCATACGCGGTAATACAGATTCTGATGAAGATGTTCCAAGAACGATTAATAGTTCTTCTTTAATATGTACTAAGTATTTCCATAAGCTAAATTTATAAAGCTTACAAATAAAATTCAAAACGATAAAAACAAATAATGCCATTGTCGCATATACGCAAATCATCAATTTACCTAGTGGTATTAAAGTACCTATACCGTATTTCCCAATTGTAAACGCCATTCCACCAAACGCTCCAACCGGTGCTAGTTTCATAACAATCGATAAAATATTAAAAAACACTTTCGATAATCTTTCAAAAAAGTCGATAACAGGTTGACCGTTTTTTCCAAGCATCGTTAAACCTGCTCCAAATAAAATGGAGAAGAACAACACTTGTAAAATATCACCTTTTGCGAATGCCTCGAACATATTAGAAGGCACAATATGTAAAAAGAAATCCATCCATTTCATTTCTTGTCCACTTTGTACATATTGCGAAACATCACCGCCCTTTAGCTTTGAAGGATCTAACCCATCGCCAGGACGTATGACATTCGCTACGATAATACCAATAATAAGAGCAAAGGTTGTAACAATTTCAAAATATAATAACGCTTTCCCACCAACGCGTCCTACCTTTTTCATATTCCCCATACTTGCAATACCAAGCACAATTGTTAAAAAGATAATCGGTGCAATGACCATTTTAATCATATTAATGAACGTCTCACCAATTGGTTTCATTTGCTGTCCGACACTAGGCCAAATCGCTCCTACTGCAATACCACAAATAATTGCCACAATAACTTGGAATGTTAAATTCTTTACAATTTTCATTTTCAATACTCCCCTGTTTCTTTCATTTCTCCCATACTATTTCAATTAATGATAATCATTTATTCTATGTGATAGCCCCCTTGCCATTTAACTTGAACCTCTTTATTATGTTACACTATTATATAAAATTTTTAAATAGTATATAACATTAAAATGTAAATGTTATACTATTGAATAAAATAAAAAGCAGATATAACATCTGCTTTAATTTCCCTCAATTTGCTTCTCACTTAATCCAAGGTGGATTCTGAGTGTATTACTCAAATTTTGTAAGTCTGTTTTATTAGGATTATAGTAATATACACGTTGTCCATTTGGACCATTAGGTAAATATAAATCATCACCAGCTAGTTGAATCTTCTCAACAGAACAATCTAAACCATATTTATAAAAAGATAAAATATCCTCCAATGCCAAATTTGTTTTAAAATCACCATCGACAGCCTCAACCATTTTCTCCAGTTTTGTAATAGACCCTACACTTTTTAATTTACTTAAAATCGCTTCAATGACAAGTTGTTGGCGCTGCCCCCTCATTGCATCACTATCAATATGACGAGTTCTCGCCAAAGCAAGTGCTTCTTCTCCCGTTAATTTTTGAACCCCTTTTTTCAAGTGAATCGCATCAGGTTCATCTTTACTATTTTGTTCAGTAAATTCAACAGGGACATCTACTTCAACACCATCGAGCCCATCAACAATTTTAATAAATGACCCAAAATTAAATTTCACAAAATAATCTACCGGTACTTGCAGTAACTTTTCTACTGCCTCAACAGATGCTTGTGGTCCTCCATCTTTTCCGTTTTTAACGAAACCACTTCCATATGCGTGTGTTATTTTATCTTTTTTCTTTTCGATTGGAACATATGTATATGTATCTCGTGGTATACTAGTTAACTTCACTGTCTTATCGTCTTTATTAAAAGTAGCTAACAATAATGCATCTGTATGAAATGCACCGTTATACTCCTTTTGACGTTCTTGATTTTCATCAATTCCCATAATTAAAATTGAAACGTTGTGTGTAATTGGCTTTACAGCTTTCTCGCGTAAATTTGATTTTTCACCACGCGCTAAATTCAAATTTGATTTTTGTACGAGATTAGAAGTCTTCATATATACATAGGTACCATATCCAACTCCGCCAAATAGTAATACTCCTAACAATACACTTATTATCGTTGTCTTTTTATATTTTCGTTTATTTTTCTTTTCTCTTGAAGGAGAAGTATTCTCCATATAATTCCCTCCGTTTTCTATTCATCTAATATGTTTTTCAACTTTTCATAATTAGTGCTATCCTTTTGAAATACATTCTCTTTCAATCCTTTGTTTATTTGTATCCATTCAGTCGTAATCGAATATTGAATCATACCTTCATGAAAACTAAGGAACTTCAACATAATTCCTGTATTTTTCTCTACAACCATTTCAAACTTCCCTCTCAAATCTTCAGATGTACTTATAGGCATCTCTATGTTTATTACCCCTTCTATTTTGTAGCAATCTAATCCAAGATACTTCGTCTCTCTATAATTCCAATCTTTATACCGAATTAATAAATCAGCGAATTCTGATTGAATACTATATTTAGCTTGCCCTACATACTCATCGTCGTATCGTTTTTTCTCACCTGATTTTCTAAATAACCTTTCCGTAGGACTTAATTTTAATAGTTCATTATTTCTTTCTTTTGGGCTCCATCTCGTCTCTTTATACGTATTATTCCCATCATTAAACTCTTTTTTTCTGCCCTCGTTATATATAATCGTTCTTTTTTTCGACAGTTTATCTTCTTTAGATGAAATACCACTCTGTTTCTCCGTATCAATCGCATATTTATATGTTGTAGCAATTCTTGTAGAGCTAGAATATTCCTCGAATTGCCCTGAAACATTTTGGAAATGATCAATTGAATCAAGCATCTTTTGATGAATCTTTTCCTTATCTGGATAATTAACGTTCGACTTTATTTCTTCTTCATTCTCATAATCAGAAAACGCATTCTTCTTTACGTAATTAAACACTCCTCCATTTTGTGCAAAGCTCTGTATAGAAAACTCAGACATAGATACAATTGACAGCGTTAGAACAGCGGCACTAATAAACATCATATGTACTCTATAACCCTTTCTTTTTACAGGAAGATTATGAAGTGTATCATTAATTTTTTCGTTTAGTGCCTGTGGCAATACGGTATTATCCTTCTCTATTCTCTTTTTTAATTTTTCATCAAATGATTTTTCTTTATCCATTTTAACCACCTCCTACTCCATCTTTAATCGCTCTTCTAATTGTTCCCTTGCACGTGACAATCTTGATTTAACCGTGCCTTTTGGAATTTCTAAAAGCGCTGCAATACTTTCTTGATTCATATCTTCATAATAATAAAGTACGGTTACAGCTCTTAGTTCTTCCGTTAAAGACTGAATAGCATTACAAAGATCAATATCTTCATATCGATCGAAGGCCACCATATTACTATCATAATCCTCAATTACTATTACTTTTTTATAAGAGCGAATTATATTGTTACACTCATTTATTAAAATTCTAATTAGCCAAGTTTGAAAAAACTCTTCCTTTTTCAGTTTTTTTATATTTTCATAAGCTTTTAAAATTGTTGCCTGCATCGCATCCTCTATATTCGTCTCATCATGTAACATCGCCTTCGCAATGCGATACATCTTCACTTTTTCTGTATGTATAAGTGCCATGAAAGCCTCATGATCACCCTTTTTAGCTAAAGAAACATCCGTTTCTTCTTTTACAATCATCTTATATAAAGGAATTACTTTCACAATTGGTCCTCCTGTTTCAGCCTCTCTTCAAATTCAACTTTACACTTATTAGACGGAGTAGCCTATAAAAAGGTTCACTTTTTCGAATATTTTCACAAGAATAAAGGCAAGCATTCAATTTTGACTATCTACTTAGATATTACTCTAAAAAATATCCCTTTGAATTTACAAACAAAAAAGCCCACTTTCACAGTGGACTTTCTAATCTACAAAGGTAAATCCCTCTTCCTAAACACTACAATTGCTATTATAAAGAGACAAAGCGCTCCGGCAGTTAAACCTATGCTTACTGGCCATATATTATATGTTCCTTCAGCAATTTCTTTCGGGCGAAACAACGTAAATAATGATATATTTCTCATCCATTCTAACTTATCACTTAATTTCCCTACCATATCTAACATGAAAAATAAGATTGTTAAACTTGCTGAGTAGCTAAGTGCTTTTCTTTCATCATTACATATACAAGAAAATAAAAATGAATAGGCGCTAACTACTAAAAACACAAGCCCTCCGACTATATTTATTTTTAAAAATAACTCTTTATTTAAGTTATTATCTTTTAAAAACCATTCTGCACCTAATATACCCGCTACGTAAGTAACAAATACAATAATTAGTAGCCCCAATATGAGAACCGTAGCTTGTGTAATTGCAATTTTCACCCTAGATACAGGTGTTGCTAGCAAGTATGCCATCGCTCCTTTATCTACATGCCGAGCAATTAAATGTGTTGCAACCGTGACGCAAAAAATTGTTAAAATGATAATAAACAATAGGCTATAGTACTCACCAGCTAAAAAATCCATTACATTTTGAATTGGGCTTTCCATACCAACGATTTTTTTTACACTATCAGGCATAGCACTTATTAATTCATTTAAGCCTTTCGCTGAAACCATCGATGGAAATATCCAAATTAATAACCATAAATAAAGAGCTGCACCAGTAGCATAACTCCATATACTTTTTTGCGTTTCTTTCAAACTAGCTAAGAATAGTTGTTTATTCATGCTTTACCCCTTCTTTCTGATCGTAATAATGCATAAATAAATGTTCTAAATCCGTCGCTCTCGTTTGAAGTGCCGTTACATTATAGTTTGATAGTATTTGTAAAACAGTTTGATAGTTTCCTTGCACAATAATTGATGCTGTTTTCCCTTTCACAGCCTCGAATTGTAAATTTGATTGTGTAAGTGACTGTACTTCATCTTGAGATGATACTGTTACATCTATTACTTGTCTTCGCATTCCTTGTAAATCGTGAATATCTTCAACCGTTACGAGACGTCCATCTTTAATAATAGCTACTCGGTCACATGTACGTTCAATTTCAGTGAAAATATGCGACGACATAAGAATCGTTTTCCCTCTTTGTTTTTCTTCTAATATTAAATCTATGAATATTTGCTGCATAAGTGGATCGAGCCCTGATGTTGGTTCATCTAAAATTAATACTTCTGGATCATGCATAAATGCAGCAACTATTCCTACTTTTTGTTTCATTCCTTTAGACATTTTTCGGATCGGTGTTTTCACATCAAATTGCAGACGTTCTATTAATTCATCGCGTCTCTTCGTTTCCTTTAACCCGCGCATACCTTGCATCAAATTTAAAAACTCTAGTCCATTCATTCCTTCAATAAAAGAAATTTCTCCTGGTAAATAACCAACTTCTCTTTGAATTTTCGCTGCCTCATCCCAGCAATCTAATCCGAAAATTGTTGCTCTACCAGCTGTCGGTTTTATAAACCCCATTAAATTACGAATAGTTGTTGATTTTCCAGCTCCATTTGGCCCTAAGTAACCGAATACTTCCCCTTCTTTCACTTCAAATGTAATATCAAACAAGCCTTTCCCATTTGAAAACTGTTTTGTAACATTTTGAACTGAAATCATAAACCCACCTCATTTTTTGAAATATTTGATTGATGATATTTCAAAATCATTGTACTCCTCATCCTTCATATTCGCAACAACTTTTTGAAATATTTATATGTCCATATTTCAAAAATATTGTTTTCAATTATCTTTTCTTGTATATTTTAATTGAGGTGATTAAATTGAATGGCTTTGAAAAAGTGAAAGAAAAGAAAAAACGTGCCATTAAAGATGCGGCCTTCGAATTATTTTCTGAACGTGGATTTAATGAAGTGAAAATAGAACATATCGCGAAAGAAGCAAACGTTTCTCAAGTGACAATTTATAACCATTTCGGTAGTAAAGATGCCCTATTTAGAGAGTTAATTCAAGAATTTATACAAAGTGAGTTTCAATACTATACAGAGCTTGCTGATGAAAATTTGCCTTTTCACGAATTGATGCAAAAAATGATCGTAAGAAAAATGGAAACTGGCGGATTATTTCAACCTGATATGCTACTACAAGTGATGCAAAGAGACGAAGAACTTCGGAAATTTGTTTATAGCTATCAAAATGAAACTATACTCCCTTGGTTTTTAGAAATACTAGAAAAAGCGAAGCAAAAAAATGAAATTAATCCTCACCTTTCAAAAGAAATGATGCTACTTTACATTCAAATGTTTACTAAGTTAGGTGATGACTTCGGAGCAAAGCTTCTTGAAGGAGATCGAGAAAAACATATACAAGATATCGTCACAATGTTCTTTTACGGGCTTTCCGTTCCCCAAAAATAAAAAAAGACACGAAATCGTGTCTTTTTTTATTTCACTGAAATTGCTCTGCCAGTTTCACTACTTTCAATTGCTAATTGAATAAGCTTAATAACTTCCAAACCTTCTTCAGCTGTTACTGGTGGCTCTGCACCATTTAATATACTATTTCCAATCTCTTTATAATACATTTCATAACAGCCGACTTCTGTTGGAATACGTTCTAACTTTTCTTCCGTTTCTAAAATAGCAAAGTTCGCTTCTTTATCTGTTCCGTAACCACTATCGCCCGGCTTTATACCATTCTTTAATTGTTCTTCCTGCGAATCCATACCGTATTTCACGATAGAACCTTTATCTCCATGAAGTGTAAAATGTGGGCCTGCTTGTTTTACGTAACTACTACTATGTAAAATAACGCGCTTTACTCCATAGTGAAGTACAACATGGAAATAATCATCTATTTCCGCACCTGGTCGTTGTTTTATTACATCTGCACTAATTGCATCTGGTTTACCAAATAGAGATAATGCTTGATCCATTAAATGTGAACCTAAGTCATATAAAATTCCTGACCCTGGTAAATTCTTTTCTCTCCAGCGATCACGTACATGTGGACGAAAACGGTCAAAATGCGCTTCATATGCATATACGTTCCCTAATCTTTTTTCTTGTAATAATTTCTTTATCGTTAAAAAATCATTATCAAAACGACGATTGTGATACACACTTAAAACGACATTATGTTGCTTCGCTAATGAAATCAGTTCTTCGCCTTCTTCAATTGAAACAACGAATGGTTTTTCCACAACAACATGCTTACCGTGTAAAATTGCTTCTTTTACATATGGAAAATGAGTTGTATTCGGCGAAGTAATGACAACTAGGTCAATATCCCCTCGATTTACTAATTCATCAATTGTGCCAACAACTTCAGTATTTGGTAATGCTTGTTTCACTACTTCTTCTTTTGATGATAAAATAGCACGAATATCATATGCTTCTATCGTTTGTAATAACGGGATGTGAAATGTTGTACTAGAAAATCCAAACCCTACAATCCCTACACCAATTTTTTTCATGCTGCCCCTCCATTTATGAGAACGATTTCATTACATTATTATAACAAGATTATTTTCATATACATAATAATTTGCTTTAGAAAAAAGGAGCCCTAAATTAATCTTTTTCAAAAAATAAAATAGTATATGAGCGCTTTTTCAAATATATCGTTTTACCGACACAAACTGACAGTAACGTATTAATAAGAAAAGGATGTTCCAAAATAACTTTTGGGACATCCTCTTCCTTTATTCCGGTCTTTTCTTCGTCCACGTTTCCACTACTTCACCAGTATCATTAACATCTAGTACTAAACTACCATTACTATACCGGTCTTTATTTCGAAACGCCTTCGGATCAATTTCTTCTACAATGTGTTTCTCTGTCTTCATGTAAACTAATTCATCATCTCGAACAATTTCAATACCGACAATGCGGTACGGATTACGTTTTAACTCTTTGAAAATAACAAGGCCTCGCTTCGCCCTCGTTGATTTCTCAATTTCTGATGCCTTTATACGTTTCACAGCACCTCGCTGCGTAATGAGAATAAGTTGATCTTTGTCACCATTTAACGGTTTACCAGAAGCAACATAGTCATCTTCTTTTAAATTAATTGCTTTCACACCAGCCGCCCTTACACCAACTGGACTTACTTCTTCTTCATTGAATACAAGTGCATATGCACCATGTGTTGCAAGAACAATATCACTTGTCCCATCTGTCGCAAATATATCGACAACTTCATCATCTTTTTTCAAGTTTACAGCAACAAACGCCCGTGAATAACGCTGAACTTTATATTGATTTAATTCTGTTTTCTTAATCATACCGTTTCGTGTAACAAATACGATAAATCGTTTTTCTTCCTCAAAGTTCGGTACGACTGTCGCCCAGATAATCATTTCATCCCGCTCGAGTGATACAAGATTCGCAACGTGTTGACCTAAATCTTTCCAACGAATTTCCGGCATTTCATATACAGGAAGATAAATATAATTTCCTTTGTTCGTAAATAAAAGAATGGTTTCTGTCGTGTTTGTATCGAAACGCTCAAGTAAGATGTCACCCTCTTTCATACCGAAGTCTTTCCCGTTCGATGCATTATGCGAACGCCAACCTGTTCGTTTCACATATCCTTCTTTCGTTACAGTAACGATGACATCTTCTTGCGGAATCATAACTTCCACATCGATTTTAATTTCTTCAATTTCCTCTTCAATTATCGCACGGCGATCATCACTATATGTTTTCTTTACTCTCTTCAAATCTGTTTTAATGACTTGAAGAAGTCTTTTTTCACTTTGTAAAATTGACTGTAACTCTATAATTTTCTTATTAAGTTCAGCTGCTTCTTGCTCTAACGCTGTAATATCTGTATTCGTTAAACGATATAGTTGCAGTGAAACAATTGCTTCTGACTGCGCCTCTGTAAATCCAAATTTCGCACTTAAATTATCTTTCGCATTACGCTTATCTTTAGACCCACGGATTGTTTCAATCACTTCATCTAAAATTGATAATGCTTTCTTTAAGCCTTCTACAATATGTTGACGACTTTCTGCTTTTCTTAATTCATATTGCGAACGTCTCGTAACAACTTCTTTCTGATGCCCAATATATGCATCCAAAATCTTAGGTAATGTCATAAGTGTTGGACGACGATTATTTATCGCTACCATATTAAAGTTGTATGGAATTTGTAAATCTGTATTTTTATATAAATAATTTAAAATACCTTCAGCATTCGCTTCTTTTTTTAATTCTACAACGATGCGAAGACCTGTACGGTCTGTCTCATCACGCACTTCAGCAATTCCATCTAGCTTTTTATCTAGACGTAATTCATCCATTTTCTTAACAAGGTTCGCTTTATTTACCTCGTACGGAATTTCTGTAATAACGATTTGTTGCTTCCCGCCACGAATCGTTTCAACTTCTGCTTTTCCGCGAATAATAATTTTGCCTTTCCCTGTTTCATACGCTTTTTTAATGCCATCTATCCCTTGAATAATACCACCTGTAGGGAAATCTGGTCCTTTAATAACTGTTAACAAGTCATCCACAGAACTATTCGGTTGATCGATACGCATCATTGTAGCATCAATTACTTCTCCAAGATGATGCGGTGGAATTTCTGTTGCATAACCAGCGGAAATCCCTGTAGAACCGTTCACTAATAAGTTCGGGAACATTGCCGGTAATACAACTGGTTCTTCACTCGTATCATCAAAGTTTGACACAAATTCTACTGTTTCTTTATCGAGATCACGTAATAACTCTGATGCGATTGGTGATAAACGGGCTTCTGTATAACGCATTGCCGCTGCTGGATCCCCATCAACACTACCGTTATTTCCGTGCATTTCAACTAAAACATTACGTACTTTCCAAGTTTGACTTAAACGGACCATCGCCTCATATACAGAGGAATCACCATGTGGATGGTAATTACCAATAACGTTACCAACTGTTTTAGCTGATTTACGAAACGCTTTATCATGTACGTTTCCTTCTACATACATAGAGTATAAAATACGTCTTTGTACCGGTTTTAAACCGTCACGCGCATCTGGAAGCGCGCGGTCTTGAATTATATATTTACTATAACGTGCAAAGCGGTCACCTAACACGTCTTCAAGCGGGAGGTCATGAAACTTCTCTGCCTGCATGTTATTCCACCTCCGTCTCCATAATCATTTCGTTTTCTAAAATATTTCCTTCTTCTTGCATACCAAATTGTACATTACGCTCAATCCATTTACGACGCGGTTCTACTTTATCACCCATCAATGTAGTCACACGGCGCTCCGCTCTTGCTGCATCATCAATTTTCACTCGGATTAATGTACGCGTTTCAGGGTTCATTGTCGTTTCCCATAACTGATCGGCATTCATTTCACCAAGTCCTTTATAACGCTGCAACATATAACCTTTGCCGACCTTTTTCGTTACACCATCTAATTCGTCATCAGACCATGCATATTCAATTACTTCACTTTTCCCTTTCCCTTTACTTACTTTATATAAAGGTGGAAGTGCGATAAATACTTTACCAGCTTCGATAAGTGGTTTCATATATCTGTAGAAGAAAGTTAATAACAATACTTGAATATGAGCTCCATCTGTATCGGCATCGGTCATAATAACAACTTTATCGTAGTTAATATCTTCAACAGCGAACTCATTTCCTACGCCGCCACCAATTGCATAAATAATTGTGTTAATCTCTTCATTCTTAAAAATGTCAGCGAGCTTTGCTTTTTCCGTGTTAATTACTTTACCACGTAATGGTAGCACCGCTTGGAAACGGCGATCTCGCCCTTGCTTTGCTGAACCACCAGCCGAGTCACCCTCTACTAAATACAATTCGTTTTTCTGAGGATTACGTGATTGTGCAGGTGTTAACTTCCCGCTTAAAGTACCTTCTGATTTTTTCTTCTTCTTACCAGTACGTGCTTCTTCTCTCGCTTTACGAGCAGCCTCACGTGCTTGCGCTGCTTTAACTGCCTTTCTCACAAGAAGTGTAGCTACATCCGGATTTTCTTCTAAAAAGTAAGCTAAATGCTCAGATACAATGGCATCAATTGAAGAACGCGCTTCACTTGTACCCAGTTTCCCTTTCGTTTGCCCTTCAAACTGAAGTACTTCTTCTGGTACACGTACAGAAACGATAGCCGCTACACCTTCACGAATATCTGTACCTTCTAAGTTTTTATCTTTTTCTTTTAATAGTGAAACTTTACGAGCATACTCATTAAACACACGTGTCATCGCTGTTTTAAATCCAGCTTCGTGTGTTCCACCGTCTTTTGTACGTACGTTATTTACAAACGAAAGAATGTTTTCTGAATAGCCATCGTTAAATTGAAATGCTAGCTCTGCCTCAATTCCATTTTGTTCACCAGTAAAATATACAACCGGATGAATTGAATCTTTTTCTTCGTTTAAGTATGAAACGAAAGCTTCAATTCCTGTTTCATAATGAAAGACATCTTCTAAATCATTTCGTTCATCTTTTATTGAGATCTTCATCCCTTTTAATAAGAATGCAGATTCGCGTAATCTTTCACATAATGTTTCATAATTATAATTTGTTGTGCTGAAAATTGTTGTATCTGGCTTAAAGTGCATTGTCGTACCAGATTCTTTCGTTTTTCCGATTTTCTCTAACGTCGTTGCAGGAATACCACCATTTTCAAAGCGTTGTTCATAAATGTTACCATCACGCTTAATCGTTACTACTAACCATTCTGATAAGGCGTTTACAACTGATGCCCCAACACCGTGTAAACCACCACTCGTTTTATAGCCTCCTTGGCCAAACTTACCACCAGCATGAAGTACAGTTAAAATAACTTCAGGTGTTGGTTTCCCAAGTTTATGCATTCCCGTAGGCATTCCTCGCCCTTTATCAATAACACTAATACTATTATCTTTATGTATTACGACAGAAATTTCGTCGCCAAATCCCGCTAACGCTTCGTCAACGGAGTTATCTACTATTTCATATACTAAATGATGCAATCCACGGCTATCCGTACTCCCGATATACATACCCGGGCGTTTTCGAACGGCTTCAAGTCCTTCTAACACTTGAATTGCATCTTCATTGTATTGGAACTGATGCTTCGCCAAACTCCTTGCCCCTTTCCTAATCAAATCAGAACATATGTTTCTATTATAGAATAACGCCTCGACTATAGTTTTGGCAAGTTATCTTATCTCTTTTATATACCATTTTCAATAGAAAAATCCTTGTTTTTTCACAAGGATTCCTCTAGGCTACTATTTCAGAAAAATAATCGTTTGTCAACGAGAAATGGATATGTATTCCAAGATTACACATTCCAAACCTTAATTATGATCCAAATGATCAATATCCAAAATGGGATAACAAGTAACAATCCCCAAAAACAGCCTTTAAAAAATCTCATGATGAACACCTCGTTCATCGGCCCTATTCATATATATATAGGGCTGAATCAATCTTTCTATCTTTAAAATCTATACTATTTTGTCATCGCATGCTCTACTTTAATACAACGATCCATTATTACAGTATAGCCTTTTTCTTGTAAAAGTTTATATGTATCTTCATCTTGTACTCCTAATTGTGCCCAAAAAACATCTGCATCAATCTCTACAAATTCTTTTGCAACATCCATTAAAAATTCTGAACGACGAAATACATTTACGATATCAACATGTTCTTTAATATCAGTCAGTGAAGAAACGGCCTTTTCTCCAAGCACTTCATCTACTGTTGGATTTACTGGAATAATGCGGTACCCAGCATCTTGCATTGCTTTTGAAACCATATATGATGTACGTTCTGGCTTATCTGATAATCCAACAACTGCAATCGTTTTGCTTTTTTTCAATACCTCACCAATTTCCGTACGAGTTGGGTTTTCAATTGTCATAATTAATCCCTCCTATACCTTTAGTATATCCGATAAAGAAAGTCTCTTTCAACATGAAAGAGACTTTCTTTTATTGATTCTTAGTAGCTGTATTATCTGCTAATGTAGCTGTTTTCGTCATTTTTTGACCATTTCGGTAGAATGTAACGTCTACTTTCTCTCCTACTTTTTTCTTTTCATATAAGTATTTACGGAATTGAAGTGAATTTTCTACTTTTTGATCATCTAATGCTACTACAATATCATATTGCTCTAAACCAGCTTTTTCTGCCGGAGATATTGGATAAATTTTACCTAATACAACTCCATTTGTTACTTCTTTTGGCACTTTTAATTGATTTACTGCATAAGCTTGCACATCTTCTAATGAAACTACACCGACTCCAAGTGCTGGACGTTTCACCACTCCATCTTTTTCAAGTGATTCAATAACTGGTTTTGCGATGTTAATTGGGATTGCAAAACCAATACCCTCTACTGATTGCTGAGCTATTTTACTTGAGTTAATACCGATTACCTCACCGTTTTGGTTAAATAGCGCACCACCACTATTACCAGGGTTAATCGCTGCATCTGTTTGAATAACTTGTGCTTGCCAATCCGGACGTTTATCACCATCAATATCAACTGGAATTTCACGCTCTTTACTACTGATGATACCTTCCGTTACACTTCCATCAAATCCTAATGGGTTACCGATTGCAATTGCTTTCTCACCCGCACGAATTTTACTTGAATCACCTAAACTTGCAACTTTATTCACATTAGATCCATCAATCTCTACAACAGCTAAATCTAACCAAGGATCTTTCCCGACTAATTTTGCATCTACCTTTTTACCGTCGCTTAGTTTAACAGCAAGCTTATTCGCCCCATCTACTACATGGTTATTCGTTACGATATATGCTTTATTTCCTGCTTTTTTATATATTACACCTGATCCTGAACCAGCTTCTTGTTCTTGTTCTTGACCTGTCGGTTGCATTGCAAATGGATCGACGCTTTGCTGCATATTAATTACTCCTACGACAACATCCTTCGCACCTTCAATCATACCTGGTAAATCAGTTTCATTTTTCGCTTTATTTACAACTGGAACTACAGTTCCTTCTACTTGTTTATTAGAATTAAATGACGAAACAGCCGCACCATTATTTTGCACCCATGGCATGTACGGTGCTGCAAAACTAATTGAAACAGCTCCAACTACAGCTCCAACTAAACCTGTGAAAAAATATCCTTTTTTACTACCTGATTTTTTCATTTCTCTCATTTCACTTTGCTCTTCATTTAAATTCGGTCCGTCGTAATATCCCATGTTTTTTTCCCCTCTCTGGTGAATTCGTACTTTCAGTATAGTCACATTTTGTGTCCTTCTTGTGAACTCATCGTGAAATCCAATTAAAAAAATACTCCTATCTACCATTGTAGACAAGAAAAGTATTTTTTGTACATTCCACCTACAAAGGAGAGTGTAAATTTGCTATATTCCCAAGCTAAAGTTCATAGTAACTTAAAGATTATTCTTCAAATTTGTAACCGACTCGAATGACAGTACCGATATGCTTCGCTTTATCTCCTAGCTTATTTCGCAGTTTTTTAATATGTGTATCAACCGTTCGATCATCACCGTAATAGTCATATCCCCATAACTGATCTAATAAATGTTGGCGTGACAACACAATTCCCTTGTTCTCCATTAAATAAACGAGAAGTTCAAACTCCTTATGTGTCAATATAATTTCTTCTCCATCTACTAAAACTGTTCTAGACAATCGATTCACTTCTATTCCAGCAAAAGACATAGCATTTTCCTCAGCTACTCCTACCGCTCCATCTGCACGTTTCAATAACGTCTTTGCGCGAGCTACTAACACCTTCGGGCTAAAAGGTTTTGTTACATACTCATCTGCACCTAGTTCAAATCCTAGTAATGTATCATCCTCATCAGAACGTGCAGTCAGCATAATAATTGGTACCGCTGACTCTTTTCTAATTCGTCTACAAACCGACCAACCATCTATTTCTGGTAACATAATATCTAACATAATTAAATCAATTGTATGTTCAGCAAATAATTCTAGCGCTTTTTTTCCATCTTCCGCTTCGATTACTTCAAAGCCCTCATTACGAAAATAATCACTAACAATTTCACGTAATCTTCTTTCATCTTCAACAAGTAATACTGTTTTATTCATCTGACCTATCCCGCCTTTTTACTCTTGCAATCGAATAATACGTTGATTGGAGCTTCCGCGAAATGGAAGTGTTAAATCTTTTTTATTAAGTTCAAATCTTCCATCGACCAGAACGTCCCCATAATGTAACAACTCTATCATATCATTATTTTGGGCACTCTGTATCTCTTCTAACGTATAACCTGTATAAATCCATAAATTTTTTTTCAAATCTTTCACTGCTTTTGCTACTTTTTTCACTTCAGCAGCTTGAAAAAATGGATCTCCGCCTGAAAATGTTACATCGGTTAATGGATTTTTTTCAATCTCTTTCACAATTTCTTCTACCGTCATTTCAGTTCCGTTGCAAACATTCCAAGATTTCGGATTATGACAACCGATACAACGATGCGGACAGCCCGCAAAAAACACGACTGTCCGCAATCCTTCTCCATCTACTACACTATCATGAATGATATTCATAACTTTCATTTATGCTTCACCCGATCCATCTCTTCACTACGTTTCGCACTATTCCACTTCGACATATCTCCTACAAGATATCCTGTTATACGGCGAATTCTTTCTATTTCATTCTCATCTTCATTTCCACAGCTCGGACATTCATTCCCGATAATGCCATGATAACTACAGCACTTACAACGATCAACAGGGTGGTTAATTGAACCGTACCCTACTCCATACTCTGCCATCGCTTGTACAATTTGTTTTAACGCCTTTTGATTATGCACAGCTGCACCATCTAGTTCAATATACGTAATATGTCCACCATTACATAAAGCATGAAACGGTCCTTCTAATCGAATTTTATTTATCGCTTGAATATCATAATAAACCGGCACGTGGAATGAGTTTGTATAATAATTATGATTTGTCACACCACTAATTACACCAAATTCTTCTCTATCTTTTTTCACAAACTTTCCTGATAGCCCTTCTGCTGGCGTTGCAATTACAGAGAAATTGAGTTGATGTTCTTCTGTCGCCTTATCCATTCTCTCCCTCATAAAGGAAATGATTTCATATCCAATCTTCCACGATTCTTCATCTTCTCCATGGTGCTTCCCAGTTAAAGCTACTAAGCATTCCGCAAGACCGATAAAACCAACACTTAACGTCCCTTGTTTTAAAATCGGTGCCACAGCATCTTCAGGGCGTAACGTTTCTCCACCACGCCATACACCTTGTGAATATAAGAACTGAAAATCTCTTGCTCTCTTTGTACATTGATAAGCGAATCTCTCTAATAATTGCTTAATCCCTAAATCTAAGTAATAACTTAGCGCTTCAAAAAACGCTTCTTTTGAACCGCTGATTAGCGCTAATTTCACTAAATTAATTGAAGTAAACGATAAATTACCTCTTCCGATTGCTGTTTCTTCCCCATGGATATTAGACATAACACGAGTACGACATCCCATATAACATACTTCACTTTCAGGTCGGCCATCATAATGCACAGCATTAAACGGAGCATCTAAAAACGAAAAGTTAGGGAATAATCGCTCAGCTGTCGTTTCCAACGCTAATTCAAATAAATCATAGTTCGGATCACATTCTTCAAAGTTCACACCTTTTTTCATTTTAAAAATTTGAATAGGGAAAATCGGTGTTTCCCCTTTTCCAAGTCCAGCTTGCGTCGCCTTTAAAAGTTGTTTAATTAAAAGTCTTCCCTCTTTCGATGTGTCTGTTCCATAATTAATTGAAATAAACGGTACTTGTCCCCCGCCCCTACTATGCATACTATTCGAATTATGAACGAAAGCTTCGCACGCCTGATACGTATCATTTTCAGTTTCTTTCCATGCAAATTCCTCTATTTGTTCTTTCGTAAGCGGATATGACTGTAATCGTTTTTTATGTCTCTCTACTGTTTTTCTTACATATGGAGCTAAATCAATATCAAAGAGTGCAAACGATTGACCACCGTGTTGCATATTTTGATTCGCCTGAAAAATAATTGAAGAAAGCGCCAACGCACTTTTAATATCTTGTGGTTGTCTCATATGTCCATGTCCAGTATGAAAACCGTTAGCAAGCATTTGTGCTAACGGAATTTGTGAACAAGTCGTCGTTCCTGTCGCATAAAAATCTAAATCATGTGGATATAATATATTTTGATCTATCGCTTTTTTCACTTGATCTGATAGTAAATTTTCTACTGCATAATATTTCGCACTCTCAGATGCGAACGTTCCCATTACGCCCATTGGAGATCGGCCATCTACATTTGCATTTTCCTGCATTAAATCTTGTTCATTACCGTGGATAATTGTCTCAAATACTTTCATTAATTCTTCTCCACGTACATTTTGTTTCAACATTCATAACCCTCCACCAACATGTTGTTGTCTTTTGATTAAAATCATACAACATATAGTCTTATTGTTTCTGTGAGAAATGTAACATTCCTGTGAAATTTTTTTCACGAAATAATGAATTTTTCATTTACAAAAAAGAAATGTGCTCTTTACAAATGTATGGTACAATATACGGGAAAAACTCTTTTTACCCTTTATCAACACATTTGAATAAAGGAGACTGAACTTATGGTTACTACATATCTTTTATTTATCGTTGCCTACTTACTTGGCTCGATTCCATTTGCACTAGTCGTTGGAAAAATCGGTTATGGAATCGACATTCGTGAGCATGGAAGCGGTAATTTAGGCGGAACAAATACATTCCGCACACTAGGGAAAAAAGCAGGTTTTATCGTTACAATTGCTGACATTTTAAAAGGTACTTTAGCAACAAGTCTACCGATTATTTTCGGGTTAGATATTCACCCACTATGGTTCGGATTAGCAGCGGTTCTTGGACATGTATATCCAATCTTCGCAAAATTCCGCGGGGGGAAAGCAGTTGCAACTTCTGCTGGGGTACTATTATGCTACTCACCAGTTGTTTTTGTAATATTAGCTGTTATCTTTTTCAGCCTTTTATTTACAACAAGATACGTATCACTTTCTTCTATGGTAACAGCTGTTGCTGCTGTTATTGCATCCATTGTTAGCGGGGATAAAATCTTCATTATTGCGATGTGTTTATTAGCAGGTATGGTTATTTATAAACACCGTGCAAATATCGGACGAATTATAAATAAAACTGAACCAAAAGCAAACTTTTCAAAAAAGCAAAAATAAGATCGTAGCCCACATAACGCAAAAAGAAAACGTGAAGCATATTAATAGCGTCTTTTTGCGTTATTTTTTATACTTAAGAAAAAGCAACATAATTTGGAGGAACTATACATGAATCTTTCCGTAACAAAAGAAGCAGCACAATGGTATAAAGACGAATTAAACTTACAATCAGGTGAAACACTACGCTTTTTCGTACAATACGGTGGTTGCAGTACTGTGCAAAAAGGACTTTCTTTAGGAATTCGTAAAGATGACCCTGCACATCCTGCTGTTCAAATTCAAGAAGAAGGTATTAATTTCTTTATTGAAGGCGATGATGAGTGGTTCTTCGATGGACATAATTTATTAGTTACACTTAATGACGGTGATGATTTCCCTCAATTTAATTATGAAAAATAAAAAAGCGTGGCTACTGCCACGCTTTTTTTATTTCTTTTTAATTTCCTCATATTTCGCATACCACTCAGGATATAATTTTTTAAATGATACAGGGCGAAAACCTTCTTTTTTCGCACAAATATTCGTTGTACTTGCCGTAATACAAAGCTCACCATCGCCGTTATAAATTTCATATCCATATACAACACGAAGTGGACTCACAGTATCGATCCATGTTTTCACAATGGCCTTTTCTCCGTAACGCATCGCTTTACGGTATGAGATTTGCAAGTCTAATACAGGAGAGATAACTCCATCTCTCTCCATTTCAACATATGAAAATCCTAATTCTTGTATAAGTTTCGTGCGTCCAAGTTCCAGCCACACTAAATAGTTTGAATGGTAAACAACACCCATTTGGTCTGTTTCCGCATAGCGGATTTCAATTTCATGTTCTGCTACAAACATTTCTATTCGCCTTCTTTCACTTCTGCTACCTTGCATACATTTAATCATAATACAGCGGAATCAAAAATAAAATAAAAACAGTGAATCTTTTATTGAAAGGGGCAAGCACATGATTCAAATTGTAACTGTTCGTAGCGGTGATAGTGTATATAGTTTAGCTTCAAAATATGGATCTACACCTGAAGAGATTGTAAAAGACAATGGCCTAAATCCATCCGAAACACTCGTTGTTGGTCAGGCACTTATCGTTAATACGAAAGGCAATAATTATTATGTACAGCCTGGTGACAGCCTGTATCGAATTTCTCAAACATATAATGTTCCTCTCGCTAGTTTAGCTAAAGTTAATAACCTTTCATTAAAATCTATTCTCCACGTCGGACAACAATTATATATACCAAAAGGGACAAAAAGAGCAGCAGAATCCATCGCTTATTTACAACCTTCAACAATTCCAATAAAAGAAAGTTTAGTAAGTGCTACACGTGCTATCAACCCATTTTTAACCTATTTAGCCTACTTTAGTTTTGAAGCAAAAAGAGACGGTACTTTAAAAGAACCAACCGAAACAGCTAAAATCGCTAACCTTGCAACGCAAGGTAAAACCATCCCTATGCTCGTTATTACAAATATCGAAAATGGAAATTTCAGTGCCGATCTGGCATCTGTTCTTTTACGCGACGCAACCATCCAAAATAAATTTATTACAAACATTTTGCAAACAGCTGAAAAATATGGCATGCGAGACATTCATTTTGATTTCGAGAATGTGGCGCCCGAAGATCGTGAAGCATATAATCGTTTTTTACGAAATGTGAAAACACGCTTACCGAACGGGTACACATTAAGTACAACTCTCGTACCAAAAACAAGCTCCACTCAAAAAGGAAAATTTTTTGCAGCCCATGATTATAAAGCACAAGGGCAAATTGTTGATTTCGTCGTTATTATGACATACGACTGGGGTTGGCAAGGTGGGCCACCGATGGCAATTTCTCCTATTGGTCCTGTAAAAGAAGTACTTCAATATGCAAAATCTCAAATGCCTCCACAAAAAATTATGATGGGGCAAAATTTATACGGTTTCGATTGGAAACTACCGTTCAAACAAGGGAATCCACCCGCAAAAGCAGTTAGCTCTGTCGCAGCTGTTGCACTAGCTCGTAAATACAATGTTCCTATCCGCTATGATTTCACAGCTCAAGCTCCACATTTTAATTACTTTGACGAAAACGGCGTACAACACGAAGTATGGTTTGAAGATTCAAGGTCCGTACAAAGTAAATTTAATTTAATGAAAGAGCAAGGTATAGGCGGCATTAGCTATTGGAAAATTGGTCTACCATTCCCACAAAATTGGCGTTTACTCGTTGAAAACTTTACAATCACGAAAAAGGGCTGACTTCCGTCAGCCCCTTTTTTTGTATATTCTGTTAAGATTCATCTTTTATTTCACTTTTAAATGAATCAATACTTTCTAAACGTCTTTGATTTTTCGCTTCAATAGCAGCACGATCTTTTTCATTAGAAAGTTCCGCTGTTTCTTTTGCTTCATTAAAATTATCAATCGTATTTTGTACCATTTCTTGTAATTTTTCAGCGTTGTCACTTCGATTGTCTGGATTCGGCATGTTATTCCCTCCTAATTATATATACTATCTTAAATTACCTATACTCCTTCAAATTTATACATAAAAAGGAGAATGCAACATTCTCCTTTTCTTTAACCGTTATCTACAATCGGTTGTTTGCCAGTTTGGTCTTGCATTTGCTTCCCTTTATTTCCACCAGCTTTTTTCGATTGTGTTCCAATTTGGTTTGGTGCAAAGTCTTTTGAATTCTTTTTCGGATTACCCATTACTATCGCCTCCTTAATACTAGTATCGTACTAGTGTTAAGAATTATTCAGCCTGCTTAAAAAGTTTCATTTCATAACGTTTTTCAATTCGCTCTTCAATTCGATCGATTGCATCACGATCGCTTAATAATTGTTGTTTATTTTCATTTACAAGTTCTTCAAACGACTTGCGGCGACTTCTTCTCATGTTGCTCACCCTTTCTCCTTCGCTTTCTTACTACATAGTATGAGCAAATGAAAAACTCTTTAATCAGATTTGTAAGAAAATTTTATGTTTTGATAAAAAATCCCATGCGCATATTTTACGCATGGGATTTTTTACACCATCATATTTAAATACTTTTTAATTTCTTCATCTGCATTTACTTTATTTGCTCTATATTCATCCAGCGCTCGTAATACCGAATCGTATTCTTCTACAATGTAGCTCTCTAACTTCAAAATGTCCTCTACACTGTCAATCATAATTCTCGTGTTGCCAATCTCACTTTTCAATGCTGCCTCACATGTTAAGCTCGTACAAATTTCTCTTACATCGTCTTCCATTTTTTCTGTTAACACATATTTCTTTCGCCCTTTTACCTTTAACCTTATAATTGGATAAAAAGCCTTTATATCTAAATAACTCCCGACATTCATACAACGAATCCATTCAATATCACGTTTATTTCGCACAAGTATTTCTTTTACCGCTTCAAATACCGCTGTGTCATCCAGTACTTCTTTCTTTGCTTTTCTCTTTCCTTCTTCTTCAACTGATGCACATCTTTGATAAACAGCTGCACATGTAATACAATCGTCAAATGCATTATGAGAACTTAAGCGAATTCCAAGCATTCGTTTTAACGTTTCCAGTTTATGATTAGGCGCATGCTTCATATATTTTTTCGCTAAAAAGACAGTATCAATAACGTTATTTTTAGGCTCAGGTAGTCCCATCATATTTACATTACTCTTTAAAAAACGCATATCAAAAGAAGCATTATGTGCCACAATAATATTTGTATCTAGAAATGCTAAAAATAAAGGTAATACTTCTTCAATTGTTGGTGCGTCTGAAACACGATAATTTGTAATACCTGTTAAGCTCGTAATTCGGCTTGGAATTGGACGCTCTGGATTCACATACGATACAAATTGATCAATCAGTTCATGATTACGGTACTTCACAGCTGCTACTTGGATAATTTTATCATTATAGGGATTAAACCCTGTCGTTTCAAAATCAATTACAACATAATCTAATGGTAAGGATACATTCCCCAATCCATACACTCCCTCATCTGTTATTAACGGTTATCTTTCTTTTATCATATCACGAAGTCATCACTCCATGAAAAAGAAAAGGCAGAAATGGCCAATATCCATCTCTGCCTTTTTACTTATTATTTCAATTTCGCAATCCGTTTTTCCATCTCTTTTTGTGTCATCGGTCCGATAAACTTATCTTGGATGACACCTTTTGTATCTATAAAATAAGACGTTGGGATTGTAATTACTTTATACGCTGTCGTCACATCAATGTTCTTGTCCAATAAAATAGGAAAAGTAATTCCTTTTTCCTTAGCAAAATTTCTTACCTTCTCTTCTCCCCCACCTTTTTCTGAAGGAGTATAATTTATAGCTAAAATTTCTACGTTTTCTTTATGCTCTTTATAAAAGGCCTCCATATCAGGCATTTCTTGCTGACATGGCCCACACCACGTTGCCCAAAAGTTTAAAATAACTTTCTTCCCTTTTAAATCAGATAATTTTATATTCGTTCCATCTATCTTTGTTAATTCAAAATCTGGTGCGCTCTTTCCAATTTCAATACCGTTCCTTGCGATAATCTCTTTCATAGCAGCTTCACTTTTTTCTTGCTTCCCTTGTACTGCCTGATCCTTTTTACCAAACTGTTCATACGCTGCATATCCCGCTAAACAAAGTAACACTACAATAATGGTAAGTTTCCGCCACATATTATATCACCCTTACGTGTTTATCTTCTTGTAACATAATTACCTAAATACTATATACCTTATTTTAGCTTATACGGACAAGCTTGGAAATATTCACATTCGAAATAGTTAGAATATTTATAGACAATATGGAATATTTTCCTTTTTATCATATAATTAGAAATACATACAAAACCTGTGAGGTGATATGTATTTTACAACTACTTATCAACCCATTTACTTTTGTTTTCTTCACTTTACCCTTACTATGTATTTTTTTTAGTTGCTTACTATACAAATTCAAATGGGCTGCTATTATTATTTCTTTTACTGTTCCACTTATATTTTTTATTATCGTCTCTGGATTTGATATATACCTAGCTTTACAAAACTTAGATGCTTGGATTGTTTATGGTGCTGTTTATTCTGTACTTTCCTATATAACGGCAGCGCTAATACGAAGAAAACTGCACATATAGAACTTTCAAAAAGGGAGGTATTTTTATGAATTTATTCGAAAAAATACTATTATATATTCTTAGTTTTATATTTTCCCCAATCGGAATTATCACTTGGATTATCTCGCTCTTCAGTAAAGATCCTGAAAAAAAGAAAGTTGGACGTATTTGTCTCTATATCGCTTTAATCTCATTTATCCTTTTAGCAGGCCTCGGTATTCTTAGTTTCTTCACAATGACTATCACCACTACTACACAATAGTTGCAGAAAGGATGATTTTTTTTTGGAGAACACCCTATTAGTAAAGAACTTCGCTATATACGAATATGTTTAGTTATTTTAGTAATCGTTCTTTTATTTTTCAACGGTGGAAGAGTCGTTGAAATTTCTACAAATCATGATTCCATAGAAAGTGCTTCCACCAGTAATATGACACAGATTGCTGAAAATACATTTGCTATTCAAGAATATAATCCATCACTAAGTAGCGAACATACGATCAAAATTTTCAAATATAACCCAGATACAAATCAACTTACTTTAGTCAAAGAATTTAGTACTAGCGATCCTGAGTCTTATACGTATCAACTTAATAAGACTGAATAAAGATAAGAGCGCTACGCAGCTCTTATCTTTTTGTTTGCATCTCTTTGAACAATGAGTTGCAATTTAATAATCCTCTAGGATTCCCACATTCCACAATAACTCCATTCTTCATTACAATAACCCGATCAGCTATCATCGCCCTTTCTACATCATGTGTCGTCACAATTTTCGTTACGTTTTCTCCCAACCCTTCAATCATATTCCAAACAGCTTGTTGATTACCTGGATCCAATCCAGCAGTCGGTTCATCTAAAATAACAATATTCGGCTCTGTTACAATCGCTCGCAGTAACGCAAGACGCTTTCTTTCTCCTCCCGAAAACTCTTCTCCACTTTTGTGCAGTACAGTATGGATTCCATCTGATAAGTTTTTTAAGATTGTCTTCATATTTACAAGCTCGATACTTTTTTTAAACTGTTTTTCTATAATATCTTCTTGAAAATGTATATTCTCTTTTACTGTCGCCCGAAAAAAACGTGGTTCCTGCCATACAGTAGTCATACGAGCTTTCTTACCGTAATAAGCAACCGTACCACTTGAAGGCTTATATAATCCTGTTAATAACTTTAATAAAGTTGTTTTTCCAGCACCACTTTCTCCCACAATGATAACAAGTTCACCAGGAGAAATTTGCAAATCAATATTTTTAATTCTATACTTCTCCTCACCGTTCTCTTGAAATGAAACATTTTTCAACTTCATTCCCATCGCTCTTTCTACATTTCTATCTTCAGCTCGTATATCTAAAAAGCAAAAAACTCGATTTGCCGATGCAACAGCAACTTGTGTCATCATTAATAAATCACTCGCATAACGAACAGGGAAAAATAACGTCTCAATTGTAGCTAATATCGCAACGAGTGATCCAACTTCCATATCCCCTTTCATTATTTTTTGTGCTCCTATAATAAGAACAACTATATATGCTCCTGTTTCTATTACCGTTCCTACTATCCCAATACAATGTTGTATCATAGTCTTTTTTACTTCCGTTTTATAAGACTTTGTTGTCACTCCTTTAAATAAACCAATTGCCCAGCTCTCTTTTTGTAAACTACGCAAATCTTGTATACCCCTTACAAACTGTGACATCATCTCTACAACACTTGAATGATTTTTTTGAGCAATACTCGCTACATTTCTCACCTTTTTCGTCGTAACTATCGGAACAATCGTACTTAAAAATAAAAACGGAGTAACCCACCATATAAACTGTATATCGATATGCTGAAGCGCTATTAATGCCCCTATAAATTGCGCGATTGCATGAATGTATTCAATTAATATAGATCCATATAACCTTACCCAACTCGGAATATCAGAAATGACTAATGTTTCTAATTCTCCTTGTTTTACCTTCTCACTTTCTTCAAATGGTAATGACAAAAAGTGACGTAATAAATCTATACGCTTCTCTCGTAATATACGTTGACTCGCTTTTGTACTTATATAACCAAACAAAAGTGTATTCGTCCACATCAAAAACCAACTACCTGCAAATAATGCAATGTACATATACGCCCATTCTAACTCTCGCTGAATAAGGTTATCTACAATTAACCCCATTAAAAGAGGTCTAGATAAATTTAAAATAGCAGCTATCATCCCACTACATATCGCAGTAATTAGCAACAGCTTTTCTTGCAACAGTGGCAACACAATTTTTCTATACTCATTCATCATCATTCCTCCAAATTTGCATAAAAAAAGGAAAGGGATGAAACCTAATGGTTTCATCCCTTTCCTCTGTACATAAAGTAAGAAAGCTAACATATGTCAGCTTCCTTATCATTCATTACAATTATTTAGTTCGATACTTTAGACTCTTCGATTTTCTCACGAAGAACCATTTGTAAAATACCACCGTGACGATAGTAGTCAATTTCAACTTCACTATCGAAACGAGCTACTACTTCGAATTGTTTTTCTTTTCCTTCTGCATCGATTGCAACTACTTTTACAAGATCGCGTGGTCTAACCGTTTTGTCAATTTGAATTTCAAATGACTCGTTACCAACAAGACCTAATGTTTCAGCGCTTTCGCCATCTTTAAATTGTAATGGTAATACACCCATTAACACTAAGTTACTGCGGTGAATACGCTCGAAGCTTTCTGCGATTACTGCTTTAATACCTAATAAGTTTGTACCTTTCGCAGCCCAGTCACGAGAACTTCCCATACCGTAATCTTTACCAGCAACAACTAGAAGGCCTGTGCCATCTTCTTTATATTTCATAGCAGCATCATAGATAGATGTTACTTCACCAGTTGGCCAATATGTTGTATATCCGCCTTCTGTTCCTGGTGCGATTTGGTTTTTAATACGGATGTTTGCGAATGTACCACGCATCATAACTTCATGGTTACCACGACGAGAACCGTAAGAGTTAAAGTCAACTGGTTGTACGCCATTTTCTAATAAGTAGCGTCCAGCTGGTGTATGCTTACCGATTGAACCTGCTGGTGAAATGTGATCTGTCGTTACAGAATCACCAAATTTACCAACTATGCGTAAACCTGATAACGTTTCAACTTCACCAGGTTCTTTAGATAATCCTTCGAAGAACGGTGGGTTTTGAATGTATGTTGAATCATTATCCCAAGTATATAAAGCTTCATTTGAAGTTTGGATTTCATTCCAGCGCTCATTGCTGTTAAATACTTGTGCATATTCTTTCTTGAACAGTTCAGATGTAACAACACTTTGAACTACATCTTCAATTTCTTTAGCTGATGGCCAAATATCATTAAAGTAAACAGCATTGCCATTTGCATCTTTACCGATTTCATCATTTTTCAGGTCAATATCAACAGTACCTGCAAGTGCATACGCCACAACAAGTGGTGGTGATGCTAAGTAGTTTGCTTTTACAAGTGGGTGAATACGACCTTCAAAGTTACGGTTACCAGATAAAACAGATGTTACTAATAAATCATTTGCTGCGATTGCTTCTTCTAATTCCTCTGCTAATGGACCAGAATTACCGATACAAGTCGTACAGCCGTAACCAACTGTTTGGAAACCTAATTGATCTAAATACGTTGTTAAACCAGATTTATCTAAGTACTCTGTAACAACTTTAGATCCTGGTGCTAATGATGTTTTCACATAACTAGGTACTTCAAGTCCTTTTTCAATTGCTTTTTTCGCAACTAGACCTGCTCCAATTAATACGTATGGGTTTGATGTATTTGTACAGCTTGTAATTGCAGCGATTGCAATTGCACCTGTATTCATCGTTACTTCTTTATCTTCTAATGTAACCTTCACTTCTTTATCGAACTCTTGCTCATTAAATCCAAGTCCTTGTGTTCCAACTGGTGCTACAACAGCTTTGTGGAACGCATCTTTCATATCTGAAAGTGGAATTAAATCTTGTGGGCGTTTCGGTCCAGAAAGGTTAGATTCGATTGTATTTAAATCAATTTCAACAAGATCAGTGTAAATTGGATCTTTACTGTCTGCTGTATAGAATAAACCGTTCGCTTTACAGTATTCTTCAACAACGCGAATTTGCTCTTCATCTCTACCTGTTAAACGTAAGTATTCTAATGAAATATCGTCGATTGGGAAGAATCCACAAGTTGCGCCGTATTCTGGTGCCATATTTGAAATTGTTGCACGGTCAGCTAGAGGCATGCTCTTTAGTCCATTACCGAAGAACTCAACGAATTTACCAACTACACCTTTTTGACGTAATACTTGTGTTACTTTTAATGCAACATCAGTTGCTGTAGTACCACTTGGAAGTGTGCCAGTTAATTTCACACCGATTACTTCAGGTACTGGGAAGTATGAAGGCTGTCCAAGCATTCCTGCTTCTGCTTCAATACCACCAACGCCCCATCCAAGAACACCGATACCGTTAATCATCGTTGTATGTGAGTCTGTTCCAACTAATGAATCTGGGTATGCAACTAAGTCACCTTCAGCATTTTTCACCGCATGAACAACTGGTGCTAAATATTCAAGGTTTACTTGGTGTACAATACCTGTTGCTGGTGGAACTGCACGGTAGTTATCAAATGATTTTTGTGCCCAGCTTAAAAATTTATAACGTTCTTCATTACGTTTAAACTCTAAGTCCATGTTGAATGCAAGCGCGTCTGCCGTACCCGCTCTATCAACCTGTACAGAGTGGTCAATTACAAGGTCTACAGTAATTTCAGGATTAATTTTATCAGGATCCCCGCCCATGTCTGCCATCGCTTTACGAAGCGAAGCCAAATCTACAACAGCTGGAACACCTGTGAAGTCTTGTAAGATTACACGAGATGGTTTAAATGGAACATCGATATCTTGAACATCTTTCGTTCCCCATTTCGCTAAATTTGTAACATGCTCTTCTGTAATTACGCGTCCGTCTACTTGACGAAGTACAGATTCAAGTAAAACTTTCACGGAATATGGTAATTGAGATACGTTGCCAACCCCTGCATTTTCAAGCGCTTTCAATTGATAATAATGATACGTCTTTCCATCTAATTCAAAAGTTGCACGTGATTGAAATGGATTATGTTTGACCATTATGTTTCCCCCCTGTTAAACGTGACTAATTTGTCTGAATATAAAATGTAGACAAACTTTTCAATACCTTACGATAATATCTTATTACAACTTTCTAAATAAGTAAATAATAAGAAACTTATAGATTATAATAAGTTTTCTTTATCTTTCTAAATTTGAATAGTGTCCATGCTCCTTATAAATACTATTATTGTAAAGTAAAGCACTCTACTTTACGTTCATATATGTTATGAGCAACTCATGTTTCATCTATAAAAACATTATAGAGGTGAGAAAAAATGGGTAAACGAAAAGCGAATCATACTATTTCAGGAATGAATGCAGCATCCGCGCAAGGACAAGGAACTGGTTATAACGAAGAATTTGCAAATGAGCCTTTAACAGCTGCGCAGCGACAAAATAATAAGAAGCGAAAAAAGAATCAGTAACGAAAAATCCCAAAAGGTTCACCTTTTGGGATTTTTTTTAATGCTTATAACGTAATAGCTCCGAAACCTTCACAAATCGATATCCTTGCTTTTTAAGCTCTGGTAAAATTTTCGCCAATGCCGCCACTGTTTGACTACGATCATTCCCCCCGTCGTGCAACAGTACAATATCTCCGCTTTTAGCATTTTTCACAACATGATTCACGATAGATTCTGTACCAGGGTTTGCCCAATCACGAGGATCTTGATGCCATGACCATAAAACAATTTGATAGCCAGCTTCTTTTGCTGTTGTAAATACAGCGTCATTAATATATCCACCTGGTGGACGGAACAATAAAGGTTCTTTTACCCATGCTTTAAAATATTTTTTTCCATCTAAAATGTCATTTTTCAACTTTTCATCTGAAGAACTATTTGCATACAAATGATTCATCGTATGATTTCCAATTTCATGTCCCTCTTTTAACACTCGCTTTACTAAGTATGGATTACGCTGAACTCGAAAGCCAATCATAAAAAAAGTCGCTTCCGCTTTATATTGACGTAATAAATCTAATACTTGCGGTGTATAAGTTGGATCCGGTCCATCATCAAATGTAATCGCAATGATTTTCTCATTATTAGGTACTTCCCATGTTACATAACCAGTCGGTTCTAACTCTTTCCTTAACAACATTTTCGCTTCCACTTTGTCCACTTGAAATATATGTACTGCACACATTAAGGAAAAAATTAAAATAAAAATTTTTCGTTTCAGCATAGTAGCACTAAGAGTAATGGGGTTGTTGAATTCACAACAACCTTCCTTTACTTTTCTAATTGATCTACATTCTGCATAATATTTTGGAGATTACTTTCATATTCCTCAAGTTGTGGACGTTGTGTTTCTGATGCTACTTCAAGTGCATTTTGAATCTGTTCGTATGCCTCCTGAACTTCTTGGCGTAGTTCTTTTAAATCATGACCGTAATTCGGATCATTTTTCACAATATTATTAAATACATTTTCCGCTTGAACAAATCCTTGCTGCGCGGCCTGAAAAGCTTGTTGCTTATTTTTATGATATGGCATAATACTTTCCCCTTTCTATATTAGTTAGTCCTACTTATCTTTACCCTTTTCTCTAAAAACATTCTCGTATAAATTCGCAAACTTCTCTCATTCTAAATAAAAAGAGGAGGTGTAAAATACAATGGGTAAAAACAATAATCAATCTAATCGTCAAAACGAGAAGAAAGGGTACTCTTCTGGGCAGCCTGAACCTTTAAGCGGGTCTCATAAAGTAAAAAACCGTAACCATTCACGCCAAAAAAATCATGCACATCATGATATGTAAAAAAACATTCACACTAGCTATATTTGTCACATACACTGTTTATATTTTTCATTTATTCTTCACCCCTACTTCATTCATGCATAACATAGTATGAATTGAGCTTTTACGGAGGGTGTCGTACATGGGCAAGAAAAAGAAGAATTGTCTTTTTCATGTTGATGGTTTCGAAGAATGGATGGATCAATTTTGTTCCGATTCTTATAGTAACTTTAGTTTTCCAAATCAAATTCATATTGACCTTTGTGAAACAGAACAAGAATACATTTTGGAAACAGATGTACCAAATGTAACTGAACAGAATGTACTCATAAAAAAGATGGAGACAGGCCTAAACATTTGCATACTTCATAACAATGCTTCTTTACAGCGAATAATTCCCTTACCTGCTAATATTATTTACAAGAAGATGCTAGCCTGTTTAGAAAATGGATTTTTAACCATTCATATTTCCAAAAATGAAGTTGCTAATGAGCATGAAAAGAAAGTCTTTTTTTCGCATTAAGGATCGATATAAATACAAACAGAAGCCCGATCAAATTTTTCGTTTGCTCGGGCTTCTGTTATTTCGCATGTATTTCTATTTTAGAATTTCTAATATATCTTTTTTTCAATAAACCTTTTGTAACTAAAAGGACTGGAAATGCTACAGTTGAAAATATGGCTAATATGAAAAATACGAAAAAACCATTTTGATATCCATAGTAATCGAGGAGTATCCCGCCAAACCAAGGACCAATTACTCCGCCAATTCCAGAGAAGCCCATCGCTCCGAAATATGTACCCTTTAGATTTGAAACAGCTATATCATCTATAAATACATCTGTCATTGAGAACATTAGAACTTCTCCAACTGTAAAAACAATTGTACAGATGGCAGCACCTAGTATGGATTCTACTATTCCAAATCCAAACAATCCCCCGCTCACAAACAACGTTCCGACTATAATAGACGCTAATGGCGTATACCTTTTACACATTTTAATAACAGGGTATTGAATGGCCACTACTACGATTGCATTTAAAGTTAGCATATATGAAAATAACTTTACTCCATCTTGAAATATATGTGCGTTTGCAAAGTATTGAGATACTGTCGTCGTTAAATGTGAAAAGCCACAATTACTCAAAATAATACCGACTAACGCAACTAAAAATACTATGTCTTTTCGTAAAATACGAATTGCATTTAACATCGTGACGGGTTTTTCTGTATTTATTTTCTTCTTTTCAAGTGTGTACTTCTTAAATTGCAACGCTAATATCGCTGTATATAGAATGTATACTCCAGCGGCTACTAAAAACGGAATTGTTGATTTGGCACTTCCAATTTGTAATCCAACAAGTGGACCAATCGCTACCCCAACATTTATTGCACCGTACCGTAAGTTATAAACGAGTAAACGATACTCTGGTTTCGTTAAATCTGATAATAACGCTCTTGATGTTGGTTCAAAAAATGAACGACACAATCCATTCAAAGCGTTTAATAGAAAAAAACTCAAAACATGATCTGCAACTGAAAATCCTATAAATACAAAAATCCAAACAATCATGGACCATATTATTATTATATTTCGGCCAAATCGGTCCGATAAATTCCCCCCAATAAAACTAGCAAACACTCCAACAAGTGCACTCGTTCCAATAATAGCACCAGTCATTCCAGCCGATACGTCTTTAACGGTTGTTAAATAAATCGCTAAAAAAGGAATACTCATTGAAGTGGCGAATCTCGCAAATAAAGTCCCTATAATTATTGTCATGCCTAGCGGATGAATCTGTTGTAACTTCCCCTTCATCTTTAGATCTACTCTCCCTTTTTCTACATAGAAAAAGAAAGCAAAGGATCTGCTTTCTTTTTCCTTTTTCTATACTTGAGATGTTTACACCCGAGCTGTTCTCGTTATATCCATATCAATTCCATATGTAAACTGTAATTCTTTACAAACATCTTTAATTAAAATTACAACATTATACTTTTCATTAAACTCTAATACAATGCTTTCTACTTCTTCATATGTATACTTATATTCGCCAGTAATTACACTTTTTAAATCAAAGCATTCATTAATACATAACTGGACAAGTAATTGATCATACTTCTCTATCACATCTTCTTTTTTCCAAAGTAACTCTTTTACATATAACCGATCAAATTTCACACTTTCTCGATTACATTCCGTTAAAATCCGGGTCATTTCATTTAATTCTCGATATAATTCAGAAATATTTCTGTTTAAACTAAGCAGTTTATCTACGCCGTTATCATACAGCATTTCTTTCCACCCCCGCATTTTCTTTTTCTTATTATAGCAAGAAAATTCTAAAAATAGTTTCTTTCTTCTGAAATATTAGGAAACTTATTTCGATTGCTTTACAATGAAACTAGTGAACACGAAAGGGGAAAACAAATTGGAACAAAAATTATATTACAACGACGCTTATCAGCAAGTCTTTACAACTAAAGTTATAAAACAAGATATTGATTCAGCAGGAAACTTGTACGTTGTTCTAAATGAAACTGCATTTTATCCAACAGGTGGCGGACAACCACATGACACTGGAACTTTAAATGACATTCCGGTAACTAATGTCGAAGAGGTAGATGGAGAAATTCGTCATTTCATAGTAGAACAACTACATACAGAAGAAGTAGACGGGAAAATAGATTGGCAACGTCGTTTTGACCATATGCAACAACATACAGCTCAGCACATTTTATCTGCTGCTTTTTGGGATCATTTTAACATACCAACAATTGGGTTCCATCTTGGAAAAGAAACAGTGACAATTGATTTAGAGGCGGCTAACCTTTCTACAGAGACCATTGAAAAAGCAGTACAAATTGCTAATCAAATTGTCTTTGAAAATCACCCTATTCGTATTGAATGGATGACCTTAGAAGAAGCGCAAAAATTACCCCTTCGTAAAGTGCCAGCTATGACAGAAAATATACGCGTTGTTATCATCGAAAACTATGACTACAACGGTTGCGGTGGAACACATCCGAAACATACAGGTGAAGTAGGCCCTATTCAAGTACTTAGTTGGGAGCGCAACAAAGGTGGTATACGTTTAACGTTTATCGCTGGTTGGCGCACACTTAAATTAATTAGGCAGCACCAACAAATTATTAAAGATGTTTCTAAACAATTGAACAGTAGCGAAACTGATATTCCAACAAAAGTAGTACAGCTTCTTACCTCTCAAAAAGAAAACGAAAAAGCTATACAAACAATGAATGAAAAACTATTATTTGTAGAAGCAAATGAATTATTACAACAATCAGAAGAACTACATACTGGAACACTTATCTCTAAAGTATTTACAGATCGCTCAATGCCAGAAATCGCAAAACTGTCTGCTATCATTACAGAACAACAAGAACAGGCAATTACATACTTCGTCATTGAAAACGAAGAAAAACTACAATGCATCCTTACTTGTGGTAAGGCAGTGACACTCGATATGAATACACTTTTAAAAGATGCCCTCCCTTCTATTGAAGGAAAAGGCGGAGGAAATAAAAAGAGTGCTCGTGGCGGTGGGAAAGCAATTATGACTGGAGATGAGTTTTTAAATCAACTTGTTTCTTCTTTACAATCTGCAGTGTAGATTATTTTATGAATGGGATGTCATTGAACTGGATGACATCCCATTCCCTTTTCTGCTTCGTACATAGTAATACAGTAAATGAAATTATATGAACGATTTTTCTAATATATCAACGATTCTATAAGAAATACCGATTTACCCACAAAATACAACAACAATCGCAACTTATATAGTAAGAGGAGTCTGTTCCAAAATAACAGCCTCCTCTTATGTTTACAAACCAATATTTTGTTTTAATCCTTGATAACTCCCTGCGTTTAGAAATCCTTCAGACACAAGTTTAATGAAAACCCCTGAAAAACCATAATTACTTAGTTTCTCTATCTCTACCATTTGTACATCATGAATTGGATTGTGATCAAATTCATTAGAAGGAAGCGTAAGTTCCCCTGTAACCCTTTCAAGTAGAAATGTAATATGTAATAAAGATGGTATAGTACCTGGTTTATCACAAACGTAAAGTAATTTCTTAATCTTAGTTTCTAATCCTGTTTCTTCTCGCATTTCTCGAATCATCGCTTCTTCTAACATTTCACCATTCTCTACTCTTCCTCCGGGTAAAGACCAATTCCGATTAGCGACTTTTTGTTTTACTAATAATACTTTTTCATCTTCAATTAAAATTCCCGTAACACGAACTTGCATTAAATTAGTCATACTCTCTCTCCTACTCCTATTAAATTTACAAATTAACCCTTCCACAAAAAGAACATACGTTTTATAATTAAAGGAAATTATGGAAGAAAGAAGTTGTTACATTCATGCGTCCACCTTTAACAAAAGCTATACCACTCGAAGATTTTCAAAATTATTATTGGTTAAAAGCAGCACTGCAAACATTTTGTCGTGAGCATGATTTACCCTCAAACGGCTCTAAAACTGAGATTTCTGAACGTATTACACACTTTTTGACTACAGGTAAAATATTAAAGAATTGTTCTAATCAAAAAAAGAGTAAAAACTCCCTCTCCTATAAAGATCTTTCTCTTCAAACGATTATTACTGAAAACCACCGCTGTAGCGAAGATGTCCGTGCTTTTTTCAAAGAAAAAATTGGAGCAAACTTCCACTTTACAGTAGCCCTTCAAAAGTTTTTTAAAGAGAATGCAGGGAAAACATATGAGGATGCTGTAACGTTTTGGTATGAAGAAAACGAACGTAAAAAAGACCCAGCATATAAAACAAACATCGGTGCACAGTTTGAATACAATCGTTTTACTCGTGCTTTTTTCGAAGATCCATGCAACAAAGGAAAATCAAAAGCTGATGCTATCGCTGCTTGGAACGAAATAAAATCAAAACCTGGCAGTAATGCATATGTCCCTCAATAAGTAGAAAACTAGTTCCTTGCTAGTCTTCTACTTTCTCAAATAATAGAGCAAGCCCAATTCCACCCCCAATTCCTAATGTCGCAATTCCATATTTCATACGTTCTCTTTGCGCCTGATAATACAAGCGTGTTACAAGCATAGCCCCAGACGCACCGTACGGATGACCAAGTGCAATTGCACCACCATTTATATTGAGCTTCTCATATGGAATTTGTAATTCCTTTGCACAAGCAACAATTTTCGAAGCGAATGCTTCATTCATCTCGATACAATCAATATCTTCTATTACTAAATTCATTTCTCTGAGTAGTTTTTGTACTGCGAATATCGGACCAGTTCCTGGGAGATTCGGGTCCACTCCAACTACAGCACTGTGAACGAACCGAAGAACAGGCTTATATCCTAATTTTCGAGCTTGCTGTTCTTCCATTAAAAGAACAGCACATGCTCCATCATTTACACCACACGAATTTCCTGCCGTCACAGTACCATTTTGTAAAAATACAGGCTTTGTTCTCTTAATTATTCTTTCATAATTCATTTCTCTCTTTATTGGTTCGTCCAACATTCCATTAAAATCCTCAGATAATATTTCCTCTTGTAAATATCCTTTTTCTAATGCTTGCAGCGTCCGTTTATAACTAAGACAAGCGTATTCATCTTGCATTTCTTTTGTTATGTTATACCGCTCTGCAACATACTCAGCCGCCAATCCCATATCAGGGTCTCCAATTGTTTCAGGTGAAAACCGCGCTCTATTTTGAAAAGGTGACGTACTTGTACTCTCTACTCCTCCAGCAATATAGCAATTACCGGCACCACCTTGAATAAGATGACACGCAGTACGAATTGATTCCAATCCAGCACCACATTGCCGGTCAATCGTTACACCAGGTATATGATAACCAAGTCCAGCTTCTAATGCAGATAATCTTGCAACATTACCTCCTGGTCCAACGACATTACCTAATATGACATCATCTATTTCACTCTCAATCCCTTTACTTAAAAAAGTAAGAAGCGGTGCAGCTAATTGCTGAACTTCATAATCTTTGAACATCCCATTCTTTTTGCCAATAGGCGTCCTTTTCGCTTCTACAATAACCGCTCTATTCATATATTTTCTCCCGTTTTTCGAATATACTTTTTGCTGCAATGCGAGCTACTTTCCCGCTACTCGTATAAGGTATTTCATCTACAAAACACCATTCTTTAGGTATTTTAAAAGATGATAGTCGTTGTAAGCAGTAGCTCTTTAATTGTTGCTTTGTAGCACTTCCTTTGACTATTGCGACAGGCTTTTCACCCCAATAACTATCTTTTATACCAACAACAACAATTTCTTCAACAGCTGGATGCGTATATAACACACTTTCTATCTCCTCTGGGTAAATATTAATTCCTCCAAATAGAATCATATTTTTTTCTCTACCAACTATATATATAAAACCTTCCTCATCTTGATAGCCTACATCATGCACTGTCATCCAACCATCTTTGGTCAATTGCGGGATTATAGTTCCATCCGATACATAGCCCATAAAAAACTGATCACTTTTTACATAAACAGTTCCTACCTCGCCTACCTGTATTTCTTCTCCTGCTTCATTACCTATTCGAACTTGTACATTATGACAAGGTTTCCCTACTGAATTCGGCTTTCTTTCACTCTCTTCATTGACCAATGCTGTTACAAAACTTAGCTCAGACGCACCATAAAATTCATATCTTTTTGCATAAGGAAACATATTCATTATCTTTTCTTTCGCTTCAGCTTCCCATTTCGCTCCTGACGAAATAATTTTCATTTCACTTTCAATTTCTTTATTTTCTTTATACAAAGACTCAAGCATTGTCGGGACTGTATACATTACGGAAATATTCTCAGTTTCTAACTTGCACAACACTTGATCTGGAATAAACTTTCTCATAACGTGTACCGTTTGACCTAAATACAATGCACTTATTGCACCATATAAGAAAAGAGAATGAACAAGTGTTCCAGCTATTAAAATAGAATCTGTCTTTTTCATATGAAAGTCATGTACATTACAATGAAAACTATGGACCCATGATTGTTGTGCACGTAAAAACGCTTTTGCTTTTCCTGTTGATCCTGATGTAAATCCCATATAAAAGGGAGCATTTTGTACATTTTCTACAAGATGATATGCAGGAAGATATTTCTCTATCATTTCTTTCCATTCATCAATCTCAACTACTCTTTCTTCTTCCCCCGGTATATCATTTAACTTATACTGTTCCGTCACAATAATATCCGGGTTACTAATTGCTATTCTTTCCTCAAGCTCACCCTGTTTCCACTTTATATCTAACGGTACACAAATCCAACCTGCCATCGCTGCTCCGGCAAATATTTGTAAAAATTCAATACGATTTTCTAAAACTATTGCAACTGTTTTATTCTTCGATTCTTTTTCATTCAACCAATTTGCTACTCTACAAACTGACTCGAACCAATCTTTATATGTTAAAACTCTATCATTTTCTTTAATCGCTATTTTATTCGGTTGTAAAGAAGCATATTTTTTGTATTCTTCTGTAATTCCCATATGAGACTTCCTTTCTTTACAAAATAACAAAAAGAAACACGCAATTAACGTGTTTCTCCTCTTTCTTATCCCGCATTTGTAAATTTTCTATTTTTCAAAGCAGGCGTAATAATATGTTTCAATGAACGATGTAATTTTGTCACGAGAATTGCTGCTATAATCGCTTTTATGCAATCACCTGGTAAAAACACGACACTTACTTTCATCGTTTGCCATATGGAAATATCCATTACGAAAGCTTGTACAAGAATACCAAATACATAAACAACGAAAATACCACCAATTATATTTATGCATAATACTTTTATAATAGAAACTTCACGTAAACGCTCAATTAAATAACCAATTACAAATGCTCCTACAATATAACCAAGTAAATATCCTGCACTTGGACCAACAAATACTCCTGGACCTCCACGCCCGCCAGCAAGTAGTGGCGCTCCAGCACCTACAATAAGTAAGAAAATAAGCTGACTCAGTGCACCAAGACGTGATCCTAACAATCCACCCGCAAGCATAACTCCAAGTGATTGTAATGTAATAGGAACTGGTGTAATAGAAAGAGCAATTGGAGGTATTAACCCTAGCACTCCCATAATAGAACTAAATAAAGCGACGAAAACTAAGTTTTTTGTATTCATGTTTGCTTCTCCTATTTGTAAACTTAAAAATAATTTAAGATAACATATTACAGGTGTTATCTTATCTTTCTACTTACCTTTTGTCAACTTAATTATATTATAAGTTTACAAATGGAGATTTCCTTTTCAAATTCATTTACCTTTATGCAAATGCTCAAGCTCTTTCCTAAGCGCCTGTTTTAAAAACTTCCCAACAGATGTTTTCGGTATTTCTTCCATAAATACAATATCGTCTGGCAACCACCATTTTGCAAACTGCGGTTTTAAAAACTCATATAGTTCTTCTTTTGTAACAGTGCTATTTTTCTTTTGAACAACGCAGGCAACTGGACGCTCCTGCCACTGCGGATGAGGTACTGCAACGACAGCCGCTTCAAATATAGCGTCATGTGCCATTAAAGCATTTTCAAGATCAACTGAGGAAATCCACTCTCCCCCGCTTTTAATAACATCCTTCGTACGATCAACAATTTTTACGCAACCTTCCTCATCGACTGTAACGACATCGCCAGTATATAACCATCCATCACGGAACCCTTCCACCGTACGCTCATCGTTATAATAGCTTGCAGCGATCCAAGGTGCTCGTAAACATAGTTCTCCCATTTCAATACCATCCCACTTCACTTCACCCTCTGCACCAACTACCTTCATCTCTACACCAGGGACAAGATATCCTTGCTTCGAACGAATCTCCAGTTGTTCTTCATACGCCAAATCTGTTTCGTAGCTTTTTAGACGCGCAAGCGTTACAAGTGGACTTGTTTCAGTCATGCCATATGCATGTACGAAAGGAACATTATATTTTTGCTCAAATGCTTTAATAACACTTTTCGGTGCAGCTGCGCCTCCGCATAGTATTCTCGTAATACTAGATAAATCGTAACTATTATTTTCTAACTCTTGTAAAACACCGAGCCAAATTGTCGGCACGCCCGCAGCTATCGTTACTTTTTCCGTTTGAATCATTTCTAATAAAATTTTCGGAGTAAACATCGGTCCTGGAAGAACTTGTTTTGCCCCAAACCAAGTAGCTGCAAAAGGAAGTCCCCAAGCATTCACATGAAACATTGGTACAATAGCCATCGCTGCATCACTTTCCGATAAAGCTGTCGTATCTGCTAACCCAAGTGCCATACAGTGCAGCACTGTACTACGATGTGTATATACAACACCTTTTGGATTTCCTGTAGTCGCTGACGTATAACACATACCCGCAGGTGTGGTTTCATCAATATCTTTTACAAATTGGAATTTCGGATCGCCTTCTGCTAAAAGCTTCTCATAATGGAATACAGGATGAAGTGTAGTTTTCGGAAGTTCATCTTTATCAGTCATAATAATATATGCTTGTACAGTGGATAATTCAGATTGGATATTCTCAACGAGCGGTACAAGATCTTCATCAATAAGTAAAATGCGGTCTTCTGCATGCTGAATAATATATGATATATGTTGAGGAGATAAACGAATATTAATTGTGTGCAAAACGGAAGCAATACCTGGAATAGCAAAATATGCTTCCACATGTCGATGATGATTCCACGCTAATGTTCCGATGCGCTCACCTTCTTTAATCCCAAGATTTGTTAGCGCACTTGAAAGTCTTCTTGTCCTTTCTCCTAGCTGCTTATACGTCAATGTCGTAACTGTATCATGTGTCCGTGAAATGATTTCTTTCTTCGGGAATAGTTTTTCTGCCCTTTCCATCATAGAACTAATTGTTAGCGGTACATTCATCATCATAATGTTTACAGCCTCCCTTTAAAGCGTTTTCATTTCGTTCATTATAACAGACTTCTACAAATATTTACGATATTTTTCTGTATTTTCTGAATTATTTCTTTGGAAATAATTCAGAACAATAAAAAACATGTTTTGAATACAATGATCCAAAACATGTTTTTTCATATTTATAAATTATCTACCTTTTTTCTCACTTTCTTTTTCAGTTTAAAAATGAAACGATTACTATATTCTTTATTTTCCACTAAAATTCTGTACGTTTCTAACACTCCCAAAACACGAACAAAAAGATAGAAACCAATCGCAATAAGTACAACACAGTACGGATAATACTGTACTAATTCTCCTGAAGTGATATGCTTTTTCTCGAACAAAAATGGTATTGCCCCCGCTGCTATAAAACAAAATCCAACGATCACTACTGCAGCATACTTCTTCTTAATAGTCGCATATCTTTTTGTCAATTCTTTTAGAAAGTTTTGATCAAATAGTAGTTCTTCCTTTTTCAATACATTGTATCGACTCTCTTCTATCGTTACAGGTACCATCATTGCTCCAATTCCAAGAACTGCAATAATAATTACAAGGAATGTAGACATCGTTACATTTTCCTTAAATAGTAAATACGGTATTGTGGATAAAATGAGCAAACTAAATCCTAACGCGATATATTTAGAAATTTTTTGTCCATACACTACATACCCTTCTGCCATTTCCTTACTTACGTAATAGCCATGTTCCTTTTCATTACTTTGCTCAGCTGTTTCTTTTAATAAGTAATCAAGAGATACTTCAAATACATTTCCAATCATTATTAACTTTTCAGTTTCAGGAAAACCTTGACCGTTTTCCCATTTACTAACCGCTTGCCTTGTTGTGTTTAATTTCTCAGCTAACGCTTCTTGAGAAAGGCCCTTTTCCTTTCTTAATTTAAAAAGTTTTTCACCAAATCCCATATGTGTGTCCCCCTTTGTTTTCTTAACTAAATTGTATGTAAACATTGCTTTTATCTCTATCTTCCTGCGGTTGCACTTTGTCAACTTACGGTTGCGATTGTGTTATATAGCGGTTTTATATACGAGTTAGCTGTTTTTCTTCTATGATTATGGCGTTTAAAAAACAACACCCTCAATAACCAATTATAACAATTAAAGGGAAATATTGTTACATAAATAAAAACTCCCTTATTCATTTAAAGGAGTTTTTGCTATGGAATATTTTATTTGTTCATATATCTATCTCTGGATATACAATATCTTTTCGTATCGCGATACTTGCCTTTAACGAACAAATCCTCTTTAATCGTACGCTCATACTCCATATTTAATCGTTTCATTAATCTTTCAGATGCTTCATTTTCTGAATTGCATCCTGCTTCAATGCTATTAAGATGTAACTCATTAAAACCATAGCTAAAAAAAGCTAACGTAGCTTCGGTAGCTAATCCTCTTCCCCAATATTTTCTTAATAAGGCGTATGCAATTTCTGCTTTATGTGTAGTTTGATCATATTTTATAAATCCACACGTTCCTAAAAGTTTTTGTTCCCCTTTTAATACGATTCCAAGGGAGCTACTTTTTCTTTTTCATATTGACTCACAATTTCTTCTATAAATTTGTATGTGTCATGTAACGATTGATGAGCATCCCATACAGTATAAGTTGTCAATTCGTTGTCTGAGGCGTATTCATATATATGTAAAGTATCACTCATATCGATCTTCCTTAATAGAAGACGACTTGTATGCAGAGTTGGATATAGCCACTTCTCAACAATCATAACGGCTTTTGTTTAAACTTTTCATAATTTCGTACTTTTAATAAAAGGATATGACCACAATCCGTACAAACGTAAGCATCTACCGGAGATGATGTAAACATCGTCTCTTTTTTCCGTATTTGTGCATAACCGACAAACTCACCTTCTCCTATATTATGAGAACCGCAATTAGAGCATGTCTGCACGTCGTTCTTCCTCATGAGAGCACCACCTTTAATCTATTTCTACTCCCTTCGACAGTGCACTTCCAATTCCCTTCCAAAAAACCTGTTGTTCTCTTAAATTGCAACAGGAATCCTAGCACAAAAATCGTATTTATACTATGTATTATATTTATTGATGGAGGAATTTTATGACTACTATTATGACACTCGATATAGCAAAAGAAATTGAAAGCGCAGAAATTGATATGCTCTCTTCTAGATTAAAGGCATTACAAGCGATAGCAGAAAATCCAATGCAAGTACAAATAGAAAAATTCGGAAGTGCAACTGCATTCTCATCAAAAGTAATCTCTGGTCCTACTTTTAATACAGTAAAAGGCATTACATTTACAAATACAAATGAGATAGATGAAATCATCTCTTATTATCGTTCACTACAAATCCCTTGCCGTTTTGAAATTACACCAGCTCAAGCCACAACTGGACTATTTCAATATTTATCACAAAAGGGATTTTTTCAATCTAGCTTCCATACAACTTTATATAATAAACCTAGACAAAATTCATCTCCTCTTCCTTCTAATATTTCGGTACGCAAACTCAAAGAAAATGAGTTTCATACTTTTGCAGACATTTATGTTCGAGGATTTAATATGCCATCATTTACAAAAGATGGCGTTCGTCAAAATAACGAAATTCTTTATAATCAGCAGGGATGGCATTTTTTCATAGCCGAAGTGCAAAATATTCCAGCAAGCATCGGTGTCATATATATAAATAAAGGCATTGCCTCACTAGCTGCTTCTGCTACTTTGCCAGAATTTCAGTGTAAAGGTTGTCATACTGCATTAATTCAGAAACGAATAGAAACAGCTATAGCAACAAACTGTCATTTAATAGTCGGACAAGCTCGATTTGGTAGCAGTAGTCAAAATAACATGGAACGCGCTCATTTGAAAATCGCTTATACAAAATCAATATGGACTGCGAAATACTTATAATTAACTTTCTTTTTCTTACCATTACGAATGTATACATTTTATGACAATTATCTTTCTATATCGTTAATCGTTTGAATATTTAAATCAATCCCTTTACACTAATAGTAGATACATCATTCAACTTGCAATATGAAAAGTTCATATTAATCAAACTACAAGGAGGAGAAATGTATGACAAAGCATGAGCATGGTTTAAAAGAAAAAGTAGAAGGTACCATTGATAAAGTAAAAGGCGAAGTAAAGGAAGTTGTCGGGAAAGTAACAGACAATAAGAAATTACAAGCTGAAGGAAAATGGGATAAGATAAAAGGTACTGCCAAAATTACTGTCGGTAATGTAAAAGAAAAAGTACATGAATATAAAGAGCATAAATAATAAAAACACGTTAGATGCATTTTCATCTAACGCGTTTTTTATTTCATAAAGTTTAACCCATACTCTGTATACATAATATACTAAATAACATACGATATATTTTTATTTCTCTATACTCTTTGTAAGTGGTTCTTTAAATGCATTTCTATTCCACACAGCAAAAACAATAAGAGAAATAATAAAAAATACAACAAGATATATACCCAAATAATCAAAATTAACTACCTGTATGAGATTCCAAAACGGTCCCTGTAAATTATAGCTTTCAATAAGCAAAGATAATAGTTGATAACCTCCTATTAAAAAAGCCGTTATAACAGATATTGAGGTGATTAATACATTATACGAATTTCTTATTCGACTATTTTCCATTGCCCACTTATAATTCGTATTCATGAATGTACTATCTAATGTATCCATCAATGACATTCCTGCAGCAAACAAAATGGGAAAAGCAAATATACTTACAAGTGGAATAGATTGACTTGTTGCAGTTACTGTAGAAAGAGCAATTAATCCAATTTCACTTGCTGTATCAAAACCAAGCCCAAATAAAAAGCCGATCATATACAATTGCTTTTGACTATCAATAAACCTAAATAAGCGCTGCGTGAAACGGTATATAAATCCTAAGTTTTCTGGCTGCTTATCCTCTTGGCTTCGTAAGACTTTAATAAGATACAACAGATTGGTAAGACCGATAATAATAAGGAATGTGCTAGAAACGATTGTACCGATAATACCGCCTATAGTAGAAAAACTCTCCATTCCATGTTTTGCCGTTTTTCCAATTAAAGCAATTAATACTATCATCACAAATACTACAGTAGAGTGTCCTAATGAAAAGTAAAATCCCACCCCCTGTGAGTTTTTACCTTTTTCAATTAATTTCCGAACAGTATTATCAATTGCGACAATATGATCACTATCAAACGCATGACGCAATCCTAAAGAATATGCAATAATAGCCATTCCAATTATGCTATTACCTTTATATAGTGCAGGTAATAATAAGAGAATCCCAAGCACATGAAGAAATATAATAATAACAAAAAAGTTAGTTGCTTTTTTCAATTCACTTTTCCACATAGTTACTAACCCTTTCTACTTTAAATTGAATACTCCTAAAAAAGAAAAGTGCCATAATAAAAACTACAATTGTTATAACAGTCGCTAAAATAATTACAAAATTATTTAACACGTCTGTATGATTTGTGAGTGTCAATAGAGCTGGTATCGTTGCAGTAATCCAAGATTCAATGAAGCAAACAATCCCTACATAAATATGAATCTTCTTTTTCAACCCATCTTGCAGGAAAAATAAAAACCAAAGGAACGCCCAAAAGAACCAAATTATTGTACTTTGTAGACTTCCACTCTCATGTAATTGATTCACTATTCCCATAACCGTCGCAATAATCGCAACCCAAAGAGAATAGTAACCTACACCTGAAGAATCAAGTTTTAATATATTCGTAAGACCAACATATAAATACGTAAAACCAAATAAAAAAATAGTTCCATTAGATAGGATAGTCCACTCATCGGATTGACTTCCTGTAAATAATAAATATAATGGTGTCAAAGTTTGTAATGCCCCTACAAATAAATTGAAGTACCCTACACTTTTGCTATCAATGAGTTTAAAAGCTGCTAGTGAATTCATAAATAGAACTGCACCGACAAACAATAATCCCACATTAGTCATAGTATCCCCTTCTCCTACTTAATATTTTCGATAGGATGTTAATTCTTCATGCAAACAGTTCTCCCTAACAAAACGATGACACTGAAAAAATATAGACTCCATATCCTCTGTATTATGACTAAGTATGCGTATGACAAAGCCTTTACATGGCATGGAAGATATTCCAATCTTCATATTATTGGTGTTAGAAAGCGACGTTTTCAATGTTGCAATTAAATCATTTGTAATGTTCTCATTAATAACTATAAAAGTACCATAATGGGAATATTGATTTAATATTCCCATTTGATCTAATGACTCTTTGAAAGGGTTTAACAATAGATGATCGTAAACTACAAGTTTATTTTCCATATATATTTTTGTTAGCGAATCAAAATATTGGTATGTAAACTTCTCCATATTTGGAGACCAACCAGGCGTAACTGAATCACATAAAATCAATGTAGAATTCCTTTGCATATATATATTTGTTTTTTGCTTATATGCTGCATCCTTGTACATAATTAACGGATCTGGTAAATACTCCATAACAGCATTCTCACCAATATAAAAATTCAATTCTTGCAAAGCATAACTATTTGGGGTCTTGTAAACTTTCGTTGCTGATTGGCTTGTTATATATGTTTTCGCATCTTCACGAACATTTATATTTATAGAATAGAAATCCCCTTTTAAATAACCTCCACCAGAATTCATGATATAGTAATACGCTCTACCATAATCGTCCAAATAAATTGGCTGCGTTACTTTTAAGGCATCTTTATGATAAACCTTAATCGGTACGGTTTTATGTCTCTTTTCCATCACATCAATGTTTAAGACACCTGTAGGAGCTTTCATTTTTTCAATCCTTCTAACATGATGTTTTGTCGCATCCAATTTATTAATTCCTGTAAGCCTTCCTCATCCTTCAAATTTGTAAAAAAATATGGTTTGTTATGTCGGTAATTTTTCGTATCCTCTTCCATAACCCTAAGATTAGCCCCTACATAAGGTGCCAAATCCGTTTTATTAATAACAAATACATCAGATTTGATCATTCCTTGTCCACCTTTACGAGGAATCTTTTCTCCTTGCGCCACATCAATAATATAAATGGAAAAATCCACTAGCTCTGGACTAAATGTAGCAGCTAAATTATCACCCCCACTTTCAATAAAAATAATATCTAAATTATTATGTCTAATCATGAGTTCTTCAATTGCTTCAAAATTCATAGAAGCATCCTCTCGAATTGCTGTATGTGGACACCCTCCCGTCTCTACACCAATAATTCTATCTTCTGGTAAAACACCTGTTTTCAATAAAATCTTTGCATCTTCTTTCGTATAAATATCGTTTGTAATTGCTGCAATTTCATAATCTGTATTTAGATATTTTGTTAACTTTTCAACTAACATTGTTTTCCCAGCACCTACCGGGCCACCAATACCAATTTTAATAGGCTTTATCATTTTATTTTTCCTCCCTATGACATGAAGACTCTTACATTTACATCTTCATGTTGCATTTGATTTATTTCGAATTCAGGATCATTCAATCCAAAATCCTCTAATGAAAGTATTTGAATTCTATCAATAGATTCACAGATCAATTCATGGCATTCTTGTAATAGTTTTTGACCATCTGTTTGTCCAAGAGGAATGGCTCTCACACCATTTTGAATTATGCTTCCAACACTTGAGTATAAGAAAACTAAGAGCGTTTCTTCTATTGTCATTTTCAATTCCGCCCCTAATATTCCGTATACGATACTCGGATGGCCTTGTAATTTATTTCCAAAAATATTTTCTTTGTATATATTTAAATTTGCAAATGAAAACAGTTCACACAATAGTTTAGAAGTACTTTTACTAATCATTCTATTTGCCTTTCTACATTCAAAAGGCAATGTTTGTGCTGTTATTAAATCATCTAAAAATGTAATTTGTTTTCCAGCATTATTCTTAATGGCTTCGTAAGTATATTTGCAAATTAAGCCGTCAGTGTGTGTTAATTGCACTTTTACATATCGATTAATCCATTTGAAAAATTCGCCTTTATTTGTAACTTGCCCCTCTTGAATAAATGTTTCTAATCCAAAAGAGTGACTAAAACTTCCTGTTGGGAAGTTCGAATCACTAATTTGGAGTAGGTTAAGTAGGTTAAATATGTTTGTGTGAAGCATGCTTGAACGGTTTTGATAATACTCTATTTTCTTTTTGATAAGGAACACCTTCCTTTTTGAGTAACTCTTCTACTAAATAGTCGTTGGCCAAAATCATACACCCTTCATCAAATTGCGCTGGTAAATGTCTATTTCCTAAATTGTGCGCAATAATTCCCATCTCTTTTATTGACGTTGGAGTAATTACAATTACCTCTTCTGGTAACACTTCAATATATACAATACGATTTTCATCTTCATATAAAACATCACCGTTCTTTAATGTTTCTCCATTATCTAAAGACACCCCAATTTCAAAACCAGCTTCTGAATATAATTTCTGAACCCTCTTTAGTAATAGCTCACTAGAAATCAATATTTTATCAAGTTGCTTTTTTGTATTTGCAAAATCATTCATGTTGCATACGTTGTTATTAATTTTTTCAATAATCATTTTATCTCCCCCGTTATATCAAAATAAAAAATACCTTTGAGCCATAGGTAATACATCTACTGCTTCACACGTGATAACTTGTCCATCAACTTTAACTTCATATGTCTGCGGATCCACTTCAATTTCTGGTGTTGCATTATTCAGCTTCATATCTTGCTTAGAAATCTCTCTCGTATTTTTAACAGGTAATACAACTTTATTTAAACCTAATTTTTCTTTAATTTTATTCTCATAAGCTACTTTAGATACAAATGTAATCGAACTTGACTGTACTGCTTTTCCATATGCACCAAACATCTTTTTTTCATAATATGGTTGTGGTGTAGGGATCGAAGCATTCTCGTCTCCCATTAATGCCATCACTATCATCCCATTTTTCAAAACCATATCTGGCTTAACACCGAAAAATTGTGGATCCCATATTACAAGGTCTGCATACTTTCCTACTTCAATAGAACCAACATATTCTGAAATCCCATGTGTAATAGCTGGATTAATTGTATACTTAGCTATATAACGTTGAATTCTATTATTATCGTTATATTCTTTATCTCCCTCTAAACTACCAATCTGCTTTTTCATTTTATCGGCGGTTTGCCAATTACGAATAATAACCTCTCCAACCCTTCCCATCGCCTGTGAGTCAGAGCTAATCATGCTGAAAACCCCTAAATCTTGCAAAATATCCTCTGCCGCAATTGTTTCTTTTCGAATCCTTGAGTCCGCAAACATTACATCTTCTGGAATATTTGCTTTTAAATGATGACATACCATGAGCATGTCTAAATGTTCATCCAGCGTATTCACTGTATATGGCAAGGTCGGGTTCGTTGAAGAAGGTAAAATATTATTCAGTGCAGCAATCTTTATAATATCTGGCGCATGCCCACCACCAGCCCCTTCAGTGTGGTACGTATGAATAACACGATTATCAATAGCCTTTATCGTCTCTTCCACAAAACCACATTCATTTAACGTATCAGTATGAATAGCAACTTGAATATCATATTTATCAGCAATCTGTAATGAGTGATTAATTGCTGAAGAAGTCGCTCCCCAATCTTCATGAATTTTCAATCCGATAGCCCCTGCAAATATTTGTTCTTCCAGGGCAGATAAACTTGAACTATTCCCTTTCCCTAAAAACCCAAGATTTATAGGAAAAGCTTCTGCTGCTTCTAGCATTTTTCTTAAATTCCAAGATCCAGGCGTTATTGTAGTTGCCTTAGTACCCTCTGCTGGTCCTGTCCCTCCACCAATTAAGGTTGTTATACCTGAAGCTAATGCTGTATCAATTTGCTGCGGAGATATGAAATGTACGTGTGTATCGATACCTCCAGCTGTAACGATTTTCCGTTCACCAGAAATTACTTCTGTTGATGTTCCAATAATGATGTCAATATTGTCCATAATTGAAGGATTACCACTTTTACCAATTGCTGAAATCTTTCCATCTTTTATACCAATATCCGCTTTATATACCCCTGTATAATCAATAATAATTGCATTGGTAATAACAACATCCACAACACCCTGCTCTCTTGTAAATTGCGAATTTTGCCCCATACCATCTCGAATTGATTTCCCTCCACCAAAGACAGCTTCATCACCATATACGGTGTGATCTCGATCAATATGTGCGAATAATTGTGTATCCGCTAAACGAATAGAATCTCCTGTAGTTGGACCATATAAATCAGCATATTGTTTACGTGACATCTTAAAACTCATGCTATCTCCCTCTTTTTTTGTAAGATTGAATATCGCCATCCACTTTATTTTTAAATCCATATACTTCTTGCTTCCCTGAGTATGGAACTAATTCAATCGTTTTTTCATCCCCAGGCTCGAATCTTACCGCTGTACCCGCTGGAATATTTAAATGTTGTCCAATTGCTACACTACGATTGAACTTTAACGCCTCATTCACTTCATAAAAGTGGTAATGAGATCCAATTTGAATAGGTCTATCTCCCTGATTTAACACCTTAACTTTCGTTGCTTTTTTATTTCCATTACATACTATGTCTTCTTTCGCAAGGATATATTGCCCTGGGATCATAACATTCACTTCCTTTAATGAATTGGTTGATGAATAGTTACTAATTTTGTTCCATCAGGAAAAGTTGCCTCAACTTGAATATCTGATATCATGTCTGCAATACCATCCATAACATCTTCAGCACTTAAAATGTTTTTTCCAAGCTCCATTAATTCCGCTACATTTTTACCGTCTCTTGCCCCTTCTAAAATTTCATACGTAATAATAGCGATACTTTCTGGATAGTTTAACTTAAGCCCTCTCTCCTTTCGTCGATAAGCTAAATCAGCCGCAACAACTACCAGCAGTTTATCAATTTCTCTTGGCGTTAATCTCATTTCACTCTTCCTTTCTGAAGTATTTTAAAACTAAGAATATTCTAAAAACAAAAAGTGTACTTCCAATGTCCTTTTCGTGTTTTCTCCATGTTTTTTTGCTGCCAATCAAATAAAAAAAGACTAGAATTTCTAGTCTTCTTTTATTTCCCTTCATTCTTCTCTAACACATACAAATCTTCTTCAATATTAGATAGTTTTTCAGTTACAAGTTTTCTTGCATCTCCAATTGCTTGATTGTATGCAAATGGTCCTACTAACTTTATCATTTCTTCTATTAAACGTTCTGCTTGGAAACGTCCAATCTCATCTAAATCTTCTTCAACGAAAAACTGCTGGATTTGTGCTACAAGCTCTTCTTTTTTATCAGTCGGTATTTTTATATTCATCATCATTCGTTACTCCTCTATATTTAAGATAATACTTTTCTTAACTCTACCATAGAAAAACGATTTCCTGGACAAGTTTTTGTAACTCCTTCTAATTCACGATGGCCAAGTATATTTTCTTTACTTATAGAAAATTGATTCATTAATGTCTTGCATAAAGAATATAGTGAATTCATTTGCGCAGTAGTAGGATCGTATGTATCAAAATTTCCCGTCATACATATTCCAATTGTATCTCTATTATTATCTTTCGCATGTGCCCCTATATGTAAACCTCGTCCTTCGACTACAGTTCCATCTTCTTCAATAAAATAATTGTAACCAATCCCGCTCCACCCTCTTACTTTTTGATGAAATTCGTGAGTTTTATACACATCCCATCCATCTTCTGACGTATGGTGGATAATAAGTTTATTTACTTTTTCTAAAGGAACTAACTCATCTTGAAATGTTAAATTTGCACATTTAATTTCCATGTGAACGTCCTCCTCTTAAAAGTCGATCATAATAACTGTTTTATCATCTGGTCTTATTCTGTTTTCCCCTTCTAACTCTTCAATGATTGCTACATATTCTTTTATACTATTCTTTCTTATATATGCTACAGTTTGTTCTAGTGGCCAATCTGGGTGAAACAATCCGTCCGAACAAATAAAGATCCCACTTACTTCAGCTACCTGTAATTCCCCATGTTGTAAATAGGTCATTGCTTCCTTCATACCATTTGCAACTGAGTAACCATTTGGCATATTCGCAAGATAACGATTGTATTTTAACTGCTCTCGAACATCTTGAAATACGTGTTCTTCAGGTACAGATAACCCTTTTTTACGGTCTTCTTCTCTTTTCTTTTTTGCGCGTTTACTAATTCCTTTAACTGTATCTTTCGTTAATACTTGCATCGTTCCATCTTGATGTATCGCAACAATCATACAATCACCTAACTGCACATATTCAAGTTTCTCGCCATCTACTCGAACTGCTGCAATACATGTACACCATAAATGATCTTTTTTTCCGGTATAAACCTTATATTCTAGCATTTTGTTCTGTAATAATTCATTCGCTTTTGCAACTGCAACTTGTAAACTGATATTCTCCCGTAACGAAGTAAAATGACTTGCAAATAAATGCGAAGCGATGTGTGCTCCATTATGTCCTTCTTCATCAACAAATGGGACAAGTGGCGTTGCGCCATCACATACACCGTAAACTATATTATCTTCATTACAAAAAAATGAATCCTCACATTCTTGTTTTAAAGGACTTTTCTTTTGATACGTTGTTACCTTCATTTTTGTATCCCCTTCCAAATCATTGAATACTCAAATTCTTTAGATTAATCTAATTTCCCAAAATAAACTGTTTTCCCCTAAAACTTTTAATTTCATATATAATCTTGAAATAATATGATTATTTACTGAAGGACGGGAAAAAGATGGTCAGATTTCTTGGTGTTATTTTTGGTTCTATTATTATTGCAATTGCCTTTAATCTTTTCCTTATCCCCCATAAAATTTTAAGTAGTGGAATTGGCGGAATTGCTATTATTTTAGGAATTGTAACCCCTGTAAACACAGGTATTATTAACTTCGTATTGAACTTACCAATCCTCATTTTAGGATACATAGGTCTTGGAAAAAAAGTAATTTTTAACACAGTTGTCTCTGTAATTGTATTATCTGTTGCACTATATTATATTCCTGTAAAAGTCGTAGCAACAGATCCACTTTTATCATCTGTATTTGGAGGTGTTATCGCCGGAGCTGGTATTGGCCTTGTCTTCAACTGCCATGGTTCAACTGGTGGTTTTGATATTATCGGTATGTTGTTATCTCGTAAAAGAGATATTAAACTTGGCGGTTTCCTTATTCTGTTAAACACAGTTGTTGTTGTCATTGCAGGATTTTTCTTCACCTGGGATGTTGCACTAACAAGCTTACTTTCAATTTATGTAACTGGTAAAGTAATTGATGCTGTTCATACGAAACATCGTAAAGTTACACTTATGATTGTAACAAATCAAGCAGAAGAAATGAAAAAGAAACTCCTTTCTACTGTTGTACGTGGAATTACACTTCTTGACGGCGAAGGTGCTTATTCAAATGAGAAAAAACGTGTACTTATGACTGTTGTTTCACGAGAAGAGTTAGCAAGTATGAAACTAACTATTTCTGAAATTGATCCTCATGCATTCGTTAATATTACGGAGACGGTTGAAGTATTAGGATTGTTTAGAAAAGCGTAAAAAACTAGGTGGAACTTCACCTAGTTTTTATTTTGCATAAATTCAATTCTATTTCCAAATGGATCTGATACATAAAATCTAATTACATCTGGGCGTGCATTATCATCTATTACCTCAATACCTTGTTGTATTAATTCTTGTTTAAATTCGTCAATTTTAAAAACATAAAAAGCTGGATGCGCCTTTTTAGCTGATATAAAGTTTTGCTCGACTCCGATATGAATTTCTTGATTTCCACACTTAAACCAACATCCGCCACGCTTCTTTAACTCTTCTGGCTTCGGAATTTCCTCCATACCAATTTTATTACCATAAAATTCTCTTGCTTCTTCCTCACATCCTACAGGTGCCGCTACTTGTACATGATCAATTCCTTGAATATAACTTTTCATTTTTTCTCCCCCTCTTCTATTCTAATGTTATAACGAAAACACATTCATGTAACTTACAGAAAATTAATAAAGCAATATAAGATTCTCTTATTACTACCTTTTATACCTTCTACTAATAAAAAAAAAGAAATTTTATTATGTAATTTCCATTTTTTATAGAAATACATGTCACACCTATATTATAGTTATTAATAGATCCATCTTTTTTAGATGCTAATTGTACGGAGGAAATATTATGAGTCGTAAAAAATATTCATCTACTCAAAAAAAGCGTCATCCGAATGTATCTGGACGCTTGCGAAACCATATACAAAGTCGTTCTTTAGCAGAAATGTACGCCTCTCTTTTTGAACATAATCCTGATAGTATTATTTCATTGAGTTTAGAAGGAGTTATTTTACATATTAATCCCTCTGCTGAAAGAATATTAGGTTACACTTCTCACGAATTAGAGCGTAAAACAATCACTTCTATTTTAGAAGCACATATTTCTGATCAAGTGCTACAATACATAAAAAATACTGTAGCTAATGATCAAAAAGAGTATATTATCTCTATTTATCATAAAGACGGATATTTACTAGATGTCGTAACAAAATTAGTTCCTATTTTTGTTGAAAACCGTTTAACAGGTGTATACGCCATTATGAAACCCCTTGAAAAATCAGATAGAATTGAGAAAGTATTAAAAGATAGTGAGAAACGATTGCGCACATTAATGAATTCAATGCCTGCGTTTGTTATATTTAAAGATCATGAAGGACGCTGGCTTGAAGCGAATGACTATGCACTTTCTTGCTTCGATTTCCATAATGTACCCTATCACGGAAAGAAAGATGGGGAACTCATTCAATATAACGAAGCGTACCGAGAAGCTTTTTTACATTGTGAAGAAGTTGATGAACTAACATGGCAAAAAGGACAAATTCTTCACGGTGAAGAATTTATTATACATAGAGATGATTTCGACCTAATTTTAAGTATTTCAAAAGTCCCACTCTTCCACCCTGATGGCTCCCGCAAAGGTCTTATAGTGATGGGAAGGGATGTTACCGAACTAAAGGAAACTGAAAAATTATTACGAAAATCCGAAAAGCTTGCAGTAGTAGGACAACTGACAGCTGGGATTGCACATGAAATTAGAAACCCGCTAACTTCATTGAAAGGATTTTTAACATTATTACATCCAGAGATAAATGAGGAAAATAAATGGTATGTAGACGTTATGCTAAGTGAAATTTCACAAATGGAATCCATAACAAGCCAATTTATGGCGATGTCTAAACCACAAGTGCTTGCTATTCATACTTGCAACATACAAACATTAATTGAAGAAGTAGTAACTTTTATTTTACCAACTGCTATTATGCATAGCGTTCATATCATTATGGACCATTTTAATCATACTTCTGACATTCAATGTGACAGTAATCAATTAAAACAAGTTTTTATTAACATATTAAAAAATGCCATCGAGGCGATGCCAAATGGCGGTAACATCTTCATCCAAACAACATCGTTAGAAAATGATTTTATTTCAATACGCATTATTGATGAAGGATGTGGAATACCTGAAGAGCGCATGTCACGTCTTGGAGAACCTTTTTATAGCTTAAAAGAAAAAGGAACTGGTCTCGGCTTAATGATATGCTATAAAATCATCCAAGAGCATCACGGAAAATTATTCATTTCAAGTGAATTAAACAAAGGAACAACTGTTGATATCCAATTACCCATCGCTGCATCTCAGCCTGTAACAAACTCTTAACTATGCTATATCAATATAATAAAAGATACCTACTAGTTGTTATAAGTATTTCAGTTATTATGGAAAACATCTAAAATAACACGCTAAAAAGCTCAAAGTCCCTATATGACTCTGAGCTTTTTTTGTATAAAACGCATTTCATTACATCCATTCTCTTCCATGTTCACGAATGAATTTAATATCGGTTTCATAATGTTCAAGGTGTCCTTCATCTATCATTTTTTGAAAGTTCCTATCGCCTTCTTTAGCTTTTCTTTTCATGTATTTACATAACCCTTCTAATCGGAGTAATACCATCTCCAAATAATCTTCTTCCATATCATCACCGTATGATTCAAAAAACAATTTAACTCTTTGCTTTATACGACCAGCATGCTGTAATGAATTATAATAAACTGCCTCACCTGTTTCTGTATAATAAACTCTACTTAAAGGGACACAAGTGTAAAGAGTATACGCTATGTCCCAAAGTCTTGGACCCGGAGCAGCAACATCAAAATCGATAATACCTACTGGTTTTTCGTTATTAAAAATAATGTTGTATATTGCAAAATCATTGTGGCATACAACCTCTATTTTATTTGGAGTATTATCCATCGGTTTCCAATCATCTAATAACGGAAAGTCACTCACAGCATCATGATAAAGACGGAGCATCTTCGCTATCTCTTTTAAAACATCATTAGACCTCATGTATTCTTTTAAAGGATAATTACCAGCTTCTCCTTCAAAAAATGATAATATCTCTCTATCTTTTTCATCAATCCCTAAAAACTTTGGTGCATAACTAAACCCTTTGTTTTCCAAATGGTTTAATAGTTTATGAATTTTGGTACTGCCCTGCTTTAATTCTCGTCGAACAGTATCTTCCGAACGATATACGTTTGAGACATTCCCTCCCGTTAGCATTTCTTCATTTTCGTAGTTTGACATCTAATAATTCCCCTCCATATTAAAAAATCGACACTCTTAAAACAAATTGCCGATTTTTCTACACTCCTGCTCATTAACACAACAGGAACCCCTTTACTTTTCTTCATATTTTAACATAACTTTCCTGTTCTTTTTAACACCCTGAATAGCAACAAAAAAATCGAGTATAAAATCTTTATGATTTCACACTCGATTTAGCCTATTATTTATGCATGCGGAAACACTCTTTCATACCACTCTGTTGCTTTTTCTACTTCATTAATCGTTAATTGATGCCCTCTATTCTCCCAGTGCATTGTTACACTAGCATTCGCATTTTCTAGTAACGCCTTTAATTCCTCTGACTCTGCTGATGAACAAATCGGATCATTTGTTCCAGCAGCAATAAACACTTTTTTCTCTACTAAATTAGGCAGTTCTATCCCTCTTCTCGGTACCATTGGGTGGTGAAGAATGGCACCTTTTAATGCATTTTCGTAATGGAATAATAAACTCGCTGCAATATTTGCTCCATTTGAGTATCCAACAGCTACAATATTATCTCTATCAAATCCATATGTTTTTGCTGCTTCATTCAAAAATTCATTCAATTCCTTCGTACGGAAAACGAGATCCTCTTCATCAAAAATACCCTCTGCTAATCTACGGAAGAAACGAGGCATTCCATTTTCTAACACATTCCCACGAACACTTAATACAGAAGATTCTGAATCAATTCTTTCGGCAAGCGGTAATAAATCTAATTCATTTCCACCCGTACCATGTAGCAATAATAGTGTTGGTTTTGACGCATCTTTTCCTTTTTGAAAAACATGTTTCATCATTATCCTTTATCCCCTTTCAATCACTTATATAATTAGTCTAATTCTCTTACTTCAATTGGTAATAGTACTTGTTCAATCTGTTTTCTATGTGGTTCATATCGCTCAGGAAGCATTAATTCTTCACCCATCGTTGCTTGCGTTTCATCATGTGCAAATCCCGGAGGATCCGTTGCAATTTCAAATAAAATTTCCCCGTGCTCTCTAAAGTAAATGGCATTAAAATAATTTCGATCTTGAACAGGAGTAACACCATATCCGAAGCGTGAAACATGTTCTTTCCAGTCTAATTGATCAGCATCATTAATAGCTCTCCATGCAATATGGTGAACCGTACCAACACCCATTTGCCCGCGTCCAATAGAATTTAACTTTAAATCAATTACATTTCCAATTTCAGCTGAAGAACGGAATCGAACAAACTCTCCCTCTTCTCCAACTTTTTCAAGCCCCATTACATGTTCTAACAGTTCGGCAGTTTTTTGAGGCTGTGCAGATAAAAGGACAGCACCACCAAATCCTTTAATCGCAACTTCTGGCGTAACTCCTCCAAAACTCCAATTATTCGCTTCGCCGTCTTCTCTTTCAACAATCTCTAGATGCAAACCATGCGGGTCATCAAATTCTAAATACTGTTCTCCAAAGCGGGTCATTTTTGTATATGAAATATCGAAGTGCTCTAATCTCTTTTCCCAAAATCCTATAGTACCTTTAGGTACAACGTATGAAGTTATTCCTACTTGCCCATCTCCTATGACACCTTGTTGAGCACCTGCCCAAGGAAAAAATGTAATAATTGTTCCTGGCTTTCCTCCTTCATCCCCAAAGTAAAGGTGATACGTACCTGGATCATCAAAATTCACTGTTTGTTTTACTAAACGCAAACCTAATACACCTGCATAGAAATCTACATTTTCTTGTGGATGACCTACGATTGCTGTAATATGATGAATCCCCATTGTTTTCTTTTCCATTTCGCCCACTCCTTTTTTTATTTCATTTTTAAAGAACTGCTATACGCTAAAATTCATTATTCATTTTGTCCATTTGATTAAGTTCAATCCGTAATGTCATTTTATCTCGAATTTGAGATATCCCTTAAAAACTCACACATTCCACCCTATTTAAAATTATCTCGAATTCGAGATAATTAACAAAAAAAAACTACAGTTCCTACAATATGCTTAGTTTACTATTATATAAAATATCGGTTTTACTATTTAGAATACCTTCGAAATTATCTTGAATTCGAGATTTATTATAATCTAATTATTTTTCATTGTCAATGAGGATCCCGTTTAATTTTTTCATCAAAAATATTTTTCTGACAACTGCTGTATATTAACTATATATTATAAAAGGTACAAACGACAAGCGGAAATATTCGAGCAATATTTTTCTAACTTCCCTATATTCCTATAATCAAAAAAGCCATACAAATGTATGACTTTTGACCAACATTTTTTATTTAGCTACATCCTTACACATTTACTTCTCGCTTACGTCGGGAAACAATTCCGAAAGAGAAATCACCCTCCCAGTCTCATCTTTAAACACAATATGCTCTCTCGTTAAATGGCGCGGACTCTTTACTCCCGCTGCCGCCGCTAATGAAAACAAACTATATCTCATACTAATTATATAGTTCATTACTCGCCATTTCTTCTCATACGGATCTAACGCTTTTTGATAGTGAGGATTCGTTGTCGCAACACCTGATGGACATTGTCCTGAATTACATTGAAGTGCCATAATACAGCCGCTTGCCATCATAAATCCACGGGCTGAATTTACAGCATCTGCTCCAATTGCTAAAGCGATTGCCACTTTATCTGGTGTGACTAATTTCCCGGAGGCAAACACCTTTAATTTATCCCGAACCCCATAATGATTCGCTGTATCAATAAATGTAATTAATGCTGGAATAAGTGGAAGCCCCATACTATCTGCCATCGATTTATACGTTGCACCTGATCCACCTTCTGAACCATCGATTGTAATAAAATCTGGATAGATGTTTAATTCTTTCATTGTTTTCAATAAGTCTTCCAACGGCTCCTGTTGACCAATTACAATTTTCATACCGACTGGTTTACCGCCGTTTTCTTGCAAATTTTGAATAAAATATAAAGCCTCTACCGCATTATTAATAAATGAAAATCGATTTGGCGAATTAATCGTCTCTCCTTCTCGTACTTTCCGAACGGAAGCAATTTTCTCATTTACCTTCTGTCCTTCTAAATGACCACCACGTATTTTTGCTCCTTGCCCAAATTTCAACTCAAATGCTTTAATATTGCTTTCTCTCGCTTTTTCAATAAATTCCTTCATTGAAAAATTACCTTCCTCATCACGATATCCGAATAACCCTGGACCAATTTGTGCAATAATATTTGCACCTGTATGTAAATGTTCCGGTATTACGCCTCCTTCTCCAGTATTAATCCATGAACCACCTGCCATTTTCGCTCCAAATCCAGTTGATAAAATATAATTTTCTCCAATTGCACCGTAAGAAGTCGCTGATGCACCGAACATGCCATGTAGTTTCCATGGATATTTACGATTTTCACCGACTATAATTGCATCGTCTTCTTCGTATAACCAAAGGTTTGTTGTATCCGCTGTCAATTTCTCTCTTCTTGAAAATAATCCCTCTTTTTGAATCACATACTTTTTTCCCTCACGCTCTTGCGTTAGATTCACACTTAATTCATCTGTTAATGTTGGAAATAATGTATTAGCAATATAATAGCCAGAAGCATCAAAATCTCGTTTTGATCCAAAACCAAGTATTTCAGAACGATATTTTGCTAAAAACATAACACTTTGAAAATCGTAACGCGAAAAAGGTTTTCCATCAGTATCATGGTCAAACCAATATTGCCGGAATTCCGGTCCTATCTTTTCAAGTAAATAGCGCATCCTTCCTAAATATGGATGCAATTTTAAGATAGAATGATGCGTCCGTTTTTTAATAAAAAATGTAATGATAAAAAAGATAATTAGAAGTAGCATCAAAAAGAGCAATATACTAATAATAACGAGTAGCGCTTCATTCATTCTGCTTCCCCCTATATATGAAGTTCCATAATAAAAAGAGAACACTCGATGTGTTCTCTTTTTATCCTTATTCACACTAACGTAGCAAGATGCTCTTTCGCATCATATTCGACTAAACTTTCAGCATTTTTAATTCGATGAACAAAATCTGGGTTCGCAATTAACGGTCTTCCAAATGCCGCTACATCAATTGTTCCCTCTTGCAATGCTTCTTCTGCCTCTTTCGGATTCAAATTCCCTACTCCTACGATAGTACCATCCCAATATTTTCTTACTAATTGATGAAAATTCTTTCCGTCAGCAATAACTGCTGTATAATTCATCGTTGACGGATGGATCATTGTTAATCCAACTTCTTTGAACATATTTACAAAAGTCTCAATCGCAAGTTCTGGATTTTCCCACATATAAGTAGGGTTATCACCTTTAAAGGCAGAGAAGCGAAGAAGTGTTTTATCAGCTCCAACTGCTTCTATAACAGCCTCTGTTACTTCTTTCATAAATGTTAGCCTTTGCTTTAAGTCTCCACCGTATTTATCTGTTCGCTTATTCGCGAATTCATAAGTGAATTGATCAATTAAATATCCGTGTGCACCGTGAATTTCAACGCCATCGAATCCAGCTTCGATCGCATTTTTCGCAGCTTGTGCATATTGACCGATAACTTCTTTTATTTCTTCTATTGTCATTGCTTCTGGCGTATCAAACGGTTTTCGGAAACGCGGAACATTTCCCTCTGCAGCGATTGCTGACGGTGCTTGCGGCAATTGGCCACCAATTATTTCATGATGACTCATGCGTCCGACATGCCATATTTGCGCAATAATCGTTCCGCCTTCTTTATGTACTGCCTCTGTAACAGGCTTCCAAGAATTCACTTGCTCTTTCGTATAAATACCTGGTACTCCTGGATTCCCTTTTGCTCTTGGGCTAATGACGATTCCCTCTGTAATAATTAATCCAATCCCATCAGCAGCACGTTTTCGGTAATACTCTACTACGTCAGCACCAACTACTCCCGTCTCATTATTTGCAAAACATCTCGTCATCGGTGCCATCGCTATGCGATTACGAAGAGACCAAGATCCAATTTGAATCGGATCAAATAACTTCGTTTCTTCAATGTTTTCAAAAGCTCCCCAATTATTTATATTTGTTCCTGCATAAATATTTGCTGCTTTATTGTTTGAACTTGCCATTTTTCTTCCCCCTTATAAAAAACTTACTATAATCGCATCATACTTACTTTTAAATAGTAACGTCAATTTATACGCTCTTATCTAGAAATATTCGTATATAGAAAAAAACCCCTCTAACAATAGAGAGGTTCCTCCTTATATACGAATCTCTTTCTCAATCGTTTCTCGCGCTAAAAGAAAACTCATAATAACTTGCGCTGCTACTCGGCTCGTCATATCTCTAAAATCAAGAGTTGGATCAATCTCTACAATATCCATCCCTTGAACGAGCGGCTCTTTTCCAAGGAATTCAATCGCATCAAGTAAAGTCGTACTATCCATTCCTCCAGGGCCGATTGCTGGACAACCTGGCGCAAACGCTTGGTCTAATACGTCCATATCAAGAGAAATATAAATAGAAGTCACGCCTTGTTTTCTTAATACTTCAATACTTTCTGTAATAATATCTTTTATTTCTCGCTCTCTTACATCTTTCATTGTATACACAGTCACGCCATGCTCTTTTGCATATTCATGGTACGCCCGTGCATTTGAAAAATTACGAATCCCAATTTGAACGAGTTGTTTTCCTGTAATGACATCATTTTCTAGTAAACTACGGAACGGTGTACCATTTGATGGGCCACCATCATCTAAATTACGTAAATCATGATGGGCATCAAATTGAATAATACCGATCTTTCCTTTACTATTTGCAAAACCACTTATACTCGGAAAACTAATAGAATGGTCACCACCAAGAACAATTGGTATCATTTTCGGATTCACTTTCGTTAAGTGACCAACTGTTTTCGCGATTCGATTATGACTTTCTTTTATATCTGTAACATGCATCGTAATATCACCGCAATCATACAGGACACTTTCTTTCATGTCGTGTTCTTCTGTAATTGCATATGTGCTATATGCATCTAACATTGAACGAATCGTTTTCGGTGCAAAACATGCCCCTGAATGACTAATGGATGGTTTAGAAAGAGGTGCTCCAATTAAGGCAGCACCGAATATTTCTACACCTTCCTCCCAATCTTTAATCATTTCGCTCCATTTCGTCACTTCACGATCGATAAACTTTGCATTCTTCTTTAAATAGTGGCCGTGCTCCACGATTGTTCACCTCTTGTATATGCGATATTACCATTCTTCCATACTGTATTTACATGACTAACACCGTAATGGTACGGTACGTAAGCATAATTATAAGCATCCCATAAAACTAAATCTGCCTTACGACCAACTCTAATTTTCCCCGCTACATCACCACGATTAATTGCGTGAGCAGAGTTAACTGTTACCGCATTCCAAACTTCTTCTGGTGTCATTTTCAGTTTCAGCATCGCAATGCTCATAATAAGCTGAATGTTTTCAGTTGGACAGCTACCTGGATTAAAGTCTGTAGCTAAAGCAACCGCAACACCTTCATCAATCATTTTGCGTCCACGTGCGAAACTTTCTTTATTTAAATAAAAAGTTGTTCCTGGTAATAATGTTGCTACTGTATTAGAATTTGCAAGCATTTCAATTCCTTTATCAGAAGCGCCAACTAAATGGTCCGCTGATGCTGCACCAATTTCAGCCGCTGCTTCAGCACCACCAAGAGGGTCGATTTCATCTGCATGAATTTTCACATCAAAGCCAAGTTCTTTCGCTTTTAATAAAAATTCTTTTGATTCTTCTACAGAGAACACGCCTGTTTCACAGAAAATATCAACGAACTCAGCTAATTGCTTCTCTTTCATTTCTGGTAATAAATCTAGCATCCATTGTAAAAATTCTTTTGATTTTCCTTTGTACTCTTTCGGAACTGCATGAGCACCTAAAAATGTTGAAACTAAATCGATTGGATGCTCTTTTTGTAATTGTGCAGTTGCCTCTAATTGTTTCCATTCCGTCTCATCATCTAATCCGTAACCACTTTTCGCTTCTACAGTTGTCACACCGAAAGATAGCATACGGTCTAAATGGAATTTTGCTTTTTGAACAAGTTCTTCTTTCGATGCCTGTTTCGTTGCATTTACAGTCGCAAGAATACCTCCGCCTTGTTCTAAAATTTCTAAGTACGGAACTCCTTGTAATTTCAGCGCAATTTCATTTTCACGAGATCCACCAAATACAAGATGCGTATGCGGATCAACAAGACCAGGAGAAACCATTTTCCCGCCGCAATCAATAACCTCTTTCGCTTGTAATCCTTTTGCTTCTTCCGCTGTTCCAACGAAAGTAATTACGCCGTTTTCAATTCCAACAGCACCGTTTTCAATAACAGGAAGCGTGTTCATCGCTTCCCGTCTTAACAAGCCATCTTCTTGATCCATTGTTAGTAATTGACCGATATTTATTAGTAAAGTGTCCAGCATGTTTCTTCCCCCTTATTTCATCATTGGAATGTTAACGCCTTTTTCTTTCGCTGTTTCAACAGCTAAGCCATATCCTGCATCAACGTGACGAACAACACCCATACCAGGGTCAGAAGTCAATACGCGTTCAATACGTTTTGCTGCTGCTTCAGTTCCATCTGCAACAATAACCATTCCAGCATGAAGTGAATAACCCATACCAACACCACCACCGTGGTGAACAGATACCCAGCTCGCACCGTTTACACTGTTAATTAATGCATTTAAAATTGGCCAGTCTGCTACTGCATCACTACCGTCTTTCATCGCTTCTGTTTCACGGTTTGGAGATGCTACAGATCCGCAATCTAAATGGTCACGACCGATAACGATCGGTGCCGATAATTCACCATTTGCCACCATTTCATTAATGATGCGGCCAAATTTTGCACGCTCTCCGTAACCAAGCCAACAAATACGTGATGGAAGACCTTGGAACTCAACTTGCTGACGAGCCATACGAATCCAATTACATAAATGCTCATTATCCGCGAACTCGCGTAAAATAACTTCGTCTGTTTTATAAATATCTTCTGGGTCACCAGAAAGAGCTACCCAGCGGAATGGTCCTTTTCCTTCACAGAATAACGGACGGATAAATGCTGGAACGAATCCTGGGAAATCGAAAGCATTTTTTAATCCTTCATCGAAAGCAACTTGGCGAATGTTATTTCCATAATCAAATGTAATCGCGCCCTTCTCTTGCATTGCAAGCATTGCTTCCACATGTTTTTTCATACTTTCTTTTGATAATTGTACGTAACGTTCTGGATCTTCTTCACGAAGTTTCGCTGCTTCTTCTAATGTGTAACCTACTGGAATATAACCGTTTAATGGATCATGAGCAGATGTTTGATCCGTAACTAAATCTGGCGTAATATTGCGCTTCACTAGTTCTGGTAAAATCTCTGCTGCATTTCCTAACAATCCAATTGAAATTGGTTCTTTCTTCTCTTTATACTCGTTCGCAACAGTTAATGCCTCTTCTAAAGATTCTGTATACATATCACAATATCTCTTTTCGATACGACGATCGATGCTGCGCTTATCAACATCAATAGCAATTACAACACCGCCGTTCATCGTTACAGCAAGAGGTTGTGCACCACCCATACCACCTAAACCAGCAGTAAGTGTTAATGTACCTTTTAATGAACCATCGAAATGTTGACGTGCAGCTTCCCCAAATGTTTCATATGTTCCTTGTAAAATCCCTTGTGTTCCAATGTAAATCCAGCTACCTGCTGTCATTTGTCCGTACATCATAAGGCCTTTTTTCTCTAGTTCACGGAAGTGATCCCAGTTCGCCCACTTCGGTACTAAATTTGAGTTCGCTAAAAGAACGCGAGGCGCATCTTCATGTGATTTGAAAATTGCAACTGGTTTTCCTGATTGAACAAGTAACGTTTCATCACTTTCTAACGTTTTTAATGAATCTACAATTGCATTGTAGCTTTCCCAGTTACGAGCTGCACGGCCAATTCCGCCATATACAACTAATTCTTCTGGTTTTTCAGCTACTTCAGGGTCTAAATTGTTCATTAACATTCGAAGTGCAGCTTCTTGAACCCATCCTTTCGTTTGTAACTCAGTACCTCTTTGCGCACGAATTGTTTGTTTTACTTTTTCCATTTCAATCTCTCCCTTTTCTCATTTTATATTGCTGCGTTTACATCTAATCTTTCTTTTATTGAATAGTTCGCTTTTAACCAATGCGCGATATTTTCAATATCCGTTGAGAATATGCGGTCATTTGTAATAGAAGGCACTTGCTGACGGCCTTGATGATAGAACGCTTTCGTCACTGTACTCATGTTTTCAGTACCACGATACTCTGCTGCTTGCATCGCACAAATCATCTCAATTGAAAGAACACGTCTTACATTTTGAATAATTTGATGCGCATGACGTGAAGCGATTGTTCCCATACTTACGTGATCTTCTTGGTTAGCTGACGATGGAATTGAATCTACACTCGCCGGATGTGCTAACGTTTTATTTTCAGAAACGAGCGAAGCCGCTGCATATTGCATAATCATTGCACCAGATTGAAGTCCTGGTTCTGGACTTAAAAATGGTGGTAAGTCATTTAATTGCGGATTTACTAGGCGCTCAATTCGGCGCTCTGAAATATTTGCAAGTTCTGCCATTCCTACTTTTAAGAAATCCATCGCAAATGCAATCGGTTGTCCGTGGAAGTTACCACCTGAAATTACTTTTTCCCCACCATCAAAAATAAGTGGATTATCTGTCGCTGCATTCATTTCGATTTCTAATTTTTCTTTCACATAATTTAAAACTTGCCAAGAAGCACCGTGCACTTGCGGGATACAGCGAAGTGAATATGCATCTTGCACACGAAGTTCTCCTTGTTTTGTCACAAGTTTACTATCATGAAGAACGTCACGAATTCTACTTGCTACTTCCACTTGCTCTTTATACCCACGTGCTTTATGAACATTTTCATCAAATGCATCAATAATGCCGCGTAATCCCTCAATTGTCATAGAAGCAATTAATTCAGCTTGATAAGCCGTTGCTTCTGCTTCTATATAAGAAAGAACTCCTTGCGCTGTCATCGCTTGCGTACCATTGATTAACGCAAGACCTTCTTTCGCTTCTAATTCAATAGGTTCAAGCCCCTCTTCTGTAAGAGCAACCATCGCATGAACTCGTTTTCCCTTGTAGAACACTTCACCTTCACCTAATAAAACGAGAGCAAGATGAGATAAAGGTGCTAAATCACCGCTCGCTCCTAGTGACCCTTGTTGCGGAACGACTGGATGAATTTTGCGATTTACAAACTCAAGAAGCATATTTACAACAAGTGGTCTAACGCCAGATACTCCTTTTAACATCGTATTAGCTCGTAAAATTAACATACCGCGTGATACTTCTTCTGGGAATGGATCACCTATCCCGCACGCATGTGATTGAATTAAATTGTGCTGAAGTGCCTTTACATCATCTTTTTGAATAAGCACATCACTAAACTTTCCAAATCCAGTTGTAATACCGTAAACAACTTTTCCATCTTCTACAATTTTCTCAACTACTTCGCGGCACTCCGCTACCTTTTGCATACTATTTGGGCAAGCTGTTACACCTTCACCTTCAAGTAACAACCTCTCCATTTCTTCAACTGTCAATGTGTGTCCTGTTAACGTAATCATCATTTTTCCTCCTTAAAAAAAGCAAAAGGGGACCTTACCTTTTTAAGACAGACTTCTGTCCTAAAAAGCAAGGCCCCCTTCTAACTAATAGACTATGGGCAAATCATATGTGATTAATTCCTAAACCAATCGCCTCATGCTCAGATCCTTTTACAGGTGCACCAATCGTTCCATATAATGCAACAGCAACCCATTCGCCTTCTTTTTTACCGTCGTATGGTGTACCGCGCACTATCGCAAAGCGAAGTCCTACTGTACGAAGAACGTCTGCTAACTGAATTTGACCTCTCGTCACTCCGTACAAAGCTTCCATTATTGCATGATAAAGTGCATGTGTTTCTCTGTAAACGTCTGTTTCAATAACTTGGTTGCTCTTAGCCGCTGTTTCCATTGCTGCTACAACTTTTTGCGAATTCATCGAACCCACTTTCCCCGTACAATATTTCCAACCTTTTGGAATAGATAATACAGGGCTTTCATTCTCATCCGCAAGTGCCAACAGCATGGCCATCCGACCAATTCGATGTGTTCCTTGAAGAAGCATGTGACTCTCTCATTTCTTTTGAATTATTTGAATATTACTTAATTTAAGAATATATGAAAACGTTTAAATCGTCAATAGTTTAAATGATGATTCAAATAATTTTTTAATTTTCTCCAATTTGTGTACACAAATTATTTACACAAATTTTTCAAGCGTGCTATAGTCGCACTAACAGATGCAAAGGAGCGAGATTTCAGTGGCGAAGCGAAAAGATATTCATTTTCGAATTGAAGAAAAATTACTTGAAAGATTTGAAGCAGCACTCCATTACGAAGGTTTAAATAAAACAGACGTATTAACACATGCAATCCAGCAATTTTGCACGAAGGTGGAATATGAAAAAATGAATGATGTAAAACGCCAATACAACGTAAGCAACCATTTACAAACACGTATCGATACGCATAAACATTTTGAAAAGAAACGAGTGAATGTAGATGAAGTCGTCATTGAACATTTACAGCTCCAAGGGAAAGAAAAAATATTAGAGGTCGGGTGCGCTAACGGAAAATTTCTTTCCCTTTTGCAAACGAATGGTCATACAGGACATCTAACCGGTTTTGATCAATCGGAAACTATGCTTTCTGAAGCTGCAATAAAGAATAGCATAATTGAATGGAAACTGGGTGATGCTAGCAAACTTCCTTTCGAAGATAATTGTTATGACTGGATAGTCGCAAGGCATATGTTATATCACATGAAAGATGTCGAAAAAACAATTCAAGGATTCCATAAAGTAATTCGTCCCGGCGGCGGCCTTTTAGCTACAACAAATTCTAAAGTTTCATTACCTCGTATAGATGAAATGTGTAACAAAATGTTAGTTGCATTTGATTTACCAAAAACATCACCATCCGCAGCTCCATTTTGTTTAGAAAATGGTAAAGAGCTATTACAATCTGTTTTTTCAACTGTTGAAGAAACAATTATTCATAATGCACTTATTTTTCATCATGCCACTCCAATCGTAAACTATATTTCTAGCATGTTTCCGTCTCTGAATATACCTGATAATATATACCTTCACGCCGAAATGAAGGACTGGTTGAAAAAAGAAATAGAAAATGAATTAACTCTTCATGACGGTATATGGAGCGATCCGAAAACGTTAGCGATTTATCGATGTAAAAAGGAAAAAAGCTAGCATTTGCTAGCTTTTACACATTTTCCGCTAAAAGTTTCTCCATCATTATATTGCCATTTCCACGATAAAAATTTGTATTATGTTCATTCGCTACCCCAAAATAAGAGGCAATCGCTATTCCAAATGGTACAAATGCATGTCCTTGTGCTGTAATAATATTTGAGTGCTGTACAACTTCTGTATACACAAAATTTTCTACTGGAAAACAATCTAATTTTTGATAATCTATCGTTACTGTATAAGAGATTTCTTTAAATAACCCTGCTTTTGCTAACGCATACGGTCCAGCGCAAATTGCTGCCACTAATTTTTCTTGTTCATGAAATTGACGAATAACTGAAAAGAGCAGTTCTGCATCTTTCAAATGTACTTCGTCTCCTCCTGGAATAAGAATCCCCTCAAACTCTTCCACACACACTTCATTTAATTCTATATGCGGCTGTAATTGTAAGCCTGTTTCACTTATAATCATTTCTTTCGTTAAACCCGCTGTAATAATCTCATAATTATTTTTCAGTAATGCCGTTGCTACCGTAATTTCAAACTCCGCAAATGTTGGGTATACGAATAAAAGTATTTTTTTCATATTCCTTTCTCCCTTAACCATTCCATAAAATATGCTTCTAATTCGTTCACTGATAATGTATTCGTGTCCACATAAGTTACAGGAAATTTTTTATACCATTCTTTTTCGGTTTCTACTAATTTAAATTGTTCCCCAAATGTACTTCGATTTCTTGTTATATCATTCTTTTTTCTATCATATACATTCTCTTTTGAAACATCTAAATAAAAAATTGCATCCGAACGACATTCTCTTAATTTATACAATTCATCTTTTAATTCGGTTTCTATATCCCATTCTTCTCCTATAATCGTCGAATAAAATAGTGTATAAAATTCAATGTCTTCCGGCCCACGATCAAAAATCATGACCGAACCTTTCACATTTTGAAATTCCTTTATTTTTGCTTCAATAAACATTTTTTGATTTGTAATAAACCCTTCTTTTGAGTTCATATCTAAATTCAATTCTTTTCGTTTTTCTACAATTGGATATGGATTTTCATATATAACCGAAAGCCCATATTTCTCTAACCTTTTAGCCAATGTTGTTTTTCCACTTGCCATCGGTCCTTGAAGTGAAATTACATAAGTCATACCTCTCATTCCTTTTCCCTCATAGTAAACTAATTTTATAATATATAGAATTTTGAAAACTATCAACAAAATACTTATCATCTTGTTTCCTATTCCCATCTGACTTATAATGAAAAATAGAAATGATTATGAACGCATTTATATGTAAGCTTGGATTTCCAAGCTTACATTATTTTTTGCTTCCACTTTTCTTATAAAAAGAGTATACTAACATAGAACGTATGTTCTTAACAATTACATACAGTAAGGAGATAGAACAATGGTATACGACACAAAAGCAATTTCTTGGAATGAATCTTTAAAGCAACTTCAACGCCAATATACAAACAAACAAGTTGACCGAAAAGAATTTGAAGATGTTGAACTGATGGAATTCTTCCGCGATAACGACTACATTTCTTTACCTACACATATAAGCGGCTTATCAACAACACGTTTTACTTCTTACTCTATTTTCACAACTGAAGATAAAGATCGTAAAGTTGGCACACTTATTATTGAATACGTTGAAGACGATAATAATAATTTATGTGTTGAACAACTATACTTCGTTTAAACTATAACGCTTGGTCAAACTGACCAAGCGTTCTTGCTTTCTATGAATCTCACTGCTTATAATATAAATAATAGAAAACTACTGCTTTCATTAAAGGAGGGCATGCAATTGCTTGAAGGTTGGTTTAGTTGGTTTATAGTCGTTTGGACTGTTGTATTATTAGGACTTATGTCTATTGGTGGATATTTTATGTTCAGAAAATTCCTAAAACGTTTACCGAAAGAAGACGGTATGTCCATTTTAGATTGGGAAGAGCACTATATTAATAAAACTAGACATTTATGGGATGACAAACAAAAACAATTATTAGAGGAACTAGTGAGTCCCGTTCCTGAACTATTTCGTGATGTTGCTAAATCAAAAATTGCTGGTAAAATTGGCGAACTTGCATTACAAGAAAATGCACCTAGAATTACACAAGATTTAATTATTAAAGGATATATCGTTGCCACACCAAAGCGTGACCATAAATTTTTAGTTAAAAAACTGCAAGAAAAAAAGATTGATTATTCTAACTATAAATCTTTACTCGCAAAGTAACTTCACATTATTTTCGATAAAAAAGACAGCGCCTTTGACGCTGTCTTTTTTATTTTATACATATACAGTTTTCAAGTTAGCTTCATATCTTTTTCATTATAAAAATCATCTTCTTTTTCCATTTCCTTCTGCAATTTCGTAAAGGAACGATACATCGCAATTCTCCACGAAACAATCATTGCGAACGCTAGTAAGAAGAACATGCCGCTAAGTTGTCCTAAATCAAGAGATTGGCTTAAATATGTTTTAAACACGATACGCACTACAAGTAATCCAATTAAAATAAATACAAATGCTTTTGAACGCTTCAAATAAATCTCTTGTCCGCGTATTTCAAACTTAGATGTTTTAATAAGAAAAATAGAGAAAAACAGACCGACACCAATCGCTTCTAACATTTCGGCTGGAGTTAATCGAAATTCAGGAAAAACATACATCAATGCTCCCGTACTCATAAAAAACGGTGGGAGTATAATTTTTTTCAATGTTGCAGGTTTCTTAGCTGCTTTTAAACGAATAAACATCGCACCAACGGCCATACAAACAGCAACGATACTTGATAAAACGACTATGTTCATATTTTCTCATCCTTTTTTTGTGGCTATACGCAAAATATAATTTCATTATATGCTTTTCCGTTAGTATTTCCAACATTTTCACGGAATAATACTAGAAACCGGTAAAACCACCAAATAAACTTGAGAAATATACGATAATTTTCGTCATCCAGTTAAAGTACAGGAAGACCCCCATGACAATCATAATGTATCCTCCGACTTTCATGAATGTCATGCTATTTCTTTTAATCCAAGACATTTTCGTAATAAAGAATGAAAGCAGGAAAAATGGGATAGCAAATCCAAGTATGTAAGCGATCATGTAAACCATTGCTGATTCTGGATTTGTTGCAGCTAATCCAATTACAGACACTAATATGGGCCCTGTACAAGGTGTCCATCCTGCAGCAAATGCTAATCCAATTAGAACTGAACCAAAATAACCACTCGGACGGTTTTTAAAAGTAAATTTACGATCTTGCATTAAAAATTTCGGCTTAAACACACCGACAATAATAAGACCGAACACGATGATAAATATACCACCTAACTGTCTAATTAAATCTTTATAATCCGTAAAGATTCCTCCGATAAAACTTGTACCAAATCCAATTGCAATAAATATAATTGAAAACCCAAGTAAGAAAAACGCTGTATGTATCATACTTCTTTTGCGAAGCATTGCATTTTCTTCTTTCAATTCAGAAACCGACATACCTGTTATGTATGATAAAAATGCCGGATAAAGCGGTAAGCAACATGGGGAAATAAATGATAAGAACCCAGCGCCAAACGCTAAAAAAATACTAATATCTTGCATTATTCCACTCCTCTCCTCCTCAATATTGTAGCAAAAACAAATAAAAATGCTATGGACAATTCATGAACTAACTTTTCCAACATGACAATGAGTAAAACTACCCTTTCACACACTTTCTAATAAAACGTTTTCATTTCCTTCTATTATATAGAAAAATCTCAATCGAATTTTGAAACTCTTTCTAATTGTTACTAACATAACAAAGGTTCCATAGTTTCTCAAATCATTAGCACATTGCGATTGATTACACACATATTGACATAAAAAACATTTTTTTAAAATGCTGTCTTTATACAATACAAAGCTGATTTTACAATACTTCCATTATTATTAATTTCAAGATTATGCATAAATATCATACTTTTATTATTATTCTATAAAATGTCACACTTTTCTTTTATTTGACCCTACATTTTTAATTTTGTATACTTCCCTCTAGTTATATTTGTCCGTTACGGAATAGTTTCATATAGATGGGGAGGAATTTTTCATGCTTCGTTATTCTCTTTTAGTTTTATTAGGAGCGTGTAGTTATGGGGTTTTAGCTATTTTTGTTAAACTTGCATATGCAGAAGGATTTTCACTTGGAGAGGTAATTGGTAGCCAGTATTTGTTCGGTTGGATTATTTTACTTGCTATTACACTTCTACTTTCTAGGCATCGTGTTCCACTTAAACAAATGTTAATTTTATTCGTCGCAGGAACGTCTGCAAGTTTTACTGGTATTTTTTATTACGCTTCCTTAAAAACTGTACCAGCTTCTATTGCAATTATACTTCTATTCCAGTTCGTTTGGGTTGGGATTATCATTGAGGCAGTCGCAACGAAAACATTGCCTTCAAAAGAAAAAGTAATTTCGGTTATTTTCTTACTTGCAGGTACATTTTTATCAAGCGGTTTATTAGAAAACTCAGTAGGTGATTTCGATACGACTGGAATCATTTTAGGCTTACTATCTGCTATTACATTTGCAACATACATTTTCGTAAGTGGTAAAGTTGCTGTTGAAGTACCTTCATTACCACGTGGTGTTCTTTTAATGGCTGGTGCTTTAACTTTAGTTATGATCGTATTCCCGCCAACATTTCTTTTTAGCGGGGCAATTTCTCAAGGCCTTTGGAAATACGGCTTAGGATTAGGAACATTTAGTATCGTTATTCCGTCCATTGCCTTTACAATCGGCATTCCAAAAATCGGCTCTGGTCTAGCGACTATTCTTGGTGCAGCCGAACTACCTGTTACAACAATTATGTCTGTATTCGTTTTAAAAGAAGCTGTGCTTTCTTCACAATGGTTCGGTGTATCACTTATTTTAATCGGTATCGCAATCCCGCAAATTGCATATGCAATGCGTGGACGTTATAGAAAACAGCATACTCATAAAAAAGTTGCCGCATAAACGAGAGAGGATTTTCATTTGAGAATCCTCTCTTTTATTATTGTGTTATATAATGAATACAAATATTTCATTTAAGAAAGAGGGTATAATAAGTGGCATCCATTCCAAATCAATTAACAGAAAAACTTATTTCTATTCGTCGACATTTACACGAATACCCAGAACTATCGTACGAAGAATTTGAAACGACAAAAGCGATAAAAAATTGGTTAGAAGAAGCTAATATTACTATTATTGATTCCAATTTAGAAACAGGAATTATCGCTGAAATTTCTGGTAATAAAAGCGGGCCTGTTGTGGCGCTTCGTGCAGATATTGATGCCCTCCCGATTCAGGAAGAAACAGACCTTCCATACACTTCAAAAATACACGGCAAAATGCATGCTTGCGGGCATGATTTTCATACAGCTGCTATGTTGGGTGCAGCTTACTTATTAAAAGAAAAAGAAGCATCCCTTAACGGAACTGTTCGCTTTATATTTCAAGCTGCTGAAGAAAGCGGAAACGGAGCATGTAAAGTTGTTGAAGCTGGACATTTAAAGAATGTACAAGCCATTTTTGGAATGCATAATAAACCTGATTTACCAGTAGGTACAATCGGTATTAAAGACGGTCCACTAATGGCCGGAGTCGATCGATTTGAAATTGAAATCCACGGCGTCGGAACACATGCAGCTGTACCTGATGCTGGCGTCGATCCTATCGTTGCATCATCTCAAATCGTTATGGCTTTGCAAACAATTGTAAGCCGCAATATTAGTTCTTCTCATAACGCTGTCGTAAGTGTAACAAACATTCATTCAGGGAATACGTGGAACGTTATTCCTGAAAAAGCTACATTAGAAGGAACTGTTCGTACATTCCAAACTGAAACACGCGAAAAGATTCCGGCATTAATGGAACGTATTATTAAAGGCGTTTCTGATGCACTAGGTGTAAAAACAGAATTCAGATTTTATCCAGGCCCTCCTGCTGTTCAAAACGATAAAGTACTCACTGATTTTTCTATTCAGATTGCAGAGAAAATGAATCTAAATGTTATCTCTCCGAACCCATCCATGGCAGGAGAAGATTTTTCTTTTTACCAACAAGAAGCACCAGGTTCATTCGTCTTTATGGGCACAAGTGGTACACACGAATGGCATCATCCTGCTTTTACAGTAGATGAAAAAGCATTGCCTATTAGCGCAGAGTATTTCGCCTTATTAGCCGAAGAAGCTATTCATCAATTATTACAAACAAAAAGCCGTTAAGTTCTCTCCTTAACGGCTTTTTCTTATGCTGTTAAATCTCGTTTTAAAAATACAGTATAGGAAATTCCTAAAAATACAAAAAGGTATAGTAATAACATACAAGAAGCGAATGGGAATGTTACCCCATTAATAAAGCTTCCACTCTTCAAAATTCCATATAAATCTGTATTCGCTGGCAATAAATATTTCACCCATTCATATCTCGCCGCTGGAATTAGTACTATTCCTCCTGATAAAGCCAGAAATAAAGAAATACCGATTGCGCCTCCACTTGATCTCGTTAAAACGGAAAGCATAAAGGCAAATGCCGCATACACAAGAGTTGGTAACCAAGATAAAATGTAATATTTACTTGCTTCCACGAAAATGTTTTGTTTTATAATATTTCCATCTTGAACGATAAATGAAGAAAAAGCCATGATTTCTCATGCCTTTCTCCTCGTTTCGTGTGACTTTTCACCCTTTAGCCTTTGTGTAAATCTACAACATTGCCACATTGATATTATAATGACGATTATCATAACAACTGCTGTTACCACTATCGCATACATCGTAATCGGAGCATTTGTTACTCCTTGGATTCCTACTGCTTTCATAAAAATAATAGTAAATAATTTCAAAAATAACATGCCATGAATTAATCCAAAAACAAAGGCTCCTCCATAAGTTAATAATTGCTCCTGACATAATAAACAAAACATTTCTTTTCTCGTCATATTCACCACTTCATACGATTTAAACTCCTCTCTTCTTACCTGTAAAAGAGAGGTTGTCATTTTATAAGTAATGAAAGTACACACAAAAACTACAAATAAAAATAAAACATAAAACCAATTCACAAATATAGGTGTATATCCTGCTTTACTTACTACAACTTCATTGAATCGGAATGATATCATAAAAAAACAAATCATTGTATTCATAGCGATCCACATAAATTGTTTTAACCTTTTGGTAGCAAATGTTTGTATATTTTTTTTCGCCAACCGAAATAAAGACATAAATTTCTTCCCCTACCTTACTTCATAACATACGTACTCTATACTACTAGTGTATAAAAATATGACATTTTAAACATCGCACTACAATCGGAATCTTTACTAAGCCTTTAGTCCTAGAAACTAAGCATGTTTATCCCTTTAGCATTGGACTTAAAAAAGAAACAAAAAGCGGAAATGCACTTTAGTTACATTTCCGCTTTTTGTTTAACGAGGTGAATCTTTATATAACTTAATTATCATGAATGCCTTGTAACTTCATCAACTACTCAACCTTCGCATCTTCCACTTCAATCCTTTTTTTCTCTCTTGCAATTTTTAAGAACTCTAACAGCTCTGGATTACTATTCATTTTTTTGTAAGCTACCGACATTTCTGCTACAAAATTAGAGTCGCATAGTTCCTTATATACCACTTCTGTTTTATACAACTTATTTGCTGATACAGGTATTACCGTAATACCAATACCTGCCGCTACAAGACCCATAACAGTTTGATACTCCGTTGCTTCTTGAACAATGTGCGGACTAAAGCCTACATCGCGGCAAAGCGATAAAATTGTATCGTATAAAGCTGGCCATACCGGTCTCGTAATAAAAACGAACGGTTCATCTCTTAAATCTTCGATATGTATTTCATCCTTGTCAGCAAGCGGATGTGCCTTCGGTAAACATAACGTACACGAAAGTTTTTGAATTGGTTCTAACTCAAGTAATTGCGTCGAGATTGGCGGACGTAAAAATCCAATATCAATTCGATTATCATGAAGTGCATGCACTTGATCCGGTGTTGACAATTCATGTAAAGCCACAGACACTCTCGGAAATTTCTTTCTATACTCTCTGACGATTGACGGTAAAATATCATATATCGCCGCACCTACAAATCCAATTGAAAGTGATCCAACTTCTCCCCTTTGAGCACTTTGTGCAACTTCTACTGCTTTTTCAATTTGTTCAAACGCTTTTTTTACTTCTTTTAAAAACATTTCTCCTGCTTCTGTTAATTCAACCTTTCTCTTCGTTCTTGAAAATAACATAACTCCCATTTCTTTTTCTAATTGCTGAATTTGTTGACTAAGCGGTGGTTGTGTCATTTGTAAACGAGCAGCTGCTCGTCCAAAGTGTAACTCTTCTGCCACTACAACAAAATATTGCAAATGCCGTAATTCCATTTCGGACACCCTTTTCACTTTCAATTAATACATCTAATATATTAATAACATACAATTTATATATTAGACAAACTTTTTGAATGAACGTATAGTAGAAATTGTTAATTCTTTATTACAATTTTTATGTAAAAAAAGAAAGAGGTGGTTACTGTATGAAATGGTGGAAGTTAAGCGGACAAATATTATTATTATTTTGTTTCGCTTGGACAGGTGAATGGATTGCAAAACAGGCACACCTCCCAGTTCCAGGAAGTATAATCGGTATTTTCCTATTATTAATCTCATTAAAATTTAACATAGTGAAAAAAGAATGGATTCAAGACGGTGCAGACTTTTTATTAAAAGAACTTATTTTATTTTTCATCCCTTCTGCAGTCGCTGTCATTCGTTACAAAGATACGTTATCACAATATGGAATCGATCTCATTTTAATTATCGTGATTAGTACACTTTGTGTCACTCTCGTAACAGGACTTTTAACTGAATTGCTATTAAAGCGGAAAGGATCAACGCAATGATCGGCTTTCTTTGTTTACTATTAACACTATTCACATATTGGATATCTAAAAAAATGTATCAACGCTGGAATTGGAGCTTACTTTCCCCACTTCTTGTATGCCCAATCATTTTAATTTCTTTATTACTCGGATTAGATACACCATACGAAACCTACGAATCGGGTGGTCATTGGCTAACTGAATTATTAAAACCTGCAACAGTTGCTTTCGCATGGCCAATTTATAAATACTTTGATCTATTAAAAAAACATGGAACTGCTATTTTAATTAATGTCATTGTCGGTTCTTTTCTATCAGTTATTACTTCAGCACTACTAGCTAATTTTTTTCAAATTGATTCATCAATAGAACAGAGTTTAGCACCACATATTGTAACGACACCTATTGCAATGGCTATTTCCGAAATGATTGGTGGCATGTCACAATTAACAGCAGTTTTTGTCGTATTAACTGCCTTAACTGGTGCATTACTCGGCCCTTCTCTCATACGAATATGCCGCATTAAAACAGCGCTCGCTAAAGGTATAATGCTAGGTACTAGTGCAAATGGAACCGGAACATCAAAAGCATTTGAAATCGGTCCTGTAGAAGGTACAATTGCAAGTTTATCAATGCTTTTAACAGCCGGCGCTAGCTTAGTTATCGTTCCACTTTTTTTATCTTGGTTACACTAAAAAAGCAAGTGTTTAAACACTTGCTTTTTCATTTATGTATTTATTTAAAAGCTCTTGATCCTCTGGAAAAGATAAAGGTAATTCTTTCACTTCATCTATTCCTTTCCAATCTATTTCATGTATTAACTCATCGGGGTCTTGTATTTTCATGTTACCGCCTATTAACTTTACAATATAGTAATGCACATGAACTGGTACCCCATATGTTACCCCTTTCTTTTCGCATAGTTTTTCTATAATTTCCACTTCATACCCCGTTTCTTCCCATACTTCACGAACACAACACTCTTCAAGTGTTTCTCCCTCTTCTTGTCCCCCGCTTGGCACAGTCCATCGTTTCTCTTCATCTACTTTTCCTTGTAGTACCATTAAAAATTCATTCTTTTCATTCATACATATAGCTGCCGTACCAATCCATCTTTTCATCCCATCTCCCCCCATACTAAATTTCGATCTTTCTTTATATTTATCCTTGAAAAAAAGAGGAAAAAAGTAAAAAGATGACGAAAGATTACATCAACTTCATGAGCAGTCCCTTCTTAGAAATTCAATATGGAAGGATGAAAGTATGATTTCTAAATATGTTGTGGAGTGTGTCTTTTGTGAAGAAAATCGAAAACCTCGGCAAGCCATTGTCACAGTGCCCGCCACTTCTCAGCTACTGGCAATTCAAAAGGTAAGAGCTGAGTGCAAACGCCGCTTTGGAAAAACTTTATTATTACAAACAGAGATTAAAGAAGAATTACTTATTGAACCAAAAGAAAGCTGACCATAAATTGGTCAGCTTTCATCCGATCATATTTTCACATGAAGATTAGGGGCATCCTCTTTAAGGATCGGGATTTTTCCATTATGTGCGTTCCATAATGGTCATCGAACAATATATTTCTATACAATAAACTATTGAATAGAATAGGGCAAAACTTGTTCGCATTTTTAGAAAAGGGATAGGGATATAATTCAAGTAATACTTCGAATACTCGAACTTTACACTCATTATATTAAAGCAAATCCTTTTATATGGGAAATATGAATTACTTACATAATTCATTCGTAAAACATATTAATAGTTTTCTATATATACTTCTCACTAGACTAACAACATACACCCAGCTAATATCGGTGTCATAATCATCGAAAACCTTAGTAGCACGCGAGGTGCATAATTTGTAAACTTAGCTCCTATATATGCTCCTAACATTGTCCCAATTAAAACTTGTACTAATAATACATAATCTAAATACCCTTCCGAACTATATCCAAATCCCCCTCCAATTGCGATTGGTAATATAACAAGCATTGTCGTCCCTACAGATTGCCGAATCGTTAAACCTAATAGAACCATTAATCCGAGTTGGATAAAGGGTGCTGAGCCAATCCCAAATGAACCAGCTAACATTCCAGTAACCAGTCCGAGACATATACATTTAATCAAGTTATCATTCGAAAGTTCTTTATGCCCTTTTAAAGACGACTGCTCCCTGTTTTGAAACATAATCAAACGAATAAACATAAAAATTGCAGATAAAAATAACATCCCCGCTGTAAACCAGTGTAGAAGATTCGCTGGTATTAGCGAACCAAACTTTGAACCAATAAAGGAACCAATTGCTCCGAATCCCCCAACAATCCCGCCTATTACAAGCACAACATTCCCTTCTCGGTAATGACTTACTACTCCGGATAATGTCGTAAATGCCATAGCAGTTAAAGATGTTGCAAGCGCAACATGAATAGGGATATGGAATACTAAAGTAAGTATCGCGATGATAAATCCTGCTCCTCCCGCTCCAACAAATCCTAATAAAACACCCATTAATAACATCGTTGTAATAATTGCCACATAATCCCCCTCCAGTACCCCAATTATCTAATATATCCTCTCTTTCATACAAATAAAAAGCATCCTAAACGGATGCTCTTACTACTTTTCTTTATTGATAATATGTACTTAATCTTGATTAATTAAAATAACAGCTGGACCAGAGACAACTACTCCTGCCACTTCTATCTTTTCAAATTCATTCACTGTAATAGATATAACCCCTTCTCTTTCCATCAATTCCTTACTCAGGACATCAGTCGGTATCTTTTTCACCGTCTTACCTCCTTTTCATTTTATACAATATTACAAAAAACTACCCAATGCATCTAAATATATGCATCACCTCCGCTTTCATTCCTTATTCCAGTCAAAATTCACATCCCCTTTCTATAACATATTGAAAAATAAAAAAGCACTCGCTAAAGCGAATGCCTTTCTATATTATTTACTCTCTATTACTTTTAGCATTCTATTAATAAATGCTGCCGATTCTCCACGTGTTGCGGAACCTTTCGGCATAAACTCATTGTTCTCATTTCCTTTTACAATTCCAAGCCCATAAACACGTTGAACAGCTTGCTTATCATACGCTAAATTTTGATCCGTGAATGGTAATTGAACTAAATTACCCTTAATATTTTTGTATTGTAACGCTCGATCAATCATAATGACAGCTTCATCACGTTTAATCGTATCATTCGGTGCAAATAGGTCATTTCCTCGTCCACTTATAATCCCAGCACTAGCTGCACGATTAATACCATCTACTAGCGATGGATGCGCTGTGTTTAAATCTTTGAAATTCGATTTCCCCTCTGGTAATTGTAATGATCTTGAAACTAAATTCGCAAATTCCCCGCGTGTTACAAGACGCTCAGGCCAATAAGAACCATTTCCATCTCCAACCATAATACCTCTTTTATTTAATTCACGAATATCAGCTTCATACCAACCGCCTGTAATATCATCTTTATGATTTGCATCATAGTAAGCTTTTGTTCCCTGTAAGAATGGTTCCCATGCATTATTCTTTATCATAATAGCCGGACAATTTTTCCCGCTCCAAAATTGATGTTTTTTCACATTTTCTAAAGGAATATTTAATTCCCCCATTAAATAAGCCGCTAGTTTGCGAGCATTTTCCACAGCTTTATTATAATCACCATCTTGGTTGACAGCAATTTCAATAGCAATTGATTCTCTATTACCAGTTCCTTCTGCTCCATCTCCAGCATGCCAGCCATTTTCATTTAATGGTAGATGTTGATAAATTTCTTTATCATCTACTGTAAAATGCCAAGATGCCGAACGATCAGTCGTTCCTGTTGCTTGACTGTATAAATATTGTGCATGGTTTCTAGCATTTGCTCCAACACTATAATTATCTGTCTCATGAATTGTAATGTATTTTGGTTTCATCGCATAGCCTGGACGAATATTTTCATTTCCTGTCGGTACAATCATTTCCTTTAATGGTACACCGTAAATATCCGTTGTTTTCTCTGCTGATGGTGCTGCATACATAACTGCTTCACTTTTCTTACGAGTTGGGGTTGTGCTTTGAATAAGAGATGCTTTTGTACCCTCAAATTTTGCTGAAGGTGAATAGATCCATTTCACCTCATTATCTATTTGGACTTGGAACCACTCTCCAGCTTGTCCAATAGCAATAATTGTTTGCGGCTGTAATACTTTCTCTTCTTTATATGAATTGAATGGTGCGGAATATGTAGCTGTTTCTTCATTAATTACTAACTGTTCGTTTGATAAGTGATAAATTCCCTTAACCTCTACATTTCCTTCACTATTTTGTATCCAGCCAGCTCCAGATGATGTTTCAACATAGTAAGCGTTTCCTTTTCGTTTCTCAGCTTTCACTACTTGATTTGAAATCTGAACACCTGTCGCTTTTTGTAAATCAGCAGAATCATATAAAGGTGTTGAACTTATTATATGTACAAGAAAATCTCCTTGCGCTTCATTTGTTATTCCTTTGTCCTCTCCACGCCCATCTTCATCTTTCATATGGGTTTCAATACTTTTTAAAGCTTGCTCGTCAGTTGAAATTGTTACGGTCTTTTCTACTGTGTCAGCATAGGAAGAACTTGGAATCGTTACCAAACTAAATACAATTGATGCAGCTAAAACATTATAAAATCCTTTTTTCATACTAATTATTTAACACGCTTATATCAAAATTCGTGTTAACTTCCCTCCCTAATCTAAAAATTTAATCCTATCTAGTAAACTTCTAAACTAGATAGCCATATACAATATAACAAACTCTACCCCATTCGTATAGATAGGAATGACTACTATTTGCCTACTTTTTCTATATTGGAATATAGAAAAGAAGCTATAAAATGTATAGCTTCTTCCTCTCACTATTTCAATCTCGTTGCACCTTATAGTCTATAACCCTACCATCTCTATCGAATTGCAACACAAGACATTCACTATCTATAGAAATGAAACCACGTTCATTCCCAAGATAATACAAAGTAGTAATTCCCTCTTCCAAACCTCTTGTTTCCGTAGGGGCCCCCAACAATTTTATAATTTCATCATTGGATTTTCCTATCAATTTATACTGCTGTAATAGGTCATCTACCATATGTACCCGTTTTTCTTCATAATTTAACCACCGATTCTGATTAAAGTTTGAAGTATATTCATTTATACTTAATTGTACAGTGCACACTATTAATGGAATGAGACCCACCATCATTACTGTGAACAGTTGTTTCTTATCTTTATTACGCCTTTCCGAAACATGTAAGATAGACTTTTGAATAATAACTAATAAAATAAACGGTATTCCTACTACCAAAACACTCATTACGCTCAATGACACATGAACCATATTAATAACGATAATAAACGCAATGTACATTAATATATACAAACAAAAATAAATGTACAATATCCCCCACAATATAGAACTTTTACCTTTCTTCACCCAGCACACCTACTTTATCCCACTATTTAAGCTCAGTATGACTCACACCTCAAAATTCGGCCGTACAGCAAAGAAATTAAGTGGAAATTAGTTTGCCCGTAAAAGCCCCATTGGTATAACTAATTGTCAGCGTAGGATGGATACCCTCACTGACTAAAATCTCACTTTACTTTTCACTTCGTAACATAATTCATCTGGCCAATTATATCTCTAATCTTTTGTAGTTCTTGTGCTGTATATATTACTTTACCTGTTAAAATTTCATTTCTGAAAAACGTTACAATTTGCTCTCTATCTTTTAATCTCGGCAATTTTTCATTAGAAAGGTCAATAACTTCTTTGCCACTCTCATTTTCAAAATATACAACCGGTTTCACTTTTTCCTTTACAATATCTACTTGTATTCCTTCCAAATAATTATATACAGTTTGAGCTAATTTTTTCGCTTTATATGCTGGATTCCCTTCATTTCTTACTTGCAAAGTTAATGAAGTTCCATCCGTAATAAATTCAAATGTCTCTTCTTTTTCAATTTCATATTGATACTTGCCGATTTCATCAATCATAAATGAATATATACCCGCATTTTCTCTCGTTAAGCCATGGATTAATTTCCCTGTCCATTCTTTCGTCTCAATTAGATAAATGCCAGTTTTGCATAAGATGAGGTGATGGATTCGATTATCGTTTATTTCACGTTTATCTCTATATTTATTACTTCTCATAAAAACGTTCGGCATAATATGAAACTCATCTTCTAGTATGATTCCTTGTTCAACAAAACCTCGTTTCATATAATGTAATGTTTCATGTGTATTCACTTCAGCACTATTTTTGGCATACTCTCGTAAATCTGCAATTAAATTTTGAAACATATGTAGTTCATTACTATGCCTATCTTGCATTTCACTGCGTTCTTTACTATGTTGAACAGCTAGCTGATTTTTCATCATACGCATATTTTCAAGTTCTCTAGCTGTACTCACTTGTAAATCATTATATTTTTTCTGTTCCATATTCTTTAAAGTACTTTGTTGTTCTTTATGCTCTGTAATCGTAGCTGCAATTTCACTTTCATACGTTTCAATCGCTTGTTTCTTTTCAAATTCTACTTGCTGACTCTCTGATTCTAACTGTTTATTTTTATAAAACAGTACAAACACTGCAGCTAATAATATTAAAATTCCACCTATTAGCACATACTCCATGTTTTTTCTCCTTTATTTCATTTCCGATTATTTTTATAAATATATCGATTATATTATACTATGCTTTTAATATACACTTTATAAAAATTATATTTTTTTATAAAAAGGCACCTCAAGTAAGATACCTTTTTATAGTAAGACTGCTGGTAAAAACCAATTGGTACTGGTCAATTGTCCAATATTCAGTGTGGAGAATCCTCATCAATTAAGGTTTCACTTTATTGCACACCATATTGAATATAACTTGAATCATAGTATACCCATTGATTTGTCCCTAAGCAAAGCCATCCATCTTGCTTACTCCATACTCGATATGATTCACCATGATGTAACTGTCTTATAACATTCCCGTTTAATGACGGAGCGTCTCGCAGATTCACATTATCGCCAGTAATAGTTGCCACATAATGTTTATACTGAATATAACTTGAATCATTATATACCCACTGATTTGTCCCTAAGCCGAGCCATCCATCTTGTTCTCCCCAAACTTCATATGATTCACCACGATTCAATTGGCGAATTACACTAGACTGTAAAGATGGTCCACTTCGCAAATTTACATTATCTCCATTAATTACAGCAACTCCGTATACTGGAGTTGCATTATTAGGTTGAGAAACATTACCTCCACCACTTGCTCCATTTCCTTGTAAAGCTTCTAATGAAACAGCTGCTGATACATCACAATTTCCTACACCTGAAATTTGACCAGAACCTGTGTACTGCCATGCTGTCCACTCTGTCCATCCACCAGCATCAGCAGGCGGTGTACTAGAATATCTGGAAATCCAAAGTGGAATGTCACTTAACCCGTTAATTCCGAATTCATTAATATACCAAACTCCTGTATATAACATTACATTTTTCCCAGTAGCTTGTTTCACATAATTTACGAAACTTCTTACCCAATTCGATATAGTCGCACCCGTTAAACTACTATTGCTAGAATTCGTTGGCGATTCTAAATCTAAAACAGGAATTAAGTCCGTCTGATTACTCTGTAATATATTCACAAAATATTTCGCTTCTGAAATTGCATCATTTTTTTCTGGGTGCGCAAAATGATATGCACCGATTAATACTTTCGCATTTCTCGCAGCTTGTACATTTTGAACGAAAGTAGGGTCAATATAGTTCACACCTTCCGTCGCTTTTGCGTACGCCGCTGGAATGCCAGATGACTTTACAGCATTCCAATCAATGTTTCCCTCCCAATGAGACACATCAATAAACGTAATATTTGAACTGGATCTATTTTGCATATAAAAGCTCCTATCAAATTTTTTTATTCCGTATATAATATGTACAACTTCAGTTATAGGACACGACGTATAAGAAAAAAGTGGCATCGAAACTACACCGTCCACCAGAAACTCCATTAATACACTTTTAATACCTCAAAAAAGCCTTGTAATTACAAGGCCTTTTGTAAACTCCCTTTATTTTGTAGTAAGTACATATTGTAGTAAAGTCCTTGTTTACTAAGTAACTCTTGATGTGTTCCTCTTTCTATGATTTCCCCTTCATGCATAACAAATATTTGATCCGCATCTTGGATTGTAGACAATCTGTGTGCAATCGCTATCGTTGTTCTACCTTTTCGCATTTGCTGTAATGCCGTTTGGATAGCCTCTTCAGTTTCTGTATCAATATTTGCCGTCGCTTCATCTAATACTAATACTTTCGGATTGGTTGCTATCGTTCTAGCAAAAGCAATTAATTGCCTTTGACCACTAGAAAATGCAGCTCCTCTTTCGACTACCTCTGTATCATACTGCTCTGGTAATTTTTCAATAAACGTATTCGCTTGCACAAATCGTGCTGCTTCTTCTATCTCTTCATCCGTAATTTCTTCATTATACATACGAATATTTTGCTTTACATTTCCCGCAAATAAAAATGCATCTTGTAACACAAGACCAATTTTCTTCCGAATTTCTTGTTCTCCAAACTTCTCTAAATCGACTCCGTCTATTACAATATTCCCTGATTTAATATTGTAAAACCTCATTAATAAATTCATAATTGTACTCTTACCACTACCAGTGTGTCCAACGAAAGCAATCGTTTGCCCTGGCTTTACGTGAAAAGATACATTTTTTAATACGTCACGCTTCCCATCATATGAAAAGGTAACATCTTTAAATTGAATTTCTCCTTTATCTACTCGTGGATTCTCACTCCCCATTTGAACAGGAGCTAAATCTTTATCATCCATTAAATGAAATACACGCGATGATGAAACGAGCGCTTGCTGGAAGAAAGACAATTTCATCATCATTTCATTTACGGGCTGGAAGAAACGGTGAATATAGTTAACGAAAGCATATAAAACTCCTACTTCAACAGGACTCTTTAAAGCGTCGATTCCAAATAACCCAAGAACTAACGCAATTGCTACAATATGAACAAGATCTGTTGCTGGACGTAAAAGTAATGCATCTAATTTTAATGTACGGCGTCCAGCACTATAATGCTTGTTGTTTACTTCTTCAAACTCTTTTCTCATCCGCTTTTCTTGTCGGAATACTTGAACAATATTCATCCCCTGGATGGACTCATTTAACTTTGCATTTAATATACTTAGTTGATTACGTACCTCTAAATAAAAAGCTGCACTTTTCCGGCGATACAGCACCATAATCGTAAACATAATTGGAATTAATATGAGAGAAAATAGCGCTAATTTTACATCTAATAAAAACATCGCTACTAAAATCCCTACTAAAAAGACTACATTTTTCACGAATGTTGATAGTACACTAACATAAAAATCCTTAATCGCTTCCGTATCATTCGTTATGCGAGATACGAGCGTACCAATCGGCGTACGATCAAAAAAACTTAATGACAACTTTTGAACGTGTTCATACACTTCAACTCGCATATCCTGAACAATCTTAAAAGCGATATTTTGAAAGTACAATAGGTCTAAATAAGTAAATAACACTTTTAATAAGTGAGCAATAATATACACTACAAATAGAGTAACAAGTGCCGATTGTTCAAAGTTGCGTGGTACTAAGTGTTCATCAAGAAATTGTTTAATCAAAAAAGGACCCATCATTTCAGTTACAGTTGCACCAACTAGAAATATAAATGCTAGCGATAATAACCCTTTATATGGCCTCATATAAGAAAGCAATCGCCTTAAATCACTCCGCTTTTTCTCAGCCATCATACGCCTCCTTTCTCTACCAACGCCTCTAACTGCTGGCTTTCGTACATTTCTTTATACCAACCATTTTCGTTCATTAGCTGCTCATGTGTTCCTCGCTGCACAACCATACCTTCATCAATAACAAGAATAAGATTTGCATGCTGAATCGCACTTAAACGGTGCGCAGTAATAATTGTCGTTTTTTCTGCTCTTTCCCGTTTCAATGCAGTTAAAATCGTTTCTTCTGTTTTTGCATCTACAGCCGATAAACAATCATCTAAAATTAAAATTTCAGCATTCGTTAATAACGCACGCGCAATGGAGATTCGCTGTTTTTGGCCTCCTGATAGCGAAACCCCTCTTTCACCTACTACCGTGTCATATCCTTCTGGAAATTGAATAATATCATTATGAATACAAGCAATCTCAGCAGCACGGGTAATTTCTTTATATGTAGCATCAGCCTTTCCAAACGCAATGTTCTCCCCAATACTCGCTGAAAATAAAAAATGATCTTGCGGCACATATGAAATTGCAGAGCGTACACCGTGAAGTGTTAAATCTCGAATATCCCGCTCACCAACTTTTAATTCACCATTAAAATGGTCATACTCACGAATTAAACATTTTAACAACGTCGTCTTCCCTGCACCAGTACGTCCTACAATTCCTAACGTTTCACCTTTTCTTAAGTTAAAATAAATATCTTTTAAGTTTAATAGTTCATTTTTCTTATAAGAAAACGAATCAACAGCGAATGAAACATCACCACTTGCTATAGTATGTATAGCATTTTCCCTATTCACTACATCTGAAGTTTGTGAAAGTATTTTCTCCACACGATCATATGAAGCGCGTCCACGCTCCATAATATTAAACAACCACCCAAAGGCTAACATTGGCCATACAAGAGTCCCTAGGTATGTTGTAAATGTTACTAGTTCCCCTACAGTTAATTCGCCCCGTACTACTAATAGTGATCCGTAACAAACTGCGATTAAAAACGAAAACCCGACAATAAGTGCAATCGTTGGGTCGAATAACGAGTCAATACGTGCGACTAACATATTTTTATGTACGACATCTTCCGATTTCTTCCGAAACGCTTGTAAATCCTCTTTCTCTTGTCCGAGCGAGCGAATTACCTTCATCCCACTCATACTTTCTTGTACTTTATCATTGATTTCAGAAAACGATTGCTGCGCTTTATGAAATCTTCTATGCAATAAAGTTCCATAATAATTTGTAGAAATCGCTACAATTGGCATCGGAATTAAACTTAACAAGGTCAACTTCCAACTAATTGTAAACCCCATCGCTACGAGTACACATCCTCCAACTGCTAATGAGTCAACAAGTGTTAAAACACCCGATCCAGCAGTTTGCTGAATCGCCTGAATATCATTGGTCGCATGTGCCATCAAATCACCCGTACGACGTGATTGATAGAAAGTTGGGCTCATCTTTGTAAAATGTTCATATAAATTTTTTCGTAATTGACGGGCTAGTTTTAACGATGATCCGAATATCATAATTCGCCATAAGTAGCGTAATATGTACATCGTAATGCCTACAACTACTAGCAGAATGACCCATTTCAACAATTTTTCAGATGTTAATGTTCCATTATTAATTTCATCTACTATAATCCCTAGTACTTTGGGGGCTACAAGTTCAAGAAGCGCGACACCAAATAACATAATAATTCCGATTATGTACGCTCGTTTTTCTTGTTTAAAAAACCAACCTAAATTTAAAAACACTTTCATATTTATCCTCCTCCCTTAAAATGAGCGATGTTTTCAGTTTAACAAAAATACAGAATTTTTAAAAGTTTTAAACACTTTCAAGATTCAAAAGGAAAGGGCACTCGGTAAGAGTGCCCTTTAGCGCTTATTTTGTTTGTTGCTTGTTCATCGCGCTCATCATTTGATTGATTTTCTTTTGGGAAGGTTTTTGTCCCATTTGCATCATCATCATTTTTAACATTTGTTCGTTAATTGGTGGATTTTTTTGTAAGTAATTCATCATGTATTTGCGTGCAATGAAAAATCCTAATGCCACGCCTGCTACTAGTGCTACTACGCCCACTAGAACACCTAACCAAATTGACATATATTTTCCTCCTTCATGTTGTCTACCTTACAGTGTACTAAAACCATTTCAATAAGACAAGATACTATTCGACATTTTTTACACATATGTCCGTACTTGTTTGAGAGGATTTAACCAACCATACTTTTTATTCTCATAATCCATCGCTAAAAATGTTAACTCACACTTTCTAAGCACCTCAAAGAAAGTTGTTTCCATGGATACATTTCCAGAAGTATTCATTCGAATATATTGTGATTTTACCATTATTTCACCATATTCCGCTCCCGTATAAAGTGTATGCGCGTGATGTGTTCTTTCATATTTACCAAGAACACGCAAGGCTTGTTCCAATTTATGATGAATTTTCATTACTTGTAACGGCATTGTAATATACATCATTTGCTTATATAACACTTTTTTCTCCGAAAGGGACCCAGATTCTGAAAATCGAGCAAATAAATCAAAAAATAAATATTCACGACCAAAGTAAGCTTTCGCAATATCCTCTTGAATTAAATACAATTCATACGTTTTCATTTTTTCCCTCCCGATCTGGACAACCTTTTCCCTACATTATATAAAAGAAAATTTGCAATGATTGTCTGACTACGGAGAGAGAAAAAACTTTTTCTGTCGAAAAAACTCAATTACATAGAAAAATCTCTCCATGCTGGAGAGATTTTTCTAAAATCATTAAAGCATTTCTTTTACTTTACGAACAACGTTCTCTACAGTAAATCCATACTCTTCCATAATCTTCTCACCAGGAGCAGAAGCACCGAATGTATCGATACCTAGTACATCTCCATCAAGACCTACGTAACGGTGCCATCCGATTGTAGCACCCATTTCAATTGCGAAACGTTTCGTTACTGCTTTTGGTAATACAGATTCTTTGTACTCAGCAGTTTGAGCTTCAAAGCGATCCATAGATGGCATACTAACAACAGCTGCATCAACGCCGTCTGCTGCTAGAGCTTTTTGCGCTTCGATTGCTAAGCTTACTTCAGATCCAGTTGCAATTAAGATTACATCAGCAGTTTCTTTCTTACTTGCAGAAACTACATATGCACCTTTTGCCACTTTTTCATAAGTATCGTCTTTTGCGCCTTCTAATGTTGGAAGATCTTGACGAGTTAACACTAATGCAGTTGGTGTTTTTGTAGATTCTAGAGCTAATCTCCAAGCTGCAACAGATTCGTTACCGTCAGCTGGACGAATAACAGAAACATTTGGCATTGCACGAAGTGCTGCTAATTGTTCGATTGGTTCATGTGTTGGACCATCTTCACCAACAGCGATACTGTCATGTGTGAATACATACGTTACAGGCAATTGCATTAATGCTGCAAGGCGAATTGCTGGACGTAAGTAATCAGAGAATACGAAGAACGTACCACCGTAAGTTTTTAAACCGCCATGTAGTGCAATACCGTTCATTGCTGCACCCATCGCAAACTCACGAACACCGTACCAAATGTTTTTGCCGCTGTAATCAGCTCTTGTGAAGTCTTTTTCGTTATTCATGTATGTTTTGTTAGAACCAGCAAGGTCAGCAGATCCACCGAAGAATGATGGTACAGACTCTGCAATAGCATTAATTACAGTACCTGAAGAATTACGTGTTGCTGCTTTTGATCCTAATTCATAAGTTGGTAAGTTTTGCTCCCAACCTTCTGGAAGAAGACCATTCATTGCTGCTTGCAACTCGTTTGCTAATTCTGGATATGCTTGTGCATATTCACCTAACATTGTGTTCCACTCAGCTTGTGCAGTTTCACCAACATCTTGTACTGTTTTACGGAAGTTGTCATATACTTCTTCTGATACATGGAAATCTTGTTCAGCAGTCCAAGCATATGCTTCTTTCGTTAATTTTGTTTCGTCTACACCAAGTGGAGAACCGTGTGAAGCTGATTTTCCTGATTTGTTTGGAGAACCGAAACCAATTGTCGTTCTTACTTCAATTAGCGTTGGGCGTTTTTCGTCAGCTTTCGCTTCTTCAATTGCTTTTGCGATTGCTTCAATATCGTTTCCATCCTCAACACGGATTACTTGCCAACCGTATGCTTTGTAACGATCTTCTACACTTTCAGAGAATGAACGATTTAAATCGCCATCTAAAGAAATGTCATTAGAATCGTATAACACTACAAGACGACCTAATCCTAAGTGTGCAGCTAATGAAGATGCTTCAGCAGAAACGCCTTCCATTAAATCGCCGTCACCGCAAATAGCGTACGTAAAATGATCAACTACATTGTACGCATCACGGTTATATTTTGCTGCTAAATGTCTTTCAGCCATCGCCATACCAACAGCAGTTGCAATACCTTGTCCAAGTGGACCAGTTGTTGCGTCTACACCTGCTGTGTGACCATACTCAGGATGTCCTGGAGTTTTGCTTCCCCATTGACGGAAGTTCTTTAAATCATCCATCGTTACATCGTAACCAGATAGGTGAAGTAGGCTGTATAATAACATTGAACCATGACCTGCAGATAATACGAAACGATCACGGTTAAACCACGTTGGGTTATTTGGATTGTGTTTCATAAATTGAGTCCATAATGTATAAGCCATTGGTGCTGCACCCATTGGCATTCCTGGGTGACCAGAGTTTGCTTTTTCAATCGCATCAATGGATAATGTGCGAATCGTGTTGATAGAAAGTTGTTCGATTGAATGTGACATGCTATTCTTCCCTTCGCTTATATTAGTAAACGTTTTATACATTTATATGATAGCTTCCCACGCAAGATTATACAACATGTATCGACAAATATGTTGATGTTTTTTTGATTTTTTATAAAAAAATCAATGATTCCGGCAATGTATGGGCATTCAATATGACATACTTTTTCAATGTTTTTATTTTAGGAAGAAAGAGAATTATCTGTATTTTTATACAAAACACTACATCCACAAATGTGAAATATACCCGTGTTATTAAATACTATCCAAATTATTTCTCTTATTATGCAAAAAAGCACCTTGTGTGGGTGCTTCAAAAAACACTTATACGATTCTCTTTCGAATCGAACTCGAAATAAAATCAATAATAATTACCATCAAAATAATACCTAGTAAAATAATACCTACACGAGACCAATTTCGTGAGCTTAGTGCAAAAATTAAGGGTGTACCAATTCCGCCTGCTCCAATAACTCCTAAAATTGAAGCGGAGCGTACATTAATTTCAAACCTATATAACGTATATGACAAGAAATCCGGTAATACTTGTGGTAATACTGCATGCCAAAGTATTTGAAGACGATTCGCTCCTGTTGCAATCAACGCTTCCGTCGGCCCTTTATCTATATTTTCAATCCCTTCCGAATACAGTTTCCCTAACATTCCAATAGAATGCAGTCCTAAAGCTAATACACCCGCAAAAGAACCTGGACCAACAGCCTTTATAAATAATAGTGCCATAACTAACTCCGGAAATGTACGAATAAAACTTAGTACAAATTTCCCTGTTCCAGAAGTCACTTTTTCCGTACTCATATTTGTTGCTGCCCAAAATGCAAATGGGACAGATAAAAATGCTGATATAAATGTACCTAATATTGCGATTGCTAACGTATCAATTAAACCATGCAATAAGTCTTCGCCATCCGGTAATGACACGTACGACCAATCTGGATGTAACACCCCTGTCATGATCGCTTTTGTAATTTCGCCAGCTGTATCCTTTATTCCTTCTAGCGGTACTCCGGAAAATGCCCATATATAGAGAACTGCAAGTGCAATAAAAATAATCCAACGATATAAACTCGGTTTCCTTGGTTTCGGTACCACCATCTTCGGTTCACTCATCATAATTTCTCCCGTAACAATGTACTTATATAATCAATTCCCAATACAACAACGAGTGTATAAATAATAATAGAAGCAGTTTGTTGATATTGTAAAAACCCAAGCGTTCGATCATAATATAATCCAATTCCGCCTGCTCCAACTAACCCTAAAACAGCGGCTGCACGTACATTCACCTCAAATGTATACAGAACATAAGAAACGAAGTGTGCCTTCACCTGCGGGATTACTGCATATACAATCCACTGCACCTTATTTGCTCCTACAGCGGTCATTGCTTCTAATGGACCTGGATCAATCGATTCGATTGATTCATATAATAACTTCGCAACAAGCCCAATAGAGAAAAAAGTAAGCGCCAAAATACCTGGAAGTGGTCCAATTCCAAAAATCGCTACAAAAATAGCTGCTAATAATAAATCTGGTATCGTTCGAATTAAATTTAAAACGAATCGAGCCGGACCATATAAAGCCATATTTGAAAACACATTATTCGCCGCGAATAATGCAAGAGGAATAGCTAAAATGGCACCTAAAGTCGTTCCAATAATAGCCATACGAATTGTGTCTAATATCGCCATTGTAATTACCTGAAAATAGCCCCAATCTGGTGGTACCATCTCCTTCAGCAAATCCATCATATTTGGAAAGCCAGTTACAAGTTTCGAAAATGATGCATCTACCTGTACACTGCTACTCCACAATAATAAAATGATAATAGCAGCAGTTAACATATGCTTCAGTTTACTAGGGGGTTTCGGTATCGTTTTCGAATGTATAGTCACATCATTCATTTGACTGCCACCTCTAACAATTCACTGTTCTGAATGGAGTTCCCATAAATCTCAGCAAATTTTTCATCTGTTGCCTCTACTACAGGTCCATTAAATACAATTTCACCTGCATGTAACCCAATAATGCGCGTCGCATACTCTCTAGCCAAATCAATAGAATGTAAGTTTACAATCATTGTAATTCCAAAATCTTGATTAATTTTCTTTAAATCATCCATTACCTGCTTCGTAGTAAGCGGATCTAAAGAAGCGACTGGCTCATCAGCTAAAATAATTTTTGCCTCTTGCGCAAGTGCCCTTGCAATTGATACACGTTGCTGTTGTCCTCCTGATAACTCATCAGCCCGCGTATATGCTTTCTCTAAGATGTTCACTCGTCCCAAGGCTTGAAAAGCAAGCTCTACATCTTCTTTAGGAAATAGCCCGAGCGTTGTACGTAATGTAGAATGATATCCAACACGTCCGGCTAATACATTTTTTAAAACAGTAGATCTCTTCACAAGATTGAAACTTTGAAAAATCATACCAATGTCTCGTCGCATACGTCGTAACTCTTTTCCTTTCGCAACAGTAATAGATTCTCCATCAATAATAATTTCTCCACCTGTAATTTCATGAAGTCGATTAATCGATCTGAGAAGTGTTGATTTTCCAGCCCCAGATAACCCTACCATAACGACAAACTCGCCTTTTTGAATTTCCATATTAATATTATTCAATCCTTTTGTACCGTTCGGATAAACTTTGGAAACATTTCGAAACTCAATCACGCCTTTTACCTACTTTCTACTTAATAATAAAAATCGAAAAACGGCCCACTAACTGAAAACACACACAATTCCAGTTAGTCGCCATTTTCACTGAACCTGTAAAATATCCGTATGTATTATTGCGTTTTTACTTTCTTTCCATAATCACGAACGATATCAAATTTACTATCATCAGATCTAATATATCCTTCATGCGAATATACTTCTTTAATAATTTTTTGTCCCTCTTCACTCTTTCCAATTTCGATAAATGCGTCTTGTAATTTTTTACTCCATTCAGCATCTAAGTCGGAGCGTACAGAAATAGTATCGTTAGGAATCTTTTCTGTGAATTTCACAATTTTTGTTTGATCAAACACATTAGGATAGTCTTTTTTTACAATATTACGAGCATCTTGGAATACAACCGCAGCATCTACATCCCCATTCAATAGAGCGATAATAGATTGATCATGACCTTTTAATGTAACAGGTTTCACATCTTTTAATGGATCTATCCCTTCTTTCAGCAATAAAGCTGCAGGCCACACATATCCTGCTGAAGATGTTACATCTTGATACCCGATTTTTTTACCTTTTAAATCTTTCACACTATTAATGTTAGAATCTTTCTTTACAACAAACTCAGACTTATAATAATCTACCAAGTCTTTTGTTGGAGCTCCTGTTGCATCATCTACTCCAAATCGTTGTGCTTGTAAAATTACATTTGCGGCCTTTTTTTCATGCGCTAATACATATGCCGTTGGAGGCAAGAAACCTACATCTACTTGTTTTGATGCCATCGCTTCTACAATCGTATTGTAATTCGTCGAAATACTAACTTTTACAGGGATATTCAGCTTATCACTTAACAGTTTTTCTAGTGGCTTTGCTTTTGCTTCTAACGTATCAGCATTTTGCGATGGAACAAATTGAACATTTAAAGTCTTTGGTACATAGCCTTTTTTCGTATCTTCACTTTTATTTGCACTTGATTCCTTCGCCCCACAACCACTTAATAATCCCGCCGCTAATACAACCGATGTACCCATTGCAAAAACTTTTTTCAACATGTTAAAGCCTCCATTTTCCTTGTTATAAATTTACTTTTTGTAAACACGTAGAAATATATCACATATTTTCCCATACAATTATTTATTTACAGAATTTTTACACATTCTAAACATTCCAATCAAACTTCATTTCACATATCTGATATGATTAATCGTAAGATAACAATAGAAAAGGTGGATTATGTTGAATCAAAATCGATTTGTAACTATTAACATCTTATTAACGAGCGATATACATGGTAATGTTTATCCAATTCACTATCAAAATAACTTACCAGCAGACGTGGGACTATCCAAAATTTCCACACTCATTAAAAAAGAGCGTTCTACAAATGAACATGTGATTTTAATTGATAACGGTGATTTCATCCAAGGAACTCCTTTCACTTATCATTATGCTACTTATGAAAAAGATAAAGAGAACCCAATGGCCTTATTAGCCAATTATCTAGATTATGATGCTGCAATTATCGGAAATCATGAATTTAATTACGGGATGGACATATTAAACAATGCTATTTCAACTGCCAATATCCCCTATTTATCAGCCAATATTTTAGATAAAAACAGAAAGAAACCGTATTTTGGAAAACCATATATCATAAAGCAAATTGAGCCGAATATAAAAATTGCTATTTTAGGGGTAACAACGCACTACATCCCAAATTGGGAGCAACCTCATCATATTGAAGATTTATTATTTGAAGATGCACTGGAAACAACAAAAAAGTGGGTTTCTTACATCCGTGAAAACGAAAAACCTGACTTACTCGTCGTTGCCTACCATGGAGGATTTGAACGCGATTTACATACTGGAGAACCTACTGAAGCTTTAACAGGTGAAAATCAAGGCTATGCAATATGTCATGAAATTGACGATATAGATATTTTACTAACAGGTCATCAACACCGAACGATTACAAACACAAAAGTGAATGGTGTTACAATTTTACAAGTCGGCTGTAATGGGCACTCATTAGGAAAAGTGAAAGTGACATTTGAAAGAAATAATAATGAATGGATTACGACAGAATGTCATTCAGAAATATTGTCTGTACAAGGGATTCAGGAAGATAAAGCTATCCTTTCTGTTGTATGTGATTACGAGGATAAAACACAAAAGTGGCTTGATCAGCCCATTGGGGTTATCAATGGAGATATGCAAATTTCTGATGCTCTGCAAACACGTCTACAAGACCATCCCTTTATTGAATTTATTAATAAAATACAGATGGATGTAGCAGAAGTTGCTATTTCTTGCACAAGTTTGTTTCACAATGAATCTCCGGGTTTTCCAAAACATGTCACAATGCGTGACATCGTTTCAAATTATATTTATCCAAATACATTAAAAGTTATTCGAGTGACTGGAGCAGATATAAAAGAAGCTCTCGAACTCTCTGCTGCCTATTTCACATTACAAGGGGGCGGAAACATCATTGTAAATCCTACATACATAGAACCGAAACCGCAGCACTATAATTACGATATGTGGGAAGGAATTTCATACGTATTAAACATTTCAAAACCAATTGGCGAAAGAGTTACTTTTTTAGAATATGATGGACTTCCAATCAACATGAAGCAAGAATACGATGTCGTTATGAATAATTATCGTGCAAGTGGTGGCGGAAACTTCCTTATGTATCAAAATAAGCCCATTATAAAAGACATACCAATAGATATGTCTGAACTTATCGCTAACTATATATTGAAGCATAAAACGATAGAAGCAACAACAAATCATAACTGGAAAGTTATTAAATAGCGAATCTGTCTATTAATATCAAAAAAAGATGGGCTACGCCCATCTTTTAATTTAATTTTGCATTATCTTGCTTTTTTAAAGCTTTTAATTTCGCCGGTGTAACATCAGTGCCTTTTTCGTTAACGACTTTAATTCCTTTTAATTCGTTTAACATATTTTGACGAAATCCTTTTAAATATTGTTCACGTAGCGATTGGCGCTCACGTTGTTCTTCTTCAGTTAAGCCTTCAGCTTTTGCTTTTTTCGCTAAGAAGTTAATGCGTTCAATGAGTTCGTGACTTAGCATCTCGAATCCCCCTTCTACTCAAAACTGATTATTATCATACAATAGTTAGTCTTCTTTATCAAGCAATTGCTTTGTATATTCTACATATCTTCGATGTACAGTTGCTTTTGAAACATCATGACCAAAACCACGAAGTGTTGCTGCAATCTCTTCAAAAGTTAATTCACTCCTACGCAAACGTACAATTTCTTCAATAGGCACTTCTTTTTTCTCACGTCCTACGCTTAAATGACGATTTTTTAAATTATTCTCTGGACGAAATCCTTTCTCCACTGCTCTTTGCATACCACGTTTAATTTTCAAATTATGGATCTTTCTTTGGTACTCTTCAACAATCCCAATTATATCTAACACCATCGAGTCAGAATCCGAAAGCTGTAATTCACCACTATGCGTGTGCGTATAAACTTTTATTCCCTCTTTATGTAAACAATGCATTAACGCAATCTTCGCATTCCCTCTACCAAGACGCGTTTCATCTTGTATAAGAAGCACATCAACTTGTTCATCTCGAATTGTATCTAGCACTTCTAATATGCCATCACGTTCAATTGTATAACCGCTAGCCTGCTCTTCAATTACCTTTATAACATTCATTTGATAGCGCTCAGCTAAATGCAATAATTCATCTTTTTGACGCAATAATGATGTTTCCTGCGCTTCTTTTGTTGTGCTCACACGTGCATAAATAATTGCATTCATTTCGAACCCCTCTTTCTCACTATATTTTCCCTCTAGTGTATCATAAATCCGCCTTTCGTTCGAACTTATGTTTGTAGAATGTTTTTTCACATGTTATACTTATTAATAAGAAAAATGAAAGAAAACGAGGTGTTAGAAAACATGGAAAAGTTAACGAAACGCCAGCAAGACATTCTCGACTTTATTAAGCTAAAAGTACAAGAAAAAGGATATCCACCTTCCGTACGTGAAATCGGTCAAGCAGTCGGCCTCGCTTCTAGTTCTACAGTGCACGGACATTTATCACGACTAGAAGAAAAAGGATATATTCGACGCGACCCAACAAAACCACGAGCAATTGAAATTTTAGGTGACAACCGAATGGAAACAGAAACACAATCTGTTATTCAAGTTCCAATCGTCGGAAAAGTTACTGCTGGTTTACCGATTACAGCAGTCGAAAGTGTAGAAGAGCACTTCCCGCTTCCAGCTAGCATTGTTGCCGGAGCAGATCAAGTGTTTATGTTACGAATTTCTGGAGATAGTATGATTGAAGCTGGTATCTTTGATGGTGATTTAGTCGTTGTTCGCCAACAACAGTCTGCATACAATGGTGAAATTGTAGTTGCCTTAACCGAAGACAATGAAGCAACTGTTAAACGTTTCTATAAAGAAAAAGATCATTTCCGTCTACAACCGGAAAACTCTTCATTAGAACCTATCATTTTAAAACAAGTGTCAGTTATTGGAAAAGTAATTGGCGTATATCGCGATTTACACTAAAAATAATAAAAAGAAGAAAATTGCCTTATTTATATAAGTAATTTTCTTCTTTTTGTATTTTGATAGATTTCCGTTCATTTAAAAACTAATTGAACGAATACATCCAATTAATTATTAACGCGTTTCAATAGTAACATCTCCAGCAGAAGTTTTCCCACTAATCTTTGTACTTCCATTACCAATTGTTATATTTTTATTTTCCTCATTAAAAATTGTCACTTCTCCAGCAGTGCTTCGCCCGGTTATAACTGTGTCTTTCGGTTTTTCCAATAAAGTAATATCTACATCTCCAGCAGTTGAGCTTGCCTCTAGATCATATTTAGAATCATGATCAATAACATCCACATCACCACTAGCCGTTTTTGCTGTTACTTTCCCTATTACTTTTTTAATATTCACGCTACCAGCTTTTGAAGTTGCATCCACATTCTTAGCTGTTATATGTTTCAAATCCACTTCTCCAGCGAGTGTTCCAACACTTACGCGGTCACTTTTCACATCACTTATTTCTATTTGTCCAGCGGCTGAATTTACTTTTATCTCTTGATAAGAACGTTCAGGTACAAATATAGTCAATGTAGGCGTTTGAAAATTGAAAGTAAAAAATGAGAAATCAAATGAAACACCTTTCTCTATTTCTCCTTTAATTTTTAATGTGTCACCCTCTTCAGCAATACGAATCTCCTGTTTACGTAAATCTCCTGATTGCTTTACATAAAAAGAGGAATCAGGAGATTTTCGGACAACAATATCTCCAGCATCTAACTTAACTTCTACATTTTTTAGCGTTTCGTTTTTAATTACGTCTTCTTTATTTCCTTTTTCTGCAGTTTGTACTGCTTTTTCATATGTTTGTGAAATCCCTATTACTCCAATAATGATACAAGCGATAGCTACTAACAATATTTTTTTCATCATCTACTCCCCTTTTATCATTTTGAAGTTCCATATTACATATCGTACGCATAATCTTTTAAACCACTTCGTACTATAATAAGCTGCAATACATAACAACAAACCAACTCCAACAAACGTGATACTAACGAATAAGTCAATCCATAAAAAAGTACCCATAAACACTTTTAAAATAACGAAAAATGGCGTCACTACACTAGAAATCCCCGCAACCCAAAGAGAAAATATAGTAGCAATAATTGCAATTAATGGGCCTAACACAATAATAAAGTTAAACAAACTAAGTCCAATCGCCGCCATGACAGCTCTTGTCACATTTGAAGTCGATGGATCTTTTTTCATTTCATCAAAGCGATACATCGCAAGTAATTCCTTTGCAATCACTTTCGGAGAACCAAGTCCTTTTATTATTTCCGATTCAGTTTTCCCCTCTTCTACCCCAAACTGAAAGTGCTCTTCATAATCAAATAAAATGTCTTTCCTCTCTTCTTCCGGTAACTTTCTAAGCTGATTCGATAATTCCCGAAGGAACTGTTCTTTATTCATCCCAATTCACCCCTTCAATAATTTCTTGTACACCTTTCGCAAAATCACGCCACTCTGCTACTAATAAATGAAGTTGCGTCTCACCTTGCTCAGTTAGTTGATAATATTTACGAGGCGGCCCTTCCGTAGACTCTTTTAAATATGTTTGAAAATATCCCTCTTTCGTTAAACGACGCAATAACGGATATACTGATCCTTCTGATATTAAAAACTTATTAGAGATTTGTTGAACCAGTTCATAGCCATAACAATCTTTACGTTTTACAAGTGCCAATACACACAGTTCTAACACACCTTTTTTAAACTGAACGTTCAAGGACAATCCTCCTTTCTTATTTTAGTACTGTTTAATACACGGTACCTATTTTATCCATAATATACCACTTAGTACTGTTCATTGCAAGGTACTTAACTATATTTATCCCCTAAATATAGAAAACACACAAATGAAAGCCCTAATAAGATCCTGTTGTAACTGACCATTATTCGGGCTTTCATTCAATTCTAATTACATTAATACAAGACTTCATTCACTTTTTCTCCTCTAAAAACCAACTTCCATTTGTGAGCCAAATAAATTCCGAAACACACCTTTTCTCTCTTTAGCCAATTGATTAAACTCACCTTTTTGGACAATTTCACCTTTTCCTAAAACAATAACTTGATCTGCATTGTGTATCGTAGATAAACGATGCGCAATAACAATAATAGTCATCGTTCCTTTCAATCTTTCTAATGTTGATTGGATTTTCACTTCATTTTCAGTATCTAACGCACTCGTAGCTTCATCTAATACTAAAATGAACGGTTGCCTTAAAATCGCCCGAGCTAGTACAAGTCGTTGGCATTCACCACCTGAAAGCCTCACTCCACGATTTCCAATAAGAGTATCAAGCCCTTTTGGAAGCATTCGCCACAATTTACTGTAGATAAATGACGAAAAAGCCCTGATACCGTAGTATCAAGGCTTCTCTTGCTCTTAGTATAGAGACATATATTGATCGCGTTCCCATTGGTGAACTTGTGTTCTAAAGATATCCCACTCAATCTCTTTCGCTTCAATGAAGTGCTCAAGTAAGTGATCTCCTAGCGCGCCACATACTACTTCATTAGATTGTAATGTAACTAATGCTTGCGCTAATGTTGCTGGTAAATCAGCGATACCTGCTTCTTCGCGCTCTTCTTTTGTCATTACATAGATGTTACGGTCTACCGCAGCTGGTGGAGTTAATTTATTTTTAATTCCGTCAAGACCTGCAGCTAATAATGTTGCCATTACTAAATATGGGTTTGCAGCTGGGTCAACACTACGTACTTCTACGCGTGTACTAATACCACGAGATGCAGGGATACGTACTAATGGACTACGGTTTTGTGCAGACCATGCTACGTAACATGGAGCTTCATATCCAGGTACTAAACGTTTGTAAGAGTTTACAGTTGGGTTTGCTACCGCTGTAAATGCTGGTGCATGTTTTAAAATACCTGCAATGAAGTGACGAGCATCATCACTTAATTGTAATTCACCATTTTGATCGAAGAATACGTTCTCACCATTTTTAAATAATGATAAGTTACAGTGCATACCTGAACCGTTTACACCATATAATGGTTTCGGCATAAATGTTGCATGTAAACCATGCTTACGAGCAATTGTTTTTACAACAAGTTTGAATGTTTGAATGTCATCACATGAGCGAATTGCATTTGCATATTTAAAGTCAATTTCATGTTGCCCTGGAGCAACCTCATGGTGAGATGCTTCAATTTCAAAGCCCATCTCTTCAAGTTCAAGAACGATATCACGACGACAGTTTTCCCCTAGATCCATCGGCGCAAGGTCGAAGTATCCACCGTTGTCGTTTAATTCTAATGTTGGATTTCCTTTTTCATCTACTTTAAATAGGAAGAATTCTGGCTCTGGTCCAAGATTGAAATCTGAGAATCCTAAAGCTTCCATTTCTTTTAATACACGTTTTAAATTGTTACGTGGATCTCCTTCAAATGGAGTGCCATCTGCATTGTAAATATCACAGATTAATCGAGCTACTTTACCTTTTTCAGCTGTCCAAGGGAAAATTACCCAAGTATCTAAGTCCGGATATAAATACATATCAGATTCTTCAATACGTACGAAACCTTCAATAGAAGATCCATCAAACATCATTTTGTTATCAAGAGCTTTTGTTAATTGGCTCACTGGAATTTCTACGTTTTTAATTACTCCTAAAAGGTCTGTAAATTGTAAGCGGATATACTTTACATTCTCTTCTTTCGCCAAACGGAAAATATCTTCTTTTGTGTACCTAGCCATTATAAATTCCTCCTTAGTCCCTCTAAACACCTTCAGAATCAGTTATCTTTAGTGAAAAAACCTTGAAATATCACCTTGTCGCAACGAAGTCCGATTAAATCTACCTGTATGTTGTAGTTCATCTCGAAGTATTTTGCGAAGCTCAGTTTTTGAAATTTCTTTCGTTTCTTCTTTTACTTTCACTGCTTCTGTTTGATTTTCTTTCATTAGTAACACTTGCTTAATACCAGCCATATTTAAGCCTTGATCTAATAAATCTTTAATCTCTAACAACTTATCTACATCGTTAAATGAAAATAATCTACGATTCCCCTTTGTACGGGTTGGAGAAACAAGATTATGCTCTTCATAGTAGCGAATTTGACGTGCAGACAATTGTGTTAAATCCATTACTATACCAATAGGAAACAGCGGGGCAGAACGTCTATCTTCTTTCATCGTTTCAGTTCCTCCTTCGCCTTAACTGCTTCTCATTTTATACCATGTTATGTTTAGTGTCAATAGATGTAAGCTTTTCTTACATGGTTTTTTTATAATTTTTTTCATTCTTTTTTCTAATGGCATAAATCATTACTTTCATATGAAAAAAAGCTGTCGAAATCGACAGCTTCCCTTTAAGAAATTGTTAATAGATTCTTTTCAATTAACGCATCAATCGCAGAACAAATCGCAATCTTTACATGCGAATAAGTTAATCCGCCTTGTACGTAGGCAACATAAGGCGGACGAATTGGGCCATCAGCCGACAATTCGATACTTGCACCTTGAATAAATGTCCCAGCAGCCATAATTACATCATCTTCATAACCCGGCATATAGTTTGCATATGGCGTAAAATGAGAATTAATTGGAGATGCATATTGGATCGCTTGACAGAACGCAATCATACGATCTTTATCATCAAATTGAACAGATTGAATTAAATCCGTTCTTGATGCATTCCACGCTGGTGATGTATTCATTCCTAACTTTTCTAAAAATGCAGCTGTAAAAATCGCACCTTTCAGCGCTTGACCAGCAACATGCGGCGCTAAGAAGAAACCTTGATACATTTCTTGCAGACTGTATAAAGATGCCCCTGCTTCCGCACCGATTCCCGGAGATGTTAGACGATATGCACATGCTTCAACATACTGTTCTTTACCAACAATATAACCACCAGTTTTAACAATTCCTCCACCCGGGTTTTTAATAAGAGAACCTGCCATTAAATCTGCACCAACATGACACGGCTCTTGCTCTTCAATAAACTCACCATAACAGTTATCTACAAATACAACAACATCAGGTTTAATCTCTTTAACAAACGCAATCATCTCTTTAATTTGAGAAACGGTAAACGACGGACGAGTAGCATACCCTTTTGAACGCTGAATGCCAATCATCTTCGTATTACTATGGATTGCAGCTGCAACAGCTTCAAAGTCCACAAACCCCTCTTCAGTTAGCGGAACTGCGTTATACCCAATATTATATTCCTTAAAAGAACCTACACCTTTTCCACGCACACCAACGATTTCTTCTAGCGTATCATATGGTTTTCCCGTTATGTATAGCAACTCATCTCCCGGACGTAAAATACCGAATAAAGCTGTTGAAATTGCGTGAGTACCCGATATTATTTGCGGACGAACAAGACCAGCTTCAGCTCCAAATACATCAGCATACACTTTCTCTAACGTGTCACGACCAATATCATCATAGCCATAACCTGTCGTCGGAATAAAATGCGAATCGCTAATTTTATGTTTACGAAAACTTTCTAATACACGAAATTGGTTACTTTCAATTACTTCATCCACACGTTTATGCACTTCTGTAACTTGACTTTCTACTTCTTTTACGATTGGAGCAATTATTTCTCCATTTTTCAAACGATCAAACATTATTATTTTCTCCTTCTTCCACTAAAAATCTCTTTAATTGCCCATTAAGTGATGAATGAGCAAAGATATACCCTGTACAATCATATACAAATTCTTCTTCTAAAAACTCCATTTTTGTTAGCAACGTTTCCGTTTTTAAAAGTGTTAACAATCTACCTTCACTTGGCGGGAGTTTCACTTGATAAACAACCATTTCTTCCTTCATCTTCGTTTCTATCGCTTCTTTAATACGTAATAAATCATTTTCTTCAAAAGCACTAGTCATTAAGAAATCACTTTTTGGAAATGGAATAAAATTTTGATGCAATTCATCTTTTTTATTATATAACGTAATAATAGGAATATGATTAATTTCAAGATCTGACAATAGTTGTTTTACCGTTTGCTCATGCCCTACATAATTAGGGTCTGCTGAATCAACAACATGTAAAATAACATCCGCTTCACCAGCTTCTTCTAACGTAGATCGAAAAGCAGCAATTAACGACGTAGGTAAATCTTGTATAAAGCCAACCGTATCAGTCAATAACACTGTATAACCAGAAGGTAACGGCATCTTCCTTGTTGTCGGATCTAACGTTGCAAACAATAAGTTTTCTTCAAACGTATCCGCTTCCGTTAATCTATTAAACAACGTAGATTTCCCTGCATTTGTATATCCAATTAATGAAACTTGAAATACTTTATTATCTTTTCTTCTCTCACGATATCTTTTTCGATGCTCCACAACAACCGCAAGTTGTTTCTTTATTTCATCAATACGTGATCGAATATGACGACGGTCCGTTTCAAGCTTTGTCTCTCCCGGTCCCCTTGTACCAATTCCACCACCAAGACGTGATAAAGATAGACCTTGCCCCATAAGGCGCGGCATTGTATATTGCAACTGAGCTAATTCTACTTGAAGCTTACCCTCTCTCGATTTCGCACGTTGCGCAAAAATGTCTAGTATTAACTGCGTTCGGTCAATCACTCTTGCATCTAATACTGAAGATAAATTCCGAATTTGGCTCGGCGTTAACTCGTTATTAAATATAATAACAGCTGGTTCTAATTCTTCAGTTAACATCGTAAGCTCTTCTAGTTTACCTTTTCCTATATAAGTCGCCGGATGAAACTTCGGGCGTTTTTGAGTTGTGGACACTAACACTTCTGCTCGCGCAGTCTTCGCTAACGATGCAAGCTCTTTCATGGAATGCATGAATTTTTCATCATCATCTTGCGACAATTGACAGCCAACTAATATGACTTTTTCTTTTTCTTCCATCAAATATGTTCACTCATCCTTTTCGAAATTTAAACCTTCTAATATAATAGCAGAGGAAGCACATTTCATCTAGTTAGCGGGGGAGAAAATTCATGGCATGGGAGATTTTTAGCATCATAGGCACAATCGCCTTCGCACTAAGCGGAGCCATTGTTGCAATGGAAGAAGATTATGATATTTTCGGGGTGTATATTTTAGGAATGGCAACCGCATTTGGGGGAGGTGCCCTTCGTAATTTATTAATCGGTTATCCAATCGTCGCGTTTTGGCAACAAGACATGTTATTCCAAATCGCACTATTATCAATGACGATTATTTTTCTTTTTCCAAATAAATTGATTAGACATTGGAAAAAGTGGGAAAACATCACGGATGCCATCGGCTTATCAGCATTTGCCGTACAAGGAGCACTATATGCACAAAAACTAAATTTACCAATTAGCGCTACAATCGTAGCCGCTGTTTTAACCGGTATTGGCGGCGGTATTATTCGTGACCTTTTAGCCCGCAGAAAACCTCTCGTCCTTCGAGCTGAAGTATATGCATTTTGGACGATTTTAGCAGGTTTTTTAATTGGAGCTCAAATTATCGTTAGCGATTGGGCTCTATACACCTTATTCATTTTAATTGTTTGCTTCCGCATGGTTTCTATTCATTACAAATGGCATTTACCGCATAGACGCATCGATACAAACGAACGTTCAATGCATAAATAGCAATCTAACCTCTTTACATATCGTAAAGAGGTTTTTCTTTTCTAACGAGTTTTTCTTTACATAATGTTTATACTAATTTTTAAAGCGAGGTGAATACAAATGACAAACCATGTTAATAAAGGAGCTCAAAAAAGCTCCGTAAACCAATTTGGACACGATCCAAATTCAGCACATGAAAAGAGCGCTAAAATGGAACGCTTTCATAAATCTTACCAAGAAAAAGCAAAAAAAGAATAACCGAAGTTATGTACAAAAAAACAGACGCACAGCTTACGTACTGTGCGTCTCCTCTTCAAGCATCAAATCAATACTTGATATCCCAATTAAATCATATTTATCATACGTATCTTCTTGTAACAATCGCATAGCTTGTGTTCGAATTGATTTTTCAACAATATTCCGTACGTATCGTCCATTACTAAACGATGTAATTTGCGACGAATACTTTACTGCATGTAAATGATCTCGAAATTTCCACTCCGCCTCTTTAGATAACTGATATTCACGCTCTTCATACATTCTCTTCCCAATTTCCAACAACTGATTTACTGAGTAATCTGCGAATTCAATAATAAACGGAAAGCGAGATTGTAACCCTGGATTCAACGAAAGAAAATGATTCATCTCTCTTGAATACCCAGCCAAAATTAATACAAAACCGTGTTGCTTATCTTCCATATGCTTCACAAGTGTATCAATGGCTTCCTTTCCAAAATCTTTCTCTCCCCCACGCGCTAAAGAATACGCCTCATCAATAAACAAAATACCTCCCATAGCCTTTTTTATTAAATCTCTTGTCTTTTGCGCTGTATGACCGATATACTCCCCTACGAGGTCCGCACGTTCAGCTTCAACTAAATGCCCTTTTGATAAAATATTCATCTCAAACAACAATTTCCCTATCATTCTAGCAACAGTTGTCTTCCCAGTACCCGGATTCCCTTTAAACAACATATGAAGCACTTGCTTCTCAGATTTCAACCCCATCTCTTGTCTTTTTTTATTTACATAAATCCAAGCATAAATTTCTTTAATTATCTTTTTTATGTCATCCATCCCAACAAGCTTTCCCATCTCTTCTTCAATTCTCTGCAACATCTCATGTTTAGTAGTGGTTTCACTTGAAATTACAGTTTTATCTTCCGATGCCGGTAACGAAATTTTCTTCCGATGGTTTAACACGATATTAATTTGATTGTTATTTTTCTTACGCATTGATTGTTCCATACAATCACCTCATTTTATCCACTCATCAAATATTATTATTCCCGTCCCCCTTACAAATGCCTATTTTCAGAAAAGTTTGCTATAATATAAGAAATAATTAAGGTGGTGGGACTATGGAAACAACGGAATTCCATGATACAATACAAGCCTTTTCTATTTTTTTATTGAATAAAGGCCGAAAGTCTTCAACTATTAAACGCTATGTCTATGACATCGAAGATTTCGGACATTGGTTAGAAAAAAACAAAAAGCTCCCTTCCAGTAATATATGGGCTACACTTTGTACAAAAGACTATGAAGATTACTTTTCCGACTTAAAAAAGAATCGACACTACTCAGAGAAAACAATGCATCGTGTATTTATTGTATTAAATAGAATGTATCATTTTCTAAACATTCCTAATCCATTGAAGAATATGGAAATCGTTATTCAACCAAACCGTGCATTACGTAATGAAGATTTCATTTCATCCGATGAAGAAAAAAGATTAAAACATATAGTCACTTCATTGGAAGGCCTTTCAGAAAAGCAACGTCCTGTTCGCCCTTTATTAATGGATCGTAATATCGCTATTTTAAACCTACTAATCGACTACGGACTATCCTTACAAGAACTTACAGCATTAACTATGCATCAAGTTCACTTTGAAACCAATACATTGTCTATTCCAGCAACCGCAGGAGTAGCAAGAGCAATCACATTAACAAATGAAGACAAAAAACAATTGTACACATATTATAAAAGTATCCCAGAACCAGTTCGCCCCAAATACCATAGCAATGATCCATTATTTGTGGCATTCGATTTTAATCGCGGAACATATAGATGGGTATATGAAAATGACGCACCAAAGGCCTTAACAGAAATTGCCATCCAAAAAATGATCCGACTTGAAGTAGCAAGAGCAAATTTACGTAAAGGCATTTCCGGACAACATTTTCGGAACACCTTTATTCTACGCCTAATAAAAAAACAAATCCCAGAACCTGAAATCATAAAATTAGTTGGCTTCAAATCAAAAATTTCATTAAAACGATATTATCAATACGCAGAAAATAGAAAAAACGCCTTATAATAAGGCGTTTTTTCTATTTTTTTTGAAACAATTAATTTTACTATGACCATTTACCTATTCTCTGCATCTACTATGATGAGTTTCGCTCACAGTCTAATTAGAAAGGAGAGATTTAATGTCTCGTTTTAACGACAATCAAAATAAATTCTCCAAACCATGCTTTCCAAGTAGTGCTGGACCTCAGGGTAACACAGGCGCTCAAGGTATCACAGGTGCTACTGGTGCCACTGGACCTCAAGGTATCACGGGCGCTCAAGGTATCACAGGTACTACTGGACCTCAAGGTAATACGGGCGCTCAAGGCAACACAGGCGCTACCGGTGCCACTGGACCTCAAGGTAATACGGGTGCTCAAGGTATCACGGGTGCTCAAGGTATCACAGGCGCTACTGGTGCCACTGGACCTCAAGGCAATACTGGCGCTCAAGGTATCACAGGCGCTACTGGTGCCACTGGACCTCAAGGTAATACGGGTACTCAAGGTATCACAGGCACTACTGGTGCCACTGGACCTCAAGGCAATACTGGCGCTCAAGGTATCACGGGCGCTACCGGTGCTACTGGCGCTCAAGGCAACACAGGTGCTACCGGTGCCACTGGACCTCAAGGTAATACGGGTGCTCAAGGTATCACAGGCGCTACTGGTGCCACTGGACCTCAAGGTAATACGGGTACTCAAGGTATCACAGGCACTACTGGTGCCACTGGACCTCAAGGCAATACTGGCGCTCAAGGTATCACAGGTGCTACTGGTGCCACTGGACCTCAAGGTAATACGGGTGCTCAAGGTATCACGGGTGCTCAAGGTATCACGGGTGCTACTGGTGCCACTGGACCTCAAGGTATCACGGGCGCTACCGGACCGACTGGACCAAACTTCCCAGTCGCGACAATTGTTGTACAAAATAATATTCAACAAACTGTACTCCAATTTAATAACTTCATTTTCGGCACTGCAATTAATGTAAACAATATTATTTTTAAAGGCACAGACACAGTTACCGTCGTCAATGCTGGTATTTATGTAATTAGCGTCTCAATCTCTACAACTGCACCAGGCGGCGCCCCATTTGGTGTTGGAATTTCAATAAATGGTACAGTCGCAACAGATAATTTCTCCTCTAATTTAATAGGTGACTCGCTTTCCTTTACAACAATTGAAACTTTAGCAGCTGGCGCAAATATTTCTCTCCAATCTACTCTTAACGAGATTACGCTCCCTTCAACCGGAAACACTAACGTTCGACTTACTATATTTAGAATCGCTTAAATTTCACTATTTATTGTTTATGACAAATAAAAAAAGAGCGAGAAACTCGCTCTTTTTTGTTATGTACAATTCATTACTACTCTAATTCAATTGAAACATTTTTTTGAGGTACAAATGTAGAAATTGCATGTTTATAAATAAGCTGTTGCTTACCTTCTGTTTCCAGTAGGACTGTAAAGTTATCAAACCCTTTAATTAATCCACGAAGCTGAAAACCATTTAATAAGTACAGCGTAACGAACGTATTCTCTTTACGGAGTTGATTTAAAAACTGATCTTGAATATTGATTGATTGCTTCATGTCGAATCCTCCTCTTTTTCTCTACTTACTATTATTCGACTTTAGTTGTAGCTTTCCTTCTATGTATCGTAAAATTTCTGACGTTTTTTCACCATCAGTAACATCAAACCACGCGACATCCATTTTATTACGGAACCACGTTAATTGACGTTTTGCATAACGGCGTGAATTCGTCTTTAATTGTGATACCGCTTCTTCTAAAGAGACACGATTCTCAATATAATCATATATCTCTTTATAACCAATCGCTTGAATAGATTGACACTCTCGCACTCCTCTTTCATGCAGACCTTTTACTTCCTCTAATAAACCTTGTTCAACCATTAGGTCAACACGTAAGTTAATGCGATCGTATAGCATTTCTCGATCCATTGTCAAGCCAATTAATGAAACATCGTACAGTAACTCATTTTCTTGTTTTTCGAGCTGGTTACTCATTTTTTCACCCGTCGTGTGAAAAATTTCTAACGCCCGAATAACACGCCTTACATTATTTGCATGAATACGCTCCGCACTTTCTGGATCTACTTCTTGCAATTTTTTATGTACATATTCCACACCGCGTTCTAACGCTAACTTTTCCATCTGCTCTCGGTATATAGCATCCCCAGCCTCATCAGTAAACTGGTAATCGAATAAAACAGATTGTATATAAAGGCCAGTTCCACCAACAATAATCGGTAATTTCCCACGCTCTGTAATCTCTCGAATGTACTTACGAACACGTTCTTGAAATTCCGCCACAGAAAATGAATCTTCCGGATTTTTTATATCAATCATATAATGCGGAATTCCGTCCATCTCATCCGTCGTTACCTTTGCAGTCCCAATATCCATCGTACGATAAATTTGCATGGAATCACCACTAATAATCTCACCATTCAATGCTTTTGCAAGATCGATACTTAATTTCGTCTTTCCGACAGCAGTTGGCCCAATGATGACAGCAACTTTTTCACGTTGCACTTCTCCCATATAACTCAACTCTCTTTATGTAATATACTCCACCTAATCATTATACCCAATCTTACCAATTTTAATGGTGTGATTGCAAGTTCTTTGAATCCAGTACATGAAATTATATATAAAAAAAAACATAGTTTGTCCAATTTTGCATATACATGATTAAAAATAGCTCAGAGAGGGTGCAATGACTATGAAACAAACCACTATCGATTTTTCATCATTAACAAAAGACCTCATTTTAGCTACTGCTACAAAAGAACAAAATTGTTCACAAGAAGAATTATACTTCGCCTTAAATTGTTTACTACGTTCCTTTCATTCTACCCTTCAAGAAACGACGTTACATCCAGAAAATAAAAATACAGAGTACATGCAAACTCAATTTTGCAGCGCGTATAAAATTATTACAGGTAAAACGGTTTATCCCTTTCAGTGAATCTCATATAAAAAAAGCGGCTACTTAGACATTTTCAAGCAGCCGTTTTTTTATTTTAATACAGATAAATTATTGTATAACTTTCACTTTAACGGATTTACGACCCCAACTATCCGCATTACCATCTGAACCAACTAGAACATCAATACGGTTTCCTTTAATCGCGCCACCAGTATCTCCAGCAATTGCTTCTCCATACCCTTCTACCCACACTTTTGATCCAAGAGGGATTACTTTCGGATCAACAGCAATAACTTTCATGTTTGGATTCGCTGTTAAATCATGACCCATCGCAGTTAACACTCGACCACCATATGTACCATTTTCACTTGGATTAGCTGTGTACGCTGTCGCTTCTACTGTTATTTCACGACCACCAGCTGGTGCATTTGTTTCAGTAGATTTCGCCACTGATTTAGCTGTCGGCTTCGCTTGCGCTTCTGGTTTACTTGTTTCTTCACTCTTAGCAGGTGCTTTTCTGTTAACTGCCGTATCATTTTTAACCGCCGTTTTCACCTTAGTTGGCGCTTCAGCTTGAGCAGGAATTTCTTTTCTTTCAATAACAGGTGCTGTACCTGTTAAAAAGGGTACGTGAACATATGCCGCTTTCCCACCATATTCGAATTGTAACCATTCGTTTTGCACTTGATTTGTCGTTTCAATCACGTCATCTTTTTTTAGCGTGCCAAGAATTTCTGAGTCAGTATTCGCTCCAGCACGAACGTTTAATACGTTTGCTGTTACATAATAAGTACTTTTCGTAAACTCAGCACTTACAAACGCTTCTTTACCGTCTAATTTAATTTTTGACCATCCGTTTTCTGTATTTATAACATCTAATTTATTTCCACTTAACATTTTACCTACAAGTTTTGATTCTACAGTTGGGGTTTCCCTAACGTTTAATACATCTGTCGTTACAATCGTTTCTGCTTTTGCAGAACCTACAAAAATCCCAAGACCAAAAACTGCTGCCGTTGCTATACCTAATAATTTTTTCATGAATAGCCTCCATTCGCTTTGTTTTCGTGTTCTCATTATAGCAACAGTTTTTTACGGAATTTCGAAAATCACAAAATTACAAAGCATTCGTAACAAACGATTAATGATTTGTAACATAAATTTCCATATTAAAGAATTGTATTTCTACCAAAATTATCAATAGTTTTCATATATTTCCCACATATTAGTATGAGAGTTTTTTTCCAGAAAAAATTACAATATTACTGTTTTGTTACAAAAAAATCGTTTTCCATTACATCTTTTACCAAAATCCATCATGATTCAATTATTAAACCACTTTTTTGTAATAAAAAAGGAACAGCTCCCGCTAGCTGTCCCTTTTTACCTTTTAATTAACTTTTTTCTTCCAAATCCCCATCATAAGAGCCGAAACAACTGCCCCTATTAATATAGAGAAAATATATAGCCAAGGTTTATTTACTAATGCGATGACAAAAAGTCCACCATGCGGTGCTGGCAATGTAATTTGAAATAACATAGATAAGGCACCTGCAATACTTGAACCAACAACACAACTTACAATTACTCGAACCGGATCTGCAGCTGCAAATGGAATCGCACCTTCTGTAATAAATGACGCTCCCATAATATAATTTGTTAAGCCAGATTTACGTTCTGCTTCTGTAAACTTCGTTTTGAAGATTGTAGTTGCTAGTGCGATTGCAAGTGGAGGTACCATACCACCAGCCATAACTGCTGAATGTACACCAAAGTTTCCTGCCGCAATTGCAGCGATACCGAATGTAAACGCCGCTTTATTAATTGGTCCTCCCATATCAATTGCCATCATACCACCTAAAATTAAACCTAATAGTATAGCATTTGTACCACCTAAACTATTTAACCAACTCGTTAACATTTCATTTAACGCAACTACAGGTGGATTGACTACTTTTAACATGATAACACCTGTAATTAATAACCCAAATACCGGATATAGCAAGACCGGTTTAATCCCTTCTAACTGCGCTGGCAAACCAGAAAATAGCTTTTTCAAACCGACAACAACATATCCTGCTAAGAAACCTGCAATTAATCCACCTAAAAATCCAGCATTCGCTTGTGCTGCTAAAAAGCCACCAACAACACCAGGCATAAAACTAGGACGATCAGCAATAGAGCTTGCAATAAATCCAGCTAAAATTGGAACAAGGAATAAGAAAGCTCCTTTTTCTCCACCACCAATAGCCATTAATATTTCAGCAATGGGACCTTTTGCCTTAATTCCACCGAACATAAATGCTAGTGCGATTAAAATCCCGCCACCAACAACGAATGGAAGCATATTACTTACACCGCTCATTAAATGCTTATAGATTCCTAACCCTTTTCCTTTCTCAACACTTTCTGCCTTCCCATTCTCTTTAACACCTTTAAAGATTGGCGCATCCTGTTTTACAGCTCTATTAAGAAGGATTTCAGTTTTTCTAATACCATCAGCTACCGGCACTTGAATGACATGCTTCCCAGCGAAACGGTTCATTTCTACTTGTTTATCTGCAGCGACAATAATTGCTGTTGCACGATCGATATCCTCTTTCGTTAAACCGTTCTTTACACCTGTTGATCCATTCGTTTCAACTTTAATCGCAATCCCTAACTCTGCCGCTTTTGCTTTCAAACTATCAGCAGCCATATATGTGTGAGCGATACCAGTCGGACAAGCTGTAACAGCTAATACATATGGTTCATTCCCTTCTGGCTTTGCTACTTCAACTTCTTCTTCTTTTTCATTCTCTTTTTCATCAAATAAACGGAGAAGTTCATCTTCATCCTTTGCTTCTAATAATTGCTTGCGAAACCCTTCATCCATCAATAACGTAGAGAGACGAGATAACGTTTCTAAATGAGTATTATTCGCCCCTTCACTTGCAGCAATCATAAAAAACAAATGTGCGGGCTGTCCATCAAGCGATTCATAGTTGATACCGCTTACACTTCTGCCAAAACAAATCGCTGGTTGCTTAACTGCCTTCGTCTTCGCATGAGGTATTGCAATACCTTCACCAATTCCAGTTGTACTTTGTGACTCACGCTTTAAAATAGCTTCTTTAAATTCAGCCTTACTATTTAAACGATTTGCTCCGTTTAATTTCTCAACTAATTCATCTATGACAGCTTCTTTATTTGAAGCTGTCAAATTCATAATGACTGTATCCCTTTTTAATAGTTCTGTAATTTTCATATGTTGTTTCCCCCTATCGCTTTGTGACAATTACTTGCGACAATAATTCTTCTACTTTTTCCTTTGTACATAAATCTGCTGAAAATGCTGTTGCACTCCCTGTTGCAACACCATATTGAAATGCCTTTTCAATATCTTTTGTCTGTTCATATTTCCCTACAAATCCTGCAACAAGAGAATCCCCTGCTCCAACTGAGTTAATAACAATACCTTTCGGGACAGTCGCCTCATATATACCTTCTGCCGTAAATAATAAAGCTCCATCTCCGGCCATTGATACTATAACGTGCTCTACACCTTGTTCGATTAATTTTCTTCCATACGGTAAAATGTCTTCTACTGTTGAAAGCTCCACTCCAAATAACTCACCAAGTTCATGATGATTTGGCTTTATTAAAAATGGGTTATTTTTAATTACATGTTTTAACGCACTTCCACTTGCATCTGCTACTACACGAATACCTTTTTCTGCTCCAAACGCTGCGATTGATTCATAAAAGGTAGTTGGAATAGAAGCTGGTACACTTCCTGCTAGTACAACACAATCTCCAAGTTGCATACTTTCAATTTTTTTCATTAACTGCCCAAATTGCTCATTTGTCACAATAGGACCTTGTCCATTTAACTCTGTTTCTTCTTGTCCTTTTATTTTCACATTAATTCGTGAATCTCCGTCTACTTGTACGAAGTTTGTTGTTACACCTTCATCATGTAATACATTTTCAATAAATTGACCAGTAAATCCACCTGTAAAACCAAGCGCTACATTTTCAACACCTAAACGATGAAGAACACGAGAAACATTGATTCCTTTTCCTCCAGGAAACTTCATATCTTTCTCCGCTCGGTTTACTGTTCCTAAATCGAAAGAATTAACTTGTACTACGTAATCAATAGATGGGTTTAAAGTAACTGTATAGATCATTGTTTATCAGCCTCAATTACATTGGTTTGTCTTTTATATTTTTCTAAATCAATTTCTAAATAGTTTGTAATAATGTTTGCCTCTTCAACATTTGCAATTTTCGCAAACGCAACTTCTGAAAATTTACTTTCATCAATTAAGAAATACCCTTCGTTTGCTAATGTTAATGCCATTTTTTTCAAAAGTGCTTCTTCTGGATCTGGTGTTGTATACCCTAACTGTTCATGTACACCATTAGCTCCTAAAAAGCATTTATCAAAACGATATTTTTGCATACTTTCCTGTGCCATGGCACCAATTAAAGCTTTCGTCCTACTCTTCATCATTCCGCCTAGTAAATACGCCCGAATGTTATTTTCAACTAAAGCTTCAATATGCATAAGACCATTTGTAACGACAGTAACATCTTTATTTATTAAAAACGGAATCATTTCAAAAGTCGTACTTCCTGCATCTAAATAAATGCAATCACCTTGTTCAACAATGCTAGCGGCATACTTGGCAATTTGTTGTTTTATATGAATGTTTTTGGATGATTTTTCAACCATCGTTGGCTCTTGCCCTTTTCCAGTTAATATAGAGGCACCGCCATGAACTCTTTTTAATAACCTTTGTTTTTCCAATTGCGCTAAATCACGACGAATTGTCGATTCAGAGCTTTCCGTTCTTTCAACTAATTGCTGCAATTTAACAACTTTCTGTTCCTTTACAAGCTGTAGTATCATTTGATGACGTTCAGGAGTTAACATTTTATTCACCTCTCCTTTGATTACAGTATAATGAAAACGATCACAAAAATCAATCAAAATCAATCAAAAATAATCACTAACATTCAATTCCGTTAATAAACAATCAAAAAAGACCCTATTTGATACTCCGATCAAATAGGGTCTCACTCTCAAATTGCTTATAAAGAAGCTTTATAAATTTCAAGAACATCATCTTTATTTAATTTTTTAAAGTTACCGAATTCACCATAAGCCATCGCTTTATCCGCCATTAAGTCAATTTCATTTTCCCCAATGCCGTAATCTGCTAATGTTACTGGCGCTTCAATTGACGTCCAAAACTGGCGTAATGCTTCAATCCCCGCTATTGCAATTTCTTTATCTGTTTTCCCATCTGATTCTACATTGAACACACGAATAGCGAACTGTTTAAAACGATTCACATTCTCATCCACAACATGCTTCATCCAGTTCGGGAATAAAATCGCGAGGCCACCTCCATGTGGTATATCATGAACTGCAGAAACTGCATGCTCAATATTATGGGTTGCCCAATCTCCTCTTACTCCCATCGCTAAAATACCGTTTAACGCCATCGTTCCACAATATAGAATTGTTTCTCTGTGCTCATAACTTTCTAGATCATTTAAAAGCTTAGGAGCTGTTTCTATTACTGTTTTTAAAATCGATTCACAATACCGATCTTGTAGTTCTGTATTTGTTCCATGGTGGAAATATTGTTCTAATACGTGCGACATAATATCGACCATACCATAAATTGTTTGATTTCTCGACACAGACGCAGTATGAACTGGATCTAAAATTGAAAACTGAGGGAATGTAACTGGACTGCCCCAGCCATACTTTTCATTTGTTGCCCAGTTTGTAATTACAGAGCCTGCATTCATTTCAGAACCTGTTGCCGCAAGAGTTAGAACAGTACCGAATGGCAACGCTTCGCTAGCAAATGCTTTTTTCGTTACAATATCCCATACATCTCCATCATATTTACTACCAGCAGCAATCGCTTTCGTACAGTCAATTACACTTCCTCCACCAACTGCTAAAATAAATTCAACTCCATTGTCTTTACAAATTTGAATCCCTTTCTTTACAGTTGATAAACGAGGATTCGGTTCAACACCTGTCAACTCAAACACTTCCGCATTTATATCTTTTAAAATAGAAATTACATTATCATAAATACCGTTTCTTTTAATACTTCCTCCTCCATATACGAGAAGAACTTTTTTACCGAACTGTGGAATTTCAGTTTTTAACTGCTCTAATTGTCCTTTACCAAAAATAAGTTTTGTTGGATTACGAAATACAAAATTTTGCATATTCTTATTTACCACCCTTCTATATTAAAAGCAACTATACTTTTGTATACCATATTTTTAAAATTTCACAAACAAATTTGCTTAACAAAAAAATCCCAGCCTCTAGGCTGAGATTTTTTATTGATAATAAGGTGAGATCATTAAGTAAACAATAACACCAGATAAGCTTACATATAACCAAATTGGCATCGTCCAACGTACAATTTTACGGTGACGTGTTAATTGATTCGTAAAACCAAATACAAGTGCGAACAATGCAAGTGGTACGATAATCGCTGCAAGGATAATATGTGTAATTAAAATGAAGAAATACACATATTTAATGAAACCTTCTCCTCCAAAATGCGTTGCTGGTGCCAAGTAATGATACGATAAATATGACACACAAAATAATAAAGTCGTTGTAAATGCTGCAAGAATAAAACCACGGTGCATTTTTACATTCTTTTTAATAATAGAGAATAAAGCTGCTAATAAAAATACAAACGTAAAACTATTAAAAATTGCATTTAACATTGGTAAGATAGTTACATCAAAATGTAATTCTCCTTCATATCCAACAGGTCCAAAGAACAAAAATAAAATAATCGCGTTTACAATTACAGAAAGCGTTATCACAATAGGAGCATAGCTTTTCTGATTTGTTGATTGATCTACCAAATTGGTCACTCCTCTTCTTTCAAATATGTATAATTAACCTCACTATTTTAACATATTATTCACGGTGTAAATGTGACAATACTTTGACACAGTAAGATTAAACAAAGAAAAAATCCTTCTTAACAATACTTCTTAAGAAGGATTTTATCGCTTTATTATTCAAATAGCAATGCGATTAGTTTTTGTTAAAAAACGTACTGCTATACGCTTGAAATATTTCAGACACCTGATATCCCATTAATGAAATTGCTGTTAATGAAAAGAAACCAATCATAAGAAATCGAAACCACATATAAATCTCCTCCTTGTATTTAGCTTAAAAAGCGTTGGCTATATAACAAGTTGGATGGCATTCTTCTTCGTCACTTTCCTTCTTCTTCACAATCGCCGTTATAAAACGAATCATAAAGAATATAACAAAAGGAATTTGTTCGTATTTTACATTGGCATAGTTTAGCAACGGCTCACGTTGCAAATCGAACGGGGATGAGAAGGAATAGAACATACCTTGCTCTTCCATATATACAATTACAATTTTCATGCAAAATAATATCCCAAGAAACGAAACAATATCTTGCCACTCTGTCGTATATAGCAGATTATACAGGTCTAATACGTACTCTTCCATCATCATCCCCCCCTTCCTTTTTTACCATTTTGCTCTCCTTCATATAAAAAGTCAAGAAAAAAGTTCATTTCCACTATGCTAATAGTAATTACTTGTTTCTTTACTTATATATGAATCTTTTCTAGCAATGATTGGATGTAACTTTCTTTGAAAACAAGAAATTAGAATCGCACAGATTCTTCATTCCTATTTTTAGGACTCAAAGCTGAACTAGTTTTATTTCTATTAAAAATAAAATAAGAAACTATAATAAGAACTGTAACAATCATCGTTAAAATCGCTTGTGAACGTAAGGATTCAATTGCAAACATTGCAACTAAAACTGCTATAATAGCGGCAATTGTAACATACGTTAAGTACGGGAAAAGCCACATTTTCACTTTCAAATCTTCTTGTTCTACTTTCCCCATTTTTTTACGCATCTTTAAATGCGAAACTGCAATAACGAGATAAACTAGTAACGCAATCCCACCAGATGCATTCACCAAAAATAAAAAAACTTTATCTGGAGATATGTAGCTAAATACAACACCGATATAGGCGAAGAAAGTTCCAAATAAAACTGCCCGAACAGGAACACCACTACTGTTCAACTTTAAAAATGCCTTTGGAGCATCTCCTCTTTCTGCCATAGAAAATAGCATTCTTGAGTTCGTATATAAACCTGAATTCAAACATGAAAGTACAGCTGTTAAAACGATAAAATTCATAATCTGTGCTGCCGCTGGTATCCTTATATGTTCAAGTACCGCTACAAACGGACTTTTTAGTATGTTTGCTGAATTCCATGGGAGAAGCGTAACAACTACCGCTATAGATCCAATAAAAAATACAAGAATACGCCAAATCACGCTATTTGTTGCTGTTTTTACTGCTTTTACAGGTTCAGCAGACTCACCAGCCGCTACTGCTACGATTTCTGATCCCATAAATGAAAATATAACAACTGTAATACCAAGCAACACCGAACTTATACCATTTGGCATAAATCCACCTTGTCCAATTAAATTTGAAGTACCAGGTGCTTCCGTTCCTGGGACAAGTCCTAAAATAACAGCAAGTCCAAGAGAAAGGAACAAAACAATACTTATTACTTTAATAAAAGAAAACCAATATTCAAACTCTCCAAATGATTTCACCGAAAAAACATTCGTTAACGTTAATAATATTGTTAATATTAAGCTCAATAACCAAAGCGGGATTTGCGGAATCCAATATTGAATAATACCAGCACCTGCTGTCGCTTCTATCGCAATTACAATTACCCAGAAAAACCAATATAGCCATCCAATTGTATAACCCGCCCATGGACCAATTGCTTCTCGTGCATATGTTGCAAATGAACCACTTGTCGGGTTAATAGCTGCCATTTCCCCCAACATTCTCATGACGAAAACGACTAGAAGTCCCGCTAATGCATATGAAACGATAGAACCTGGTCCTGCAGAATGCACAACTGCACCACTTCCAACAAACAAACCAGCCCCTATTACGCCGCCAATTGAAATCATTGTAATGTGGCGTATTTTAAGGTCTTTCTTAAGATTTTTATCCAACTCTTGTACATCCCCTTCCAAACTTGTTTTTGAAATTTATGTAAGAGTATTATGCAAAAAAATCTTGTCCTACACTTTTAAATATATCAAAATATTCTGAATTTAACAATTATAATTCAACTTCCTACAGAAATTATTACATTAAGTTTAATAATTTTCTATACACAGCGGTTTAATGTCTTGGTCCATTAATTTTGATGCTATTCCCTCTCAAAAATAACAAAAGCAACAATAGGTTACTTTACATAACCTATTGTTGCTTTTTATTTATACAAATTACTTTGTCACATTCACATCTAAAGTTTTAAGAGATTCTTTTCCATCCCTTAAATAACTATTTACAAGAGTTAAAAGTAATTTTCCGCCAACCAACATCGCACGTTCATCAAAATCAAATTGAGGATGATGATGTGGATATGTTGCACCTATTTCTTCATTACCTGCACCTGTAAAGAAAAATGCTCCTGAAACATTTTCTAAGTAGTATGCAAAATCTTCACCACCCATAATCGGTGGCACTTCGATGACTCTGTCTCTTCCAAGATCACGTTCCGCAATCGCCATAAAATAATTCGTTTCTTCTAAATGATTTATTAATATTGGATAACCCCGTTTATATTGAATATTAACTTCAGCATGAAGAGACTGGCAAATCCCCTCAACAACTCGTTTAAATTCCTTCTCCATAAATTCTCTCACTTCAGGATCTAACGTCCGAATTGTTCCTGTAAATGTAGCAGTATCCGCAATAATATTATCCGCTTGACCAGCATGGAATGTACCAACTGTTAATACAGCAGATTGTAACGGATCTACTTTTCTACTAACTAATAGTTGCAACTGATTAATAACTTGTGTCGCAACGATAATGGCATCCACAGTATGATGTGGCATTCCTCCGTGACCACCTCGCCCTTGAATCTTCACTTCAAAACTATCCGCTGCTGCCATCATCGCCCCAGCCCTCGCACCTACAATTCCTAGGGGCATTTGAGAAGATAAATGTGTACCAAAAACAACATCTACTCCTTCTAAACAGCCGTCCTCAATCATAGCAATTGCCCCGCCAGGTTCTTTCTCTTCTGCATGTTGATGAATAAGTACTATTTTTCCAGAAATCTGGTCTCGGTTATCACTTAATACTTTTGCAATTCCTAAAAGTGTTGCTGTATGTCCATCATGCCCACAAGCATGCATTACGCCAGGAACCTTTGATTTATATGAGACTTGTTTTTCATCTTGAATAGGTAGTGCATCAAAATCAGCACGTAACGCTATCGTCTTCCCAGGTCTTCTACCTTCAATTACGCCAATTACGCCTCTTCCACCTACATCTGTTTTCACATCAATATGAAAACTTTTTAAGATTTCAGCTATTTTTTTCGGTGTTTCTATTTCTTGAAACGATAGCTCTGGGTATTGATGAAAATCTCTTCGCCACGAAACCATTTGGTTATATAAACTTTCCAATTCTTTATGCCATGTTTCTATCATAGAAATTCCCCTTTCTTTTTAACACTTCAAATAAAAAGTACACAATATTCAGATTTTAATCAATAAAAAAAGAACTTTCTATTAAAAATTCTCTTTTTTTCAAACATGTTAAACGCCCTATTCTAATTACTATTTTTCTTCAATACAAAAACCGAAAGTTCCGGTACACTCCAAAACCTAACAGGCATTCTAGTCGTCCCAATACCTCGATTTACATATAAATGTAATGACTTACTCTTTCCTTCTAATTCATACATTCCTTCAACATACTTCTCAGCTAATTTTGTGGTAATTAAAGGGCCCGCAAAGGGAATCTGAACTTGTCCTCCGTGACTATGTCCTGACATTTGAAAATCAACTGGATAACGAGCTACTTTATCTACAACATCAGGCTCATGTACTAATAGCATATTGAAATCTTGTTGTCTTAAGTTTTTTAAAGTCGAGTCTATTTGTGGTTTCCCTAATAAGAAATCATCCAAACCTGATATTGTAATGTACTTGCCATTTTCCACTTTAATTTTCTGTACTTCATTTACTAAAACAGAAAAACCGGCTTCCTCCATGTACTTTTTGTAGAATAAACTACCGCCCCCACCTCTATCATGATTCCCAAACACAGCATACTTTCCGAGAGGAGCATGAATTCCCCTCAAAATTTCTTTCGCCTCTTCTCTTTCCGCATTATAGGTCCCAAACTTATCTATTAAATCCCCTGTAAAAACTACTATATCTGGACGTAACTCATTCATCTTTCCCACAAGATTATCTAGTTGTTTCAATGTAAACTCTGGTCCTAAATGTACATCTGAGAATTGCAATATCTTTTTATTGTTAAACTCTTTAGGAATCGTAGGAGATTCTATTTCATTCCATGTGACCGCTACTAATCTTCGTTCTATTTCTGTTGCATAGAAATACAAGCTAGCTGGAATAATTAATATACTTAATAAACTAATAATAAATTTCTTTAAAATTGATTTTTTTTGATTTTTTTTTACATGATGCGTATTCACGTTTTCACCTCTAGATGTAGTTTAAAACCTTTTTGTTACATTGATGTGACACCATGAAAAAATGTTAAGCTGCACTCGATTTTATCCCCATCTAAATTTGACAAATTTATACACATTTCATAACATATTTTTATAATACATAGATTGTTAAAAATGTTTCTTCTATTCGTTCCATCACTTTATTACGGAGGGGTTATTCATGTCTGTATGTACACCAGAAGAGATTACTGAACTTGCTGCTAATTCCGGAAGAAAAAAAGCTCATTTATCATTACTCCCTATGCTAATTCTCGGATTTTTTGGTGGCGCTTTTATTGCATTAGGGTATTTACTCGATATTCATGTTATTGGGACAATGCCAAAATCTTGGGGATCATTTACTAGTTTTTTAGGTGCCGCTGTCTTCCCTATCGGTCTTATACTCGTTATTCTTGCGGGCGGTGAACTAGTAACCGGAAACATGATGACAGTTTCAATGGCTTGGCTTCATAAAAAAATCACCTTATTTCACTTAATACGAAATTTAGTTATTGTTACGTTTAGCAATTTCATCGGTGCTGTATTCGTTGCTTATTTTTTCGGCCATATTGTCGGATTAACGGAGGGGGCTTTTTTAGGGAAAACAGTGTCTATTGCACAAGCTAAACTACAAGATACGCCACTACAAGCATTCATATCTGCAATTGGATGTAATTGGCTCGTTTGTTTAGCTGTTTGGCTCAGTATGGGAAGTAAAGAATTTAGCGGAAAGATTATCGGTATTTGGTTCCCCGTTATGACTTTCGTTGCGATTGGGTTCCAACACATTGTAGCTAATATGTTTGTCATCCCAGCCGCAATTTTTTCTGGTCATTTAACTTGGATTGAGTATTTTCCAAACTTCATTTTTGTTTTCTTCGGGAATTTAGTAGGGGGTATGTTATTTGTAGCATTACCGTATTTCATATCTTATAATAAGAAACTATCTTCCAATAAAGAACAAACTGAATTAAAGAACAAATCTGTATCCGCTTAAATTGAATGGCTATAAAGTGGTCCTAAAAAATATTACAAATTTCATTTTTTTCGTGAATATATCTACGTACACTTGTTCTCGGATGTTTTATACGTTATAATAACAACTTAAATAGCATTATTTACATATGAGGTGAAAAACATGAATAAAACAGAATTAATTAAAAGCGTAGCACAAAATGCTGAGATTTCTCAAAAAGAAGCTACTGTAGTTTTACAAACTGTAGTAGAATCAATCACTAACACTTTAGCTGCTGGTGAAAAAGTACAACTTATCGGATTCGGTACTTTCGAAGTTCGTGAAAGAGCTGCTCGTACAGGCCGTAACCCACAAACTGGTGAAGAAATGCAAATCGCAGCTTCTAAAGTACCTGCTTTCAAAGCTGGTAAAGAACTAAAAGAAGCTGTAAAATAATGAAAAATAGCCTTCTCATTTATGAGAAGGCTATTTTTTTCATTACATAATTAATAAAAATCTGACCATTATGCTGTTTATTTTGTTCCTTTATGCAAATAAAACCTTTGCTTTCAAAGAAGGGTTTTGCTGTAATACTCGCCTCTGTATATATATATCTATGCTGCAAGTTCACTGCTTCTTTTTCTAACTTCTGTAGTATGTAGGAAGCTATCCCTTTTCCTTGATAATCTTTATGCGTAAATAAGCGATCTACATAATGGTCCTCATTATAATCCCCAAATCCTACTATCACACCTTTATAATCTGCAACATAACAAATATTCTTTTCTAAAGATTGTAGCCAGCTTTCTCTTTCTAGTCTCTCTGGTGCCCAAGCATTTAACTGTAACGTATTATAATCTTTTGCATTAACCGTATGAACCGTTTCATAAAATAATTGTAATACTTGTTCTAAATCCTCTTTCTGGAATGTTCTAATTATAATATCTTTAAACATGTATAAATCTCCTCATCAAGCTACCGCTTCTATCTTTCCTATATTATATCTTTTTCTTTCTATACAAAAAAACAATACTTATTCAAAGTATTGTTTTTTTGTTTAAAAGCATATTCAATTACTCTATAAAGTGAAACTTTTACTATTTTAATTTAACTCTTTGCAATCTTAATGCATTTAATACAACTGATACAGAGCTAAATGCCATCGCTGCACCTGCAACCCAAGGAGCTAAGAAACCGAACGCCGCAATTGGAATTCCTAGGCCGTTATAGGCTAATGCCCAGAATAGGTTTTGCTTAATATTTCTAATCGTCATTTTACTCATGAAGATTGCATCAGCAATACTATTTAAGTCACCACGGATTAATGTAATATCCGCTGCTTCCATTGCTACATCTGTCCCCGTTCCAATTGCCATTCCAATGTCAGCTGTAGCAAGAGCAGGAGCATCATTTATTCCATCTCCAACCATAGCCACTCTCTTACCGCTAGCTTGAAGTTTTTTTACTTCTTCTGCTTTTCCTTCTGGTAATACTTCTGCGATTACGTGATCAATACCAACTTGCTTAGCAATTGCTTGGGCAGTCTGTGTATTATCACCTGTAATCATAACAACGTCTAGACCCATTTTCTTAAGTCTTGCAATTGCTGCTTTTGAAGTATCTTTTACAGTATCCGCAACAGCAACAATTCCAGCATATTCCTTATCTATTGCTATAAGCATTGCTGTTTTTCCTTCTCGCTCTAGTTCTTCCATCGATTTAGAAACTTCTTCAATATCAATATTAAATTTCATCATTAATCGGCGTGTACCAATTAATAACTTTTTCCCTTCTACAACCGACTCAATACCAAATCCAGGAATTGCTTCAAACGTTTCTGAACTTGGGATATCAATTCCCTTTTCTTTAATTCCTTCTACAATCGCTTCTGCAAGTGGATGTTCAGAATTTTTTTCTGCTGCGCCGACTAATTTTAATATTTCTTTCTCTTCAAATCCATCTGCTACAATTACATCTGTTAATGTCGGTTTTCCATTTGTAACTGTACCTGTTTTGTCTAAAATAATCGTATCTAATCGATGCGTCGCTTCTAGATGCTCTCCACCTTTAAATAAAATTCCGTATTCAGCTGATCTTCCTGATCCCGCCATAATAGATGTTGGTGTTGCAAGACCTAAAGCACATGGGCATGCGATAACAAGTACTGCTATCATTTTCTCAAGCGCTCCTCCAAAATCACCAGGTGTAACAAATACCATCCATACTACAAAAGTGATAATAGCAATCCCAACTACAACAGGTACGAAAATACCTGAAATTTGATCCGCTACCCTTTGAATAGGAGCTTTCGAACCTTGAGCCTCTTCTACTACTTTAATAATTTGTGCTAATGCAGTGTCTCTTCCTACTTTAGTTGCCTTAACTTTTAAAAATCCATTTTTATTCATTGTAGAACCAATTACTACATCCCCGATTGTTTTATCAACTGGAATACTCTCACCTGTTAACATCGATTCATCTATCGCTGATTTTCCTTCTACAATTTCCCCATCTACTGGGATTTTTTCGCCAGGTTTTACATAGACGATATCACCTGCTACCACTTCTTCGATTAAAATTTTCATTTCTGTTCCATCTCGTACAACTGTAGCAGTTTTCGCCTGTAATCCCATCAATTTTTTAATAGCTTCTGATGAACGCCCTTTTGCTTTTGCCTCGAATAATTTACCTAAAATAATTAATGTAATAAGTACCGCGCTCGTTTCAAAATATAAATCTGTCATATGTTCCGAGGAACCAATTGATTGAATACTTAAATAAACACTATAGAAATAAGCTGCGGACGTTCCAAGTGCCACAAGAACATCCATGTTTGCACTTTTATTGCGCAATGCTTTATAAGCACCTATATAAAACTGACCTCCAATTATAAACTGCACTGGAGTTGCAAGAGCTAGCTGCACCCACGGATTCATAAGCATATCAGGTAAATAAATAAACGATGTAAATGAGAAGTGACTTACCATTGCCCACAATAACGGAAATGATAAAACAAACGAAATAATAAACTTTTTCTTTTGTCGCTCAATTTCTTGTAATCGATGATCTGTTGATGAATTTTGCTCATCTGACTTTACTTCTAATTTATATCCTAACTTTGTAATCGTGCTCTTCATTTCATTAACACTAATTTCATCAGGATTAAATTCTACAGTAGCTGATTCTAAAGCGAAATTTACTGTCGCCTTACTCACACCATCTAGCCTATTTAAACGTTTTTCCACCCTATTCGCACATGCAGCGCACGTCATTCCTGATACCATAAACTCTGCCTTATCACTTACAATACCATATCCTAACGATTCAACTTTTTCTTTAAACTTTTGAGGATTTGTTTGAGTTGGATCGTACAAAATTTTTGTTTTTTCAAGCGCAAAATTTACATTTGCCTCTTGAACACCTTCTACTTTTTTAAGACCTTTTTCAATTCTATTCGCACATGCGGCACATGTCATTCCTGATATTTGAAAATTGGCTTCTTTTTGTTCATTCATTTCATTCACCTCTACCACATACCCTCAAGAGGTATATTTGTTAGCAAAATAAATCGCACTTTATTTAAAGTACGATTTATTCCCCTATTTAAAAATTATTATATAACATCGTATCCTTGATCTTCGATTACACTAACAATATCTTTTAAAGTAATGATTGATGAGTCAATGGTAACTTCAACAGTTCCTTCTGCTAATTGCACTTTTACTTGTTCAACACCATTTAGTTCTTTCACATTACTTTCAATAGAATTTACACAATGTCCACAAGACATACCCTCAACCTTTAATGTTAACTGTTCCATTTAAAATCCTCCTCTTGTTCATTCATTGTTTGTTAATCACAACCCTATCTTACCATACCCCCCTAAGGTAATCAATGGTTTTGTATAATGATTTTTATATTTTTTTATAAGTTCCTTGTTTTCTCTTATCCCACACAGCCTTCTTTGAAATAAATCCATTCATTCCACGACAAAACATACAGGTACCCCTTATAGGTACATGAAATAAGTTTAATCAATCGAACTATTAAGTACACGCTTAAACTCCCTATACTAAGCTTTGAGGTAAAAGTCTTAAATAAACAAAAAAACAAGCTAGTCAAATACTAGCTTGTTTCTTAAGCCTTTGAAAATCGTTCAAATACGGTCATTAATTCTTCAATTGCTTCGTCACCATTACCATCCTTAATAGCACCAGAAACACAATGACTTGTATGATTTTTGAGAACACCCATTCCTACTTTTTTCATCGCTGCATTAATCGCTGAAATTTGCACTAAAATATCTACACAATAGCGATCATTTTCTATCATATTTTGAATACCACGGACTTGTCCTTCAATTCGCTTTAATCTATTTATAATTTGCTCTTTTTCTTTTTCTGATCTATGTGTTACTGCTTCATGTTCTTTATGATCCATATTATCACCTTCTTAAAGTTTCTCTTCATCTGATAAAAATAAATGTCTTTTTGAGTATATCAATTATAGCATTAAATATCTATGTATTGATACCCCATATGAGTATCTAATGTTCATATGATTATTCTTAACAAATTATTAGCTTCTCAATCTCAATTGTCATTATACCCTGTCCTTTTTCAAAAAAGCATAAAGTCCGCTGCAAAACTCAATAAAGTGAAACTTTAATCAGCGAGGGTTTTGTTCATCTCTCATTCATTATTAACCCGCAAATAGCTGGATAAATAAAAGCCTCAATCTTCACATATTTGAATTGAGGCTTTTTTCTTCCTATTATATATAAAATTATTGTTGATCACATACTTTTGTGTCATTCACTACTGAATTTCCTTCAACAGTTACCGTATGAAAACAGTCATTTACTCGAACAGTAACAACATTATCTTGCCGATCAATGATATGATATTCATTAAAATTTTTATTTAGAGCACTACGAATTTGCTCTCCTTCATAAATTGGAATGCCATGTGATAAAACCCAAATAAGCCCAGCGATAGCAAGAATAGTTTTCATACGATCTACCTCCTTGAGAATAAAGTGAACTTTTAATCGGTGTTTATTTCAGCCCTACTAATCATTAGTTGAATCAGTCGAGCTTTTATGGGGATAAGTTCATTTCGTCTATTTTATGTTTATGCTAATTGTGACGGAATTGTGACAACTTTTTGTCTCTTTAGACGAAAAGTTGAAACAAAACTTTCAAAAAGGACAATTCTACTTACAGAAATGAAAAGGCTATGGAGGAAATTCTCCATAGCCTTTTCGTAGATTTTTATTAAACGACCATTTCACTATGCTTATTAAGTGTTTCAATTTGAATTGTACTATGTTCAATATGAAAATCGTGTTTTAGCATAGTAATAATATTTTGAAGCACTTCTTGATCATCCTGATTTTTATCAATCATTACATGGCAGCTTAAAGCATCTAATCCTGATGTAATTGTTCAAATATGGAGATCGTGTATATCACGTACACCCTCTACAAATGACCAATAAATCTTAATCCTTTACTTAAAGAAGTCGGTACAACTGATGCATGATTCTCCCCTTCAGCCTCATAAAACTTGAATCTAAACTTCTCATGTTTGAATTGAAGAAGACGTTCTGATAATGCATTTGCATCTACAACCATATGCTCTCGCTCCAATGATCCAACTGTAAGGAATACTCCCGTTTCAACCTTCGCTTCATTTAATTCATTTAATTCATTTATAAGATTCTCTTCTTTTTCAAGTACGGATTGATTGTTCCACCAAATAGACGGGCTGCTAATAAAATAATTTTGAAAAGTATTTACATTTGTAAATAGTATATGTAATGCAAATAATCCGCCTAGAGAATGACCAAATAATGATTGTTTCTCTTTATCAATTTCAAAATTATTTTCAATTTGTGGTTTCAATTCTTCTTCAATAAACGTAAAGAAGTTATGTGCTCCTCCTGTTTTAGGCCACGGTTTACCATCCGGTTTTAAAGGAGCATCTTTTGAAATTATAGAAGGTGTAAAATCATAGCATCTTTCTTCGCCTGAAAATGCCCCTTCAATTGGATAACCAATACCAACTATAATGGCTGGTGAAACACCTGTTTTTTCCGCTCTAACCGATTGTATTTTAACCGCTTCATGGAACGTTTGAAAAAAGGCATTGCCATCTAATACATATATGACCGGATACCCTGAATCTGGTGCTGGTTGCTTCGGCTTTGAAATATGAATTTGATATTCTCTGTTTTCTAATTTGGAATACATTTTCCACTGTTCAGTGTTCCATATACTAATTTGCTGTTTTTCAATAGTTATATTCATCTTATATTCCCCCCTTTAACTTGTTACATATAGCTCTCTTTTTTCTTCTTCATAGATGCTATCATAACCGAAACAAACAGGAGCCCCGTTATACGGATCTACCATGACACGTGCATCAATATGAAATACCTCTTTTAACACTTCATTTGTAATAATTTCTGAAGGACAACCAGTTGTAATAATGTGTCCTTCTTTCATTGCAATAATCTCATCTGAAAATCTCGCTGCATGGTTAATATCATGTAACACCATTACAACCGTACAATTATGTTCTTTATTTAATTTCTCCACTATTTGTAGTACATCTAATTGATGAGACATATCAAGATATGTAGTTGGCTCATCTAGCAATAAGACCTCTGTCTGTTGTGCTAACGCCATTGCTAGCCAAACTTTTTGTCGTTGACCACCTGATAAATTCGCAATTTGTCTCGTACGAAATGCAGATGTTTTCGTTATATCTAGTGCCCAATCAATCATCTCTTTATCTTTTGAAGTTAACTTATTCACATTATTTCGATGTGGATAGCGTCCATATGAAATTAATTCTTCTACTTTAAGCTCTCCTGGAGCGATTGGATTTTGCGGGAGTAACGCTAATTGCTTTGCAATTTCTTTCGTTGGAATTGTATTTAAATCTTGCCCTTGCAAATACACTTTACCGCTTTTTTGCTTTAAAATTCTTCCCATCGTTTTTAATAATGTCGATTTCCCACAACCATTTGGACCTATAATTGTCGTTACTTTTCCTTCTTGTATTTCTACATTTAAATCGCGAAACACGGTAAGCTTTTCATAACTCGTTTCTAAACTTTTTGCACTTAAAATACTCACTTTTATTCCCCCTCTTACGCTTTCGCCTTATAAAGTAAATATAAGAAATACGGTACACCGACAATAGAAATAACGATTCCAACCGGTAACTCTACAGGTGCGAAAACTGTTTTTGCAATAAAGTCTGAAGCAATTACAAGAAACATTCCTATTACTCCGCACGTCGGAATTATATGTTTATGTTGAATACCGACAAGCCTTTTCGCTATATGCGGTGCCATTAATCCAATAAAACCAATACTTCCTGAAACAGCAACACATGCACTCACGAGTCCGATACTACTTAATAGTAAAATTGATTTCTCTCGTTCTACTGAAACACCTAAACTTGTAATACTCGTTTCTTCCAATTGAAATAAATCTAATAAATAAGCTTTCTTTTGTATAAGAGGAATTAGTATAATAAGCCACGGCAACATGGCAATAATATACTTCCAATTTGCACTATATATGCTTCCAGACACCCAAACTGCAGCCATTTCAAAATCAGTTGACTTCATTTTAAGTGATAAATACATAGAAAATGCTCCAAATCCTGATCCAATCGCAATCCCCGTTAATAAAAGGCGCTGGGAATCTAACTTACCGTTTTTCCAAGAAAACAGATATATTATTATGGCTGCACCTAATCCACCAACTAAACCAAACATCGGCATCATCATAATAGAAACCCAGTTTGTACTCTTTAATTGTCCTTGAAAGAAAAACATAAAAATGACGATAGCTGTACCTGCTCCGGCATTCACTCCTAAAATACCTGGGTCCGCCAAACCATTTCTTGTAATCCCTTGAATTACAGCACCCGCAATACCAAGGCCTAATCCTACTAATCCAGCAATTACAATGCGTGGAAGACGAAAATCAAAAATAACTAAATCATGCTCTGGTACTGGATCAATTCTAAAAAGCGTTTTAAATACATCTGTAATCGTAATATCAAACGTGCCATTCGTTAAACTAATATAAATAGCACCAAAAATTAAAAATATAATAATCCCCATCGTCATTCCAAAACGTTGACTTGAACTTTTAGGCATGTCTCTCTCCTCCTCTTGTACGGATTAAATAAAGGAAGAAAGGAATTCCAATTAAAGATGTAACAACTCCAATTGGCGTTTCAAATGGATAATTCACAAATCTACTTAAAACATCACATAACGCTAAGAAAACTCCACCAATAATGCCTGCACAAGGCACAATCCACTTATAATCTACCCCAATTATAAAGCGAGTAATGTGTGGAATAATTAAACCTACAAAACCGATTTTCCCAACTAAAGCTACTGCAGTTCCTGTTAAAAAGATGACCGATAAAATCGCCATCGCTTTAACTAGTTTTGTACGCTGTCCTAGATTAATAGAAATCTCTTCTCCTAAAGAAAGAATTGTAATAGATTTTGATATTAACAGTGCCAAAACTATCCCAATTATCCCAAAAGGTATCGCAATTTTAATTATATTTGGGTCCACTTGATCTAACTTTGCATTAAACCAAAAACTAACATTCTGAGAGATTTGAAAATACGAAGCCATCGCGGCCGATACACTGCTTAAAAATGTTCCAATAACTGTTCCTATTATTGCTAACCTAACAGGAGATAAGCCATTTTGAAGGAGCGAACCAAAACCAAACACTATACCGGCCCCTAGTGCAGAACCAATCATTGAACATAAAACCATACCGACCGATGACATTCCTGGAAGAAAAATCATACAAAGTGTAATAACAAAGGCTGCACCATCCGTCACACCCATAATAGAAGGGGATGCAAGATAGTTTCTTGTCATCCCCTGCATAAGTGCTCCTGATATGGCTAGAAATGCTCCGACTAAAAGAGCTGCAACTACCCTTGGTAAACGTGAAGTAATAATAATATTATGATTTACATCGCTTGAATCAAAATGAAATAACGCATTCCACACTGTTTCAACATCAATGTTTTTTGCCCCATATAAAATAGAAAGTATAACTGTAAATAAGATTAGTATGGGCGCTATACATAAAATGGTTACTGGTACCGCATTTGTTTTCTGCATATCATTCAACGCACCTTACTTATTGTATTATTTAGACAAATTTTTCACTGCTTCTTTTAAGAATGCTGTTTTACTCCAAGCTGTACCACCTTGTGCCATTGGATCTACAACGTTTACAAATACTTTCTTTTCTTTCGCAGCATTCATACTTTGCCAAATTGGATTATTTTCAATGTCTTCTAACACTTTCGGTTTATTATTTTCGCTTGCCTCGTATTGCAAGAAGATATAATCAGGGTTAACTTCAGCAAGTTTTTCTAAAGAAATCTTTTCTTGTGCTTTTACAGTTTTCAATTGTTCTGGAACAGTTAGTCCAAGATCTTTATAAATGACAGGATTAAAGTATACTTCTGCTGGGTATAGGAATAAATCGTTTGCTCTTAATCTAATTACAAGTACCTTTTTATCTTTTAACTTATCTCCTAGTTTCGCTTTTGCTTTTTCAGCATCTGCATTGTAATCTTTAATAATTTTTTCTGCTTTATCTTTTTTACCAGTTAACTCTCCCATTAGCTTTAAATTATCTTCCCAGTTTGTTGAAACGTGTGATACTGGGAACGTCGGAGCTACTTTCGTAAACTTTTCTGCTGTTTCTGCTGGGAATTTCGTACTTGATGTAATAACATCTGGTTTTAATTGAAGTAATGTTTCAAAATTCGGCTCCATTTTCTCACCAACAGACTTCGCACCCTCTAAATCTTTTTCAAGATACTTTGGTAATTTACCACCTACAGTAATTGCACCTACTGGTTTAATTCCAAGTACTGCCGCATCTTCCATTGACTCTAAACTAGCTGTCGCAATTTTATCTACCTTCGCAGGTACTGTATATTCTTTACCTAAATATGTGATTTTTCGTTTTTCATCTTTTTTCGTTTCGGTAGCTTTTGTCTGTTGTTTTTGTTCCCCAGAAGTTTTGTCTGCACTATTACATGCTGCTAACCCTACACTTAAAACTGTAACCATCCCTAATGTAAATAACTTCTTGTTCATCTTTATATATCTCCTCTCGAAACCTTTAAAATATGTTATTCCAACAATGAAATTTAATTATATGAAACATAATCCCCATCTATATTTCACATCATTAACAAATCTACTTAAAATGAAGATTCATCCTTGTTCACTTCCCCTAATATTAAATTCTTCACCACCCTCATCTCGATAATCATTATCAATGATAATGATTATCGTTATTAAGTATATATTTAATATTTATTTATTTCAAGGATGATTTTAAAAATTTTAATAAATCGAACAAAAAAGAAGTATCTCCTTTTTTTCAAGAAGATACTTCTTTTTTAGAAATCCATACGTAACTCAACTGGGCAATGATCTGATCCCATCACTTCACTATTAATTTTCGCATCGGTAATTTTATGTTTTAACCTTTCAGAAATCACAAAGTAGTCTAAACGCCATCCGATATTTTTCGCTCTTGCACCCATACGGTATGACCACCATGAGTACGCACCTTCTTGTTCAGGATATAGATATCGATATGTATCAATAAACCCTTCCTCTAAAACACATGTAAATTTCTCTCTTTCTTCATCCGAAAAACCAGGATTTTTCCGATTACTTTTCGGGTTTTTCAAATCGATTTCTTTATGGGCAACATTTAGATCACCACAGAAAATAACTGGTTTCTTTTCATCTAATCGCTTTATATAGGTCCTCAAATCATCTTCCCATTTCATTCTGTAATCTAAACGCTCTAATCCTCGTTTTGAGTTTGGCGTATATAACGTTATTATGTAAAAATCTTCGAATTCTAATGTAATAACTCGTCCTTCTTGATCATGCTCTTCAATTCCTAAACCATACATTACAGAAATCGGTTCTTTTTTCGTAAAAATAGCAGTTCCTGAATACCCCTTTTTCACAGCATAATTCCAGTATGTATAGTATCCCTCTAGATTTAAATCAATTTGTCCACTCTGTAATTTAATTTCTTGTAAACAAAATATATCTGCATTAGATTCTTCTAGATATTCTAAAAATCCACCTTTCGCAATAACTGCCCGCAAACCATTTACATTCCATGAAATAAACTTCATATATGTTCCTCCTCTTGATGTGCATTTTCAGTTTTCATGCTATCACAAAATAGAAAAACAATCATATTTTCACCTTTGTAATCTTGCTCTTACATTTGTGAATACGTACATACACACATTATTCAGGTTATACTAATTTCAGAGGTGATGTTCTTTGCAAAATGAAGGATTTACTTTAACGAGTGAGTATTGGCAAGCGATTATTCATAATGATTCTTCATATGATAACAAATTCTTTTATGCTGTGAAATCAACCGGGATTTTTTGCCGACCATCGTGTAAATCGAGAATACCTAATAAAAACAACGTACGAATTTTTCTAAATGCAGAGCAAGCATTGTATGAACACTTTCGTCCGTGCAAACGCTGTAAGCCAAACGGGATAACTTTACCTAATGAAGAGTGGGTAGAACAAATTAAAGACTGTATCGAGAAGCATTTTGACGAAGTATTAACTCTCGATATACTCGCTGAAATGTGCCATGGTAGCCCATTTCATTTACAACGCACGTTCAAAAGAATGACAGGTATAAGTCCAATAGAATATATACAGCAATTCAGAATTACAAAAGCGACAGAATACCTTTCACATACAAATAAATCCATTATGGAAATTAGTACTGCTGTTGGGATAGAAAACCCGGAGTATTTCGCGACTTTATTTAAAAAGAAGACAGGATTTACCCCTACTAAATATCGAAAAAAGAACAGAACAAAAGAGGAATGAAATAATGAAACCATATGAAAATAAAACTATATATTGGACATTGCTTATTCATAAACATTGGCGTATGCATATTGCAGCCACTTCAAATGGATTATGCTTCATCGGATCACAAAATAAAACTTTTGAAGAACTAAATACGTGGGCTAGAAAAAAACTTCCACAGCATACATTCATCCAAAATCCAGATTATCTGCAAACATATACGAAAGAACTTATCAAGTATTTGGAAAACAAGCTAGAAACCTTTACATTTCCTATCGATGCTTACGGAACTGCATTTCAATTAGCCGTTTGGAATACGGTACGTGAAATTCCTTATGGAAAGACATATTCTTATTCAGAAATTGCGGAAAGAATTCAAAAACCTAAAGCTGTACGTGCTGTCGGTACCGCGGTTGGGGCAAATCCTCTTCTGATTACAATTCCTTGTCACCGTGTTATAGGAAAAGATGGAAAGCTCACTGGTTTTAGAGGTGGTTTAGACATGAAGAATGAATTGCTCAAATTAGAAGCGTTTCGGGAGGAGTAAATATGACAGAAGATTGTAATGAAACATTAACTTTAGTCGTTCCAAAAGAATTTAGTTTTCAAGAAAACTTACGCTATCTATCGCGTTCTAAAAATGAATGTATGTTTCATATTGAAAACAATAAAATCTATAAAGTCATTCCTATTCAAAAAGTAAATCCTTTAATTGAAATTAGTGTGAATGCTGATGGAAATATTCAAATACGTTTTTTAGGAGAATCATATATCTCTGAAAAATGGATCCGCGATGCTGTAGCTACATATGTAAAAGAGTGGTTTGATTTAGATACTAATCTAGCTCCCTTCTACAAATTAGCTAAATATGATCCACTCCTTCAAAAAACCATTACAGAGTATTATGGACTTCGTACTTTAGGTATTCCTAGTTTATTTGAAGCACTGTGCTGGGGGATTATCGGCCAACAAATCAACCTCACATACGCCTATACTTTAAAGAGAAGATTAGTCGAACAATTTGGAGACCATGTAGAATGGAACGACCAAAAACATTGGATATTCCCATCACCTGAAGTAATAGCAAATCTAAATGTAGAAGATCTCGCAACATTAAAAATGACTACAAGAAAGTGCGAATACTTAATTGACATCGCGCAGCTCATTACAGAAGGTAAACTATCAAAAGAATCTCTATTACAAATACAAGATGTGAAGCAAGCTGAAAAACAATTAACTAGCATTCGCGGTATAGGGCCATGGACGGCCCACTATGTTTTAATGCGTTGTTTACGATTTCCTTCAGCCTTTCCAATTGACGATGTTGGCCTGCATAATGCTATCAAATTTATAACAGGCTCCGAAAAGAAACCAACTAAAAACGAAATAAAGGAATTTGCAGCAAATTGGATACATTGGGAGTCTTACGCGACATTTTATTTATGGCGAGTTCTATATTAATATTTTCTAATGAAAAATAGATAGGTAAATCTATCTATTTTTTCACATGTAAAAACTTCACACATACTGGTTCTGGAACATTGATTCCTTTCAAAAAGCATGAATTTACAAATATCTTGTAAACAGTATATCACTTTACCTTGTATTTTTTAGTATAGAAAAGAACCAAGTAGCACTTCATTACTACTTGGTTCTCTTTTTAAGCTTGTTCTTCAAATCGTCTTGCGATTTCTACAATAACTTGAACAGCTTTTTCCATAGTATCTACCGAAACATACTCAAATTTACCGTGATAGTTTTCACCACCAGTGAAAATATTTGGCGTTGGTAATCCCATATACGATAATTGTGATCCATCTGTTCCACCACGAATCGGATGAATATTTGGCTCAATATTTAAACTTTTCATTGCCTCATACGCAATATCAACAATTTCTCTCACCGGTTCAATTTTTTCAAGCATATTATAGTACTGATCATTCATCTCTAAAACAATCGCATCTTCACCATACTTCTCTTGCATGTTTTTCACAATATCTTTAACGTTATTTTTACGCGCTTCAAAATGATTACGATCAAAATCTCGAATAATATAGTAAGCTTTACTTTGCTCAACGTCACCATTTAAAGAGAGTAAATGATAAAACCCTTCATATCCCTCAGTATATTCTGGCGCCTCTTCTACTGGCAACTGTCTATCGAATTCCATAGCGAGTTTACTTGCGTTACGCATTTTGTTTTTCGCTGTTCCAGGATGTGTATTTGTCCCTTTAAAAGTTAACTTAGCGCTTGCAGCGTTAAAACTTTCATATTCTAAACCACCTAATGGACCTCCGTCCATCGTATAGGCAAAGGATGCACCAAACGCTTCTACATCAAAATGCGATGGTCCACGGCCAATCTCTTCATCTGGTGTGAATGCTACTCTTATTTTTCCGTGCTTAATTTGCGGATTATGTATTAAATAATTCATTGCGACCATGATTTCTGTAAGACCAGCTTTATCATCTGCTCCAAGAAGTGTTGTGCCATCAGTTGTAATAATTGTATGTCCTTTGTATGATGGTAATTCTGGGAACTGTTCAGGTGTTAACACAACATTTAATTCTTCATTTAACGTAATCGCATTACCATCAAAATTTTCATGAATTTGTGGTTTTACGTTTTTCCCTGTAAAATCTGTTGCTGTGTCTAAATGAGCTAAAAACCCTATTACGGGAACATCCTTATCTGTATTAGCAGGAAGTGTCGCCATTACGTAACCATTATCATCCATCGTCACTGCTGATAACCCAATCTCTTTTAACTCTTCCACTAATAACTTACCAAACTCAATTTGCCCTGGTGTTGTTGGCACTGTATGACTTTCTTCATTTGATTGTGTATCAATCTTTACATATCTCGTAAATCTTTCAATAAGTTCTTGTTTCAAATTCGTTCACTCCTTTTATAGTTCTCTCTCTATTATAATCCTTAAAACGAAATATTTTAACTTTTTTGACTGTGAAGATATATATTCCATTTACATTTTTAACAAATCATTAAAAGACATAATATTTGCACATTAAAATCCAAACATGTAATATACATCATTATATATTGGGAGGTTTTAAAGATGAGGCTAACTCTCTTTCGCTATTTTCTTTTTTTCTTAGGATTAATTTTCTTTGGACTTGGAAATGCTCTCGCAGTCAAAGTTAAATTCCTCGGTTTACATCCTTGGGAAGTTTTAAATATGGCTCTATACCAACGATTTGGGTGGACAATTGGTACTTGGAGTGTCATATGTGGATTATGTCTCGTTCTTATCTCTTTACTAGTAGATCCAAAATATATAAACGTAGGTACATTTTTAAATGCACTACTTATCGGTCCTATTATGGACTTTTTCTTACAATCAAATATCCTTCCGCATGCTACTCAGTACCTATGGATAAACTTACTGATTTTATTTTCTGGCATTGTAATCACAGGCATCGGGGGCGGTATGTACGTTGCGGCTGGGATTGGTGCTGGACCTCGCGATGGATTCATGCTTACCATTTCTGACAAAACAGGGCTGTCTATTAGCCGGGCTCGAATCATTGTAGAATGTTTTGTACTAGTCATTGGATATATGCTAGGAGGACCTATTTTTATCGTAACTTTTCTATACACTTTTATTCAAAGTCCGATATTTCAGTACTCATTTAAGATATTTCAAAAACTCTTACATACTTTATATAGCAAAAATAAAGAGCAAATCAGTGAAAATATATAAAACTCAACTTAATACAAAAGAGTGTGTTTTAAAAGTAACTTTTAAAACACACTCCATATACCCCATTTTATTCTTCTCTCCATAATCTCTCTACATTTATTAATTGCTCTTCTTTAAATTCTAGCTTATACATATCTGGTTTTGATGTATTCATTAAAAATTCAAACCCATATTGATTATCAAAATAGTTCATCATTTGTGTCATTACAAGCCCATGTGTACCAATTACAATTTTATTCCCCTGAAAATCCATCAATATTTCTTTTAATACTCTCACTACTCTTCTCTGGCAATCTACATATGATTCTCCCTCAGTTAGTGAAAACTCTGGCTTTGAGAACATCTTCTTTACAAGTGGATACACCTCTTTATCTGATATAATCTTATCCTCACTTGAAAACCTACACTCTTTGAGATTTTCATATATTAATATTTCTTTTTCATAGAAATCGGCTGACTTTTCTATCGTTAGCATTGCCCTCTTATACGGACTTGAAATGAAAGTGTCAATTCCCTCTGTTTTTAATATCTCAGTTACTCTATGAGTATCTAAAATTCCCTTCTCAGTTAATCCACGTGTTCTTTCATCTCCTTCTAATTTTGGTGATTCACCATGCCTAACCATATAGATATATGTATTCATAATTCCTCCTTGTAAATATTTATAAGTTAATTACTTACTTTAATCGCTGCCGTATCAAAACTTAAGTACAATCAAAATATTAATTCATTCTTCTTTTATACACTTAGCTGGGCTGTTCGTCTAACCCACTCCCAGACTAAACTCTCAAATTCATAAGAATATACGTCCTCATTTTACATCTTTTCAGAACCTAATTTCAAATCTTAATTTTCAGATTATAAACACAAAAAAGCTTCCCTATGAGTTTATCTCCTCCTCCAAGGAAGCTTTTTTATATTTTCTTTTATCCTATCAAAATTCGAAACTTTGCTCTCCTCTAACTTCATTACACCCTATTCTTCTATTTGCATCAACACAATTCTCCAACCATCAGGATCCGCTATAGTAATCCCCTTTTCTTTCCAATATGGATTCTCAGGTTCTACTTCATCGTATCCCATTGCATGCAGCCTCATACTCACTTTTTCTATTTCATTATATTCTCGCATATAAAATACAAGTAAATTATCTTTTGTTGGAGCTGGACACGGGCTTCCATCTATATGTTTTGTAAATTCTAGATGATATTCTTCATCCGGTAGACCGAACATGACTCCATCGTAACCATCATGTTTATTAAACTCACCTATCCGCTTTAAACCCAGTCCCTTTTCATAAAATGTTATCACTTCTTCAAACTTATCTGTTGGACGTGCTATTCTAAACTTCACCCATTTCACCATAATTTTCCCTCCATATTAAAAACTAATTACTGTATTACATATTATTGTATATAATTAACACTTTTCTTTAATCCCTCATTAGTATGAGAATAGCTACATACAAAGGTCTTACTTAATACTCTATAATAACGAAAAACTCCCCTCATCTAGAGAGAAGTTCCCATCATTTTATATACAATTTTGTATCTCCGCTTACAAATTACTAAAAAATCTTTAAATTTATAGGATGACTAAATATACAAATGATATCTACATTCCTTATAAACTAAAAATTATTAACTACAACACTTTTTTAACTTCAAGAATTATCGTACTATTCAATCCTTTCCTTATAAGCATGCTTTTTATAAGGAAATCTGATACAATCCTTAAGTAATATTATTACGTATAGATATTAAGAATTACATACTTAAAGAAGGTGATCCAATTGAAATTAAATAAAAATTTACAACTATGTATATTAATCGCTACATTGATATGCTATTCAATCTATTTTATGTTTTTCTTTCTGTTCCCTACTCATTTTTCAAATTTCAATGTACGCTTCGCTTCACTCATCGTTGAAGCCATTACATTTATATCACTAATTTACTCTATATATTCTAAAAAAGTTAGTTCAAATCCTTTTTGGATATGTATCACAATAGCAATTGGTAGTTTTTTATTAGGAAAAATAGTATATACGTATCAAGATACCTTTTTCGAAATTCCAATACATCATTTTACTATTTCTGATGTATTTTACATGTTTTTTCTATTCTTCTGCCTTATCGCTTTCTGCTATAAAATCTTAAAAGAATGCAATAAATGGGAAAAAGCTTTCTTTATTTGTGATATATGTATAGTACTTACTTCCATATTCACATTAGAATGGTACTTATTTAATCAGCCAGATTTAAATATATTCTCTCTTTCACTTGGAGATATTTTCCTTTCATTTCTATATCCAATTGCAGATCTATTATTTCTTCTATTAGGTCTTAGTCTCTTTTTCCGCCCAACAATTTTTAATTCCAAACGGAAAATTTATATCTTTATTTTTGTATTAATAAGTTCTGCAACTTTTAACTATATTTATTTCTACTTAAATAGCCATTTATCAAGTGATACTATAACGTTATTACGTCTTTTATATAGAATACCTATATTACTTATCGCGATAGCTGGTTCTATTTCAGAAGATTATAATAGCCATAAAAATTATTTCATTGTAAATCCTATACTAGGAAAGAAAGTTTTAGTCGTATTCCCCTATCTTGCTGTTGCAATACTAATCGGGTTTACACTAAAAGAACAAACATCATCTTCAACTCTCATTACAGGAAATTGTATCGCTTTTGTTTTCGTACTGATCCGCCATTCTATTGTGCGTATGCAAAACGACAGCCTAACAAAACGTTTACAAGCATTTAATACTCAACTAGAAGAAAAAGTTACTTTACGGACTTCTGATTTAGTTCATCAATCAGAGGCTCTGTCTCAGAAACAACAAAAATTCAAATCATTATATGAGTATCACCCTGATCCTATTTTCACTATTGATTTAAATGGAATATTCTTAAATGTAAATAAAGCAGGAAGCATACTACTCGGAGCACCAACGAACGAGCTACTTGGTGAGACATGTTTTTCGATCATTTTAGATGAGGATAAACATAAACTGGTAGCTGCATTAGAAAAGGTTAAACAGCAAGAATCAGCATCCTTACAACTTAGTTCCCAATATAAAGATGGCTTTACATATTTTTTATACGTTACCATCGTTCCTATTATGATAGATGGACAAATTTCAGGAAGTTATATTATGGTAAAGGATATTACTGCACTAAAAAAACAACAAGAAGAAATAAAATATTTAGCATTCCACGATACTGTAACGAAAATTGGGAACCGAGCCTTTTTCCATAAGAAATTAAGAAAAGTTATAAAAAATGCTGAAACAACACAAGGTGAATTTGCATTATTATATTTAGATTTAGATCGTTTTAAAGCTATTAACGATACACTTGGACATTCGGCAGGTGATTCCATATTGGAGGAAGTAGCAAAGCGACTCCAATCATGTCTTTCATCAGGTACTCATGTATCAAGAATCGGTGGCGATGAATTTACAATTTTAATTGAAAACTATACTGATCGTGATTCCTTATTCCAGTTATGCAACCAATTATTTGAAGACATGAAAAAACCGTTTGTCATACATGAGCATAAATTAACTTTATCACTTAGTATCGGCATCGCTATATATCCATCTGCTGGAATCGATACCGCTACACTCTTAAAAAACGCTAATGTTGCAATGTATGATGCTAAGGAAAAAGAGCTTAACTCCGTCTCTATTTATGACGATGTAATTGCTAAAAAAATCGAAAGACGATTACGATTAGAAAAAGATTTACCAAGTGCGATTCAAAATGAAGAATTGTTCCTTTTATATCAACCTCAAGTTGATAGCGAATCTAATAAAATTATCGGTGCTGAAGCTTTAATCAGGTGGAACCATCCAGAATTAGGTGTTATTTCTCCATATGAATTTATTCCGATTGCTGAAGAAACACTGCAAATTATTCCAATTGGGAAATGGACATTGCAACAAGCTTGTCAGCAACTGAAACGTTGGCATACATCTGGCTATTCTCATTTAAAAATAGGAGTAAATTTATCTGCTAAAGAATTTGAGCAAGAAGACTTTGTAAATTCTATTTCTTCTACTTTAGCAACTACAGACTTACCAGCAAGTTCCCTTGATCTAGAATTAACAGAACGAATTGCAATGATGGATGAGAAAGAAACATTGCTAAAACTACGTACACTAAAGAATTTAGGGGTTCACATATCAATTGATGACTTTGGTACAGGCTATTCTTCATTAGCATACTTACCTTTATATCCAATCGATACTTTGAAAATCCCGAGAGAGTTCATTACAATGTCTGAAACGTGTGAGGATGGAAAAGAAATCATTAAAACGATTATCACATTAGCACATACATTAGAAATGTCAGTTATTGCTGAAGGTGTAGAAACGAAAGACCACGTGAATTTCCTCCAAAAAAATAAATGTCAGTTTATTCAAGGTTACTATTACAGTGAGCCTATTCACGCAGGGGAATTTTGTAACCTACTAGAAAACGGGATACATACTATATAACTCGCAAAAATCACGTATTGAATTCCTTCGCTGCTATAGTCTCCTCATGCATCAGTGAAGAACACATCTGGAGAAAATTTAAAATGAATACAATAAAAAGGAAAGAAGAGTCCATCTTCTCTTTCCTTTTTATATACTTTGCAATTTTTCATTTCCTCCACATATCATTTATTTAAGTCGTTATTAATACATTGATGATAACAGACTTATACGAAATGATATGAATGGGAGGGAACTATGTGCACTACAATAATTCAAATGATAAACTTTATAAAATTACTCCACTATCCCTCTTCAATGTAAAAAATGAACTAAAACAAAAAAGCACCCACACTACTAATATCATATACAGACTTACGAAAGAAGAAGAAATATTAATCCATACGATTAAAGAGCGAACCAGATTACTGAATCGAAATAACGTCACAAGAACGAAGGCCTATTTTCAATTTTATATAAAATACCCTGAAATACATTGGGCATTGCTTGGACATATGGTATCACGTAATGGTGGTTGGAACATGACAGATTTAAAAGGGGACCTATATACGAAGTTATTATCTGAGAAAGATCAATTTATTTTCTTTTCTTTTTTAGAACGAGGAAATTGGCTTATCTTTCAAGATGTATACCCACAATTTTTACTATACGAGTATAGTGTAAAGGAATCAAAAAACCTTTTTCACCTTCTCTCTCACCTCAATGTTTCAACATTTATGGAAACGATGTGGAACTTTTTTTGGAAAACTGGAAACAAAAAAACATTAGCAATCGCAACTATTATTAACGAGCAAAACTACTTAGAAAAAAGAGTCATTCAAAATGAATACTTCAAAAAAAATGTAATAAATAGTATTGGATTCAAACTGTTTGATTTCTTTCAGTTCAATCATATCCTTTTTCCCTTTTACGAAAGTAAAATGCATCCTAAAACATTACTTATTGGTGACACAATGAAACACTTCACTTCACTACATGAACGAATATTACTTGGAAAAAGGTTATACACATTATTATTTCATGATGACCGTACTTTATCTCAAGTTACACATTGGGCAGGTACTCACCCTCATACAGGCTCACGAAAAGATTATTGGCCACATTTATTTTCAAGTGTAAATGAATCCTTTTCACGAGAGTTTTATAAACGAAGAATAAAACGATGCCAATTAAAAAAGGATTCATATCGTATATATAGTCCTGCACTTATTTACGCATGGAAAAATATAGAACACGAAGAAACAGAACATGAAGATTGGTTTAACGACTGGCAAATAATTCACTATTTAACCGATAAGGAGGAAAATATAAATGGACAAATTACAGAAGACTACTGCAAAACACTCGAAAAAATTGAACTCGCAATTCTCGCAAAAAAAAATGTCCTCCTTCGAGAAGAAGAATGATTTTCTAGCATTAGTAGTTACAATCTTTCTCTCTTCTATTATTGGAACTTGTTTAGATGCTTTCTTTGTTAATAAACAATTATATTCATTTCCAGTTAGGCCCTTCTCATCCACATTTTCAGTCAACATAGCTTTTACGTTGTTCGTACTGCCAATTTTAACAGCCTCGTTTATACAAATTTCAAAAAAATTATCTACAGTTTCTAGAACTCTATTTATTATTTCAATAGGCGTTTGCGCTAGCATTTTTGAGCAAGTTGCTGAGAGATTAGGTTTATTTATACATAGTACGGATTGGCAGCATATATATTCTTTCTTTGGATATATCATTTTCTTTTCTCTTATTTGGAAATTTTATAATTGGATGCGAAAAATAAAGAGACCGTCTTTATAACGGTCTCTCCTTATGCATAATCTTCAGTTACTCCAACTGAGCGACTTTGAAGACTTTTAGATCGTAAACGATATGCAACTACTTTCTTCTTATATTGCTTTATTACATCAACGTGTTCCTCATAGCTATATATAGAAAATCTAATCATTTTCTTTCCTTTCTTCGTATCAATAACTAATGGTGTTCCTTCTCCTTGCGGCGGAAAATAATGTTTATCTAAAAATAAAGCCTCGTTAAATTCGTGAATAACTTGAAGTTTCATTTCTCCTTCTATACTTTTTCCATCAACCGTTACAGTAGTGTTTTCTTCATCAAGTTTTTGATGTAACTCAAATCTACTAATAATTGATTCTACAACAGAAGTTGGCATACTAGAAACTAGTACTTTAAGAGCACCAAAAATAAATAACGTAACTATAAACCATGTTGTCACTTTAATCATCCCCATTACTTTCTAAAATAAGTAGTGCTATACTACTTATTACGATTCATTGATTTTTAAAATAAAAATTTCATTCCATAAGGCACTAATATACTAATTAGTACCCCCGTTACAATCATCGTTACCGAACCGATAGTTGCTTCTTTCTCTCCTTCTTTCACTAGACGACTCACACCAATGATATGTGATGCACAGCCCATCCCAACTCCTTTTCCAATCGTACTTGTTATACGAAAAAGCTTAAGTACTGTCGGTCCTATAATAGCACCTGTTATTCCTGCAACAACTACAAAACTAGCTGTCATAGATGGGATACCACCAATTTGATTGGCTAGCGAAATTGCAATAGGCATCGTCGCTAATTGCGGTATAGTTGTTAATATAAGTTCCTTATCTATATTCAACATTTCCCCAACCACTACATTCAAACTTATTAAAGCCACTATACCGATTACTACCCCTACAAGTATTGAAAAGAAGTTTTTCATAAGTATCTTTCGTTCCTTAAATAGCGGTATTGCTAAAGCTACAATCGCAGGACTCAAGAAGCTAGAAAGAATATCTCCCCCATTCTCCTTATAATCTTGATGAGAAATCCCGAAAGCAAGGAATATGCAAATCATAATTGCCGTAGCTGTTAACACCGGTAAAGTAAATGGAAACGTAAATTTTTTATATAACTTTGTCGCCAATAAATAAATCACTACAGTAATAAAAATTAAGACCATTTGAATAGTGCACCTTGTCGTTTTTATTTTTTAGATGTTATTAATAATTGACTTACATAGCCTGAAACAATCAATGTTACTAAAGTACTTACAACAACTAGGAAGAACATACTACTACCCTTACTTAAAAGAAATGAGCCATATTCCATTAAACCAGTCGTCGAAGGAATTAAAAATAAAGGTAAAAATACTATTAGTTTTTCTGCACCTATCTCAAACCATTTTAATGGCAAAATACGAGTGGAAAGAAGAAGAAAAAGGATTAACATTCCTATTAAACTTCCTGGCATAGATAGATGAAATACTTCCTGAATCCATACACCAGCCAAACTAAACAAATATAGCACTCCTACTTGAAGTAAAAGCGTCAAGAACTTCAACTGCTTGCCCTCATTTCAATACTAGATTTTCCCACACCTATAACATCTTTATCATCAAATCTCTTTTAAAGTCTCCGCGAGTCTTGTAATCCCAACCTGAATTTGTTCTACATTCGCTCTCCCAAAAGTAAATCGTATATATTCACTTTTCGAGCCTAATACACTTCCTGGGACAAATGCTACTCCATTTTGAATAGATTTGCCTAATAAATGATATTCGTCAAATGAACCTTGAACTTTACACCATAAATGTATTCCGCCCTCTGGAACGAAAAACTCAACTCGGCCCTCTAATATTTCTTTAAGACTTGCAATTAACTCATCTCTTCTTTTTTTCAATTGTCCACGAAGCATTGTAATATGCGTATGAAAATCCTCTGATTCTAAAAATTGATTTGCTACCCACTGTGTAAATACACTATGACCGAAATCAACTTGCTGCTTCGCATCTGCTAAACGTTCTATTACGCGCGTAGGGCCAATTATCCAGCCAATACGTAATCCTGATGCAACAATTTTTGATAATGAACTTATATACAGAACATTTCCATTTTGATCCATTGATTTCAATGTTGGATTCACTTCTCCATTAAAAGAAGTTAAACTATATGGATCATCTTCTACAATCGGTATACCAAATTCAGAAGATAGTTCTAGTATCTTTTTACGTCTCGCCAATGAAAGCACCGTTCCAGTTGGATTTTGATAATCCGGATTTAAAAAAACCATACGAATGCGGTGCTTTTTGTGCAGATCAATTAAGTCATCTGGATTCATACCGTGCTGATCTACAGGTAAATGGAATATTTTTAACCCTGCTGATTTAAACATCGGCAGCGAAAAACAATAAGATGGATCCTCCATTGCAATCGCATCTCCAGGCTTTAACAAACATTGAACGATAAGATTAAGTGCCTGCTGAGCCCCAGATGTAATAAGAATAGAACGTGAATCAGCTTCTATTTGTTTATATTGCTGAACATGTGTTACGATTGTTTTTCTTAGCATTTCATTCCCTAGTGGGTGATCATAACCGAGGTTTTCCATAAATGTTTGTTCTGATAAAATTGTTCGAAATTGACCAGTCGGAAATAACTCTGGTGATAATTCGCCACTCGCTAAATTGATTAAATCATCTTTTTGTGTTTCCGTTCGAATTTGTTGAACAAGTGGTAAATTAGGTAAAAACGATCCATCCTCTACGTATCTCCCCCAATTTGGTATACGTTTATGTGACACACCCCATATGTCTGTATTTACCCGCGTTCCGCTTCCTTTTTGCCGCTCTACTACCCCAAGTGATTTCAATTCTTCATACGCAGCTACTATCGTACTCCGGTTTACTTGTAATTCCTTTGCTAACTTACGTTCAGAAGGTAACTTACTATTAGAAAGAAATTCACCTGAAGAAATGCCTCTTTCAATATAATCAGCGATTTGTTTATAAACAGGAGTCTTATCTGCACGATTCGGTTTCCATTCCATCTAGTTCCCCCCTTTCAAAACTACCGTCCCTCATTCACTAATAACAGTATTCACTGTAATAATAGTATTAATCACCTTCATCATATACAAACTCTATAAAATAACGACCGCATACCACGTAACTCCTACAAGTAACCCTAAAAGAAGGATGATATAGATAGCGGATAAGTTCTTCACATTCCTCTTTGTAGACTTACCGTAATTCTCCTCCACATTTCGTGCGACTAGTACGGTCCCAAACAGCGATACAATTACAATAATTACAACTAGTGAAATTGCAAAACTCATTGTCTTTTCACCTCTCTAAGGCCAGTCTATTTAAACAAATGAGATATATAAAAAGCGTCCTCCTTAATGCATCAATACAGTACTACCTTTCTTCTCTTATCATAATAGAAGTTTGCAAAAAACGGACCAACCACTTTCAGATTTTTTTGCTCATCCACTTTAAAAATAAAAAGCAACTGATCGTTCTTATCAGTTGCTTTTTTCACAGAGTTATTTATATTCATTTTCACTTAAAATTAATCCGATTTAAAAGTTTGGTCTTTTCATAATGAAACATCGATTGAGATAACTCAAAAATGGTTCCATTTACAAGATGCACTGTATTTTCAATAAGAAGTGCCGGATCACCTTTATTTATTTCTAGAAGCTGTGCGTTTTCTTTATTTACTTTTTCGCAACTAATAACTTTATCGGCAAAACCAATATTTAGTCGCAAATCTTCAATGAAATAACTGTATACAGAGCTTAATGCTATTTCTTCATTCAAATATGGAATTATATCCTTTTTGAAATAACTAATTTCAATAGAAAAGGGTTTACCGTCTACAATTCTTAAACGTTTCAAAAAATATAACCTAGTTCCAACGTCACATTGCATCCGTTCTGCTATTTCTTCATTCGCATCTATTATTTCAAGCTCTAACACTTTCGTTTCAATATTTTGTGAAACGAGGTTTTTCGTTAATCCACGTAAACTGCCTAAATTAATGTAATCTGTTACAGAAGTTTCACGTAAAAACATGCCACTACCTTGTACTTGAAAAATATAACCTCTATTAACAAGCTGACTAATTACTTTACGTATCGTATTACGACTTACCTCAAACCGGTTCATCAATGCTTCTTCTGTAGGTAATTTTTTCGTTTCATTAAAAAGTCCATCTCGAATGTTTTGCTCTAAAATATCTGCAATTTGTTTATACTTTGCACTCATACACTTTCTCCTAAAATACTCTTTTATCTTTTATAACTCTTCTCCTCTCGTTTCGATAATATGCTTATACCAATGAAACGAAAGTTTCTTCTTACGTTTTAAGTTATCATTATGATCGACAAAAATAAAGCCATATTGCTTTTTATATCCATTTAGCCAACTTAACAAATCAATAACTGACCATGCATAATACCCTTTTAAATGAATCCCTTCTTGAATCGCACGCTTAATTACTTTTAAATGTTCTTCAATAAATTTAATTCTCGGAACATCTACAATTTCTCCGTCAATAATTGGATCTTCGTCACCAAGTCCGTTTTCTGTCACATACATCTTTATATCACCGTAACGCCCTTTCAACATATGCAAGCCGTCTAAGAAACCTTCGGGAGATATTTCCCATCCCCATTTTGTATATGTTTTATCATCCATTTTAACCGTTCGATAAAATCCATCAAAGGAAGGGTTACCTGGAGCAAGTGTTGAGTTTTCTCGAGAATGTTCCTCATTCTTTATATCCATATCGTATCTTTCCACTCGAATTGGTTGATAATAATTCAAGCCAATAAAATCATTTTTCCCGGCATTTTGTTTAATGATTTCTAATTCTTCAACCGTCCAATTAGGAGTCCATCCTTTTTCCTTTAATTGTTGCACAACATAAGATGGATACTCACCTTTTAAAACTGGATCATAGTACCAATACGTTTCATATTCATTCGCATGATTTGCTGCTAGTATATTTTCTTTTTGATTATCCACACTATAAGCAGGCAAGAAAACATGCGTAATACCAATTTCACCATATTGTTTTAACTGCTTGTACACTGCAACTGTTTTCGCATGCGCATAAAATACATAATGAGTCGCTTGAAAGTACTTCGGAACACCATTTTGTATCCCTGGTGGATGTGCACCTTTTAAATACCCTAATCCACAAAACATTACTGTTTCATTAAAAGTAATCCAATGTTTAACTCTATCACCAAATGCCTTAAAGCAAATCTCCGCGTACTTTACAAAAGCTTCTGCTGTTCGTTTATTCGTCCATCCACCGTCATTTTCTAAAGTTAATGGTAGATCCCAATGATATAAAGTTACAAACGGTACAATCCCGTATTTTAAACATTCATCAATTACGTTGTTATAAAATTCTATTCCTTTTTCATTTACCTCTCCATCTCCAGTCGGCAAAATTCTCGCCCAAGAAATAGAAAAACGATACGATTCTAATCCCATCTCAGCCATTAAGCGAACATCTTCCTTATATCGATGATAATGATCAACAGCTACATCACCATTTGTCCCATTGTATGTTTTGCCAGGAATTTTTGAAAACTCATCCCAATTCGTAACACCTTTTCCATCTTCATTCCATGCACCTTCTACTTGATAAGAAGCTGAAGCAGCCCCGAATAAAAAATCATGTGAAAACTTCATAGCATATACCTCCATTTCATTGCAATAAATCAAATTCATTACCACATATAAAATTTATAGGTACAATTTTATATGTGTAATTATAGCGTAAGTTTTGATTTTTTTCTATCATGAAAGTACGATATCTAAAACTATACCTGATGTTAATTTTTAGAAAACAAAAAAGAAGCGACATATTTTATCGCTTCTTACTATCACAATCTTTATTCTTTTATAAGTGACTTATTCGTTCTTATAACTTCTTGATAAAGTATCGGTGACCATTTTTCATTTATATAATCTTGAATCATCCATCCGACTCTTGTAGGATTCTTTTGTTTCATATAGTTTGCAATTTCAGGATTTATATAAGAGGCATAATAATATGGACTATTCCATGCTGTACCACCGGAAGACAAGCTTGTAAAATTAATATACAGATGATTAAAATCTTCACTATTGTTATTCGTTTCATTTATCGTATCTTTAATAGACTCTAATTTTTCATCATAACTTACTTTATATTTATCTTGTACCGTTATGTTTATATTTTGATTTAAAGTTGTGGTGAATGTTTGATTATCTGGCCATGGAAAATTATTATACCCTCCAGATTCATTACTGCCACTATATCTTTTTAATAATACAATTTTCCCACGAGCATCTCCAAGACTTATATTCCCTTCCGTTTTTAAAAAGATCGGATCAAGAAAGTAATTTTCTTCGAAAGTACTACTAAATGAACCTTCTGCTCCTTTCATATCCTCGTACTCTTTTTTTAAAGACATTATAATCGTTTCACTCGGATTATCTTTCAAAAATTGTTTCGCTTCATTTATAAATTGATGCAATGTTACATAAAGATACAGTGGTCCATGATGAAGAACTATAGTATTATCATCTGTTAAACGTCCTCTTATATCAAAAATTCTAGCTCCATGATCCATTTGATAACGAAAATCATATTCTTGCGTCATTCCCCATACTTGCTTTATCGGATTTTGCAACTTGAACGTACCACTATCATGTGTTCCTGGAATTGAAATTCGTGCTAACGGTACGTTATCAGGTATAGGTTGCATCCATTTTGACCAATTTTCAAGCTCATTAACAGAGCTAGCTGCAACTACTTGCTTATCATGTAAAGCAAATACAAATGTGCTAAATATAGTACTACATATGAATAATTTCAAAATAAACTTCTTATTGCTCATTATTATTCCTCTCTTTTTCTGTTTTTATATCAAACTTATTGAATATGATATAAGCTACTTAATAAAAAATAAATAACATTTCATAAATATGAAATATTGCATAGAAGTAAAATTAAAAAATCATTCACATATTCTCAATACATGAGAAAAATTTAAAGGAACTTCAGCAGAAGTTCCTTTTGTTTATTTTATGTTCAATACATACGAACCATCTTTATTCTCGTACTTATAGACATATAAATAATATTTACCTGGCTTTGCATTATAGGTTCCTTTAACTACATTCCCTTCATTTTCACCATATGCTACATAGTTATTTAAATCTGATTCATGATGAAGTACCCATGTCATTCCAATATTTTGTTCATTTAGTAGAGAAATATTAATATTTTCTAGTGAGTCAATTTGAAAAGTAAATACATCTACGTTATCACTATTATGTAGTGTTCCTTTCATTGGTGTATTAAAGTTAACTTTATTTGCCTGTCTAGGTTCATTATTTGGTTCATTTTCTGTTACTTGTAACTCATTCCCACCGTTCGGTTCTCTTCGTTCATACCCTAAGTTTACTAGTATAGACTTCAAATCTGGTAAAACACCAATTTTATCTGAATATGGATTTTTAGATTTCGTTCCAGTGTTATGGTTACTTAATATCGTTCTTAGTTCACTTGGTCTATATGGTTGTCCTAAATGTTCTTTAGCAATACTTTGTACTAAAGTCGCTGCTCCGGCAATAATAGGCGAAGCACTCGACGTGCCACTAAAGCTGGATGTATAAAGATTTACAGCACTTCTGCTTTGCTCAGCTGTAGTTGTATCTACATTTTCTCCCCAGCCGTACACATCAATACGGCTTCCATAATTCGAAAACCACATACGTTCATGAGGGAAAGATGAAGAGCCCGCTCCTACTATAATTGCACCCGAATCTTTAAAATCTTTACTATTACGATTTAAAACCTGTTTACCATTTCTATCTTTAAATTGATCTAAATCATTCCAACCATTTGCTCCAGCCTCTATAATTACAACACCCTTATCTGTACCAGCACGAATTGCATCAAAGATATCTGGTTGTACTTCAACAGGTAAATATTTATCACCATATCCATCAAAGGATGCTTGTGCCTCTAATAATAAAACATCCCCAGCTTCTAAATGATTTACAGCACTTAGTATTGCATCAGCTGTATTATACTGTCCATTATCTCTTATTTGAGAAATTACTTTTGCTTTAGCTTTTGTCGCAATACCAATATTCCCCACTTCATTATCTTCAGATGAAACAATTCCTAATACAGACGTCCCATGACCGACATGCTGATCTATATTCCTTCCAGACATCAATTCAATATTTTGATGTACTAAATCCTCATGATTTAATAGCCATCCATATTCCATATCAACAAAGGTTATCCCATTTCCATTACCACCTTGAACTCCCCAAGCGAAAGGCGCATTAATACCGTATGGTGCTGATTCAAGATAACCTTGTTTTTTAAATCTAGGATTACTATTAGGAGTAAGAGATACACCTGATGGTTGCACTTCAGGCGGCGTTATTTTTTCTTGTTTCTTAATATACACATCTTCTATTAAAGAAGATGCTTTTAACTTATCTACTAGTGCTTCTTCATGCTCACCATTTTGAGTTTGAAGAATATAGTAGTTTAATAGGCTTGTAGATACATTATTAGGTGCTTTCACTTCAAGGTCTTGTATTTCTTCTGGACTTACAGATGTGAATAAACGAGTAAATGTTAAATCTGGATATTCTGCCAAAAGATCTTCTAGTACTTTATCACTCTTTTGAGCTTGTATCTGTTTTTCAATACCATCTTCATATGGTAATTTCAAATCCGCTTTGAATTTCACAATGATTTGCTTATCTTTTTCTCTTTCAACCTCTGATTTACTATGTTGTTCTATAGAATCATCAGAATCAGCCTTTATAATATTGAAACCCCCTCCTATTCCTATAAATGTTGAAATTATTACAGCTGGAACAAATACTCTTTTAAAAAGTTTCATTATATCACTCCTCCATTTGATAACGATTAAACAATATATTAAATTATATAAATTCCAAATCCAAATCATATTAAGGTACCTTTCTACTAGATAAATTATAGTAATCAACAACATGAACTTCAATGTGTTTTCATATGCAATATTTCATATTCGGGCCCTAAATTACATAAATAAAAAACTTATAATGATTATTTATTTTATATGCGCTAATATACTTACATTAGAATATTAAATATACACCATATATCTTCTGAACCACATTACTCAACTGCTATAAATTAATTATTTATTAGGAGGATTTACAATGAAATTATTAAAAATAAAACATATAATTCCTTTATCTGCAGCAGCAATTACATTCGTATGTAATCAAAGCATAGCCGATGCTTCTACTATTCATACAGTAAAAAAGAATGATACACTTTGGAACATTAGTAAACAATATGGCGTTTCAATACAATCCATTAAACAAGCGAATAATAAAGTAAACGATCAAACTTTCATTGGCGAACAATTACATATTCCGGGATCCATGAAATCAAATGAGGTCACTGTTCATCAAAACGCCAAACCTGCGAACATTTCTGGACAAATTATTTATCAAGTACAGCCAGGAGATTCATTTGAAACTATAGCAAAGCGTTATAATGTAACCGTTCAATCTATAAAACAAATCAACAACACAATCGGAAACAAGCTTTATACAGGACAACATTTAAAAATTAATTCAAGTATTTCGGAAAAAGAAAAGGACTTAATGGCACGCTTAGTCACTGCAGAAGCAGGTGGCGAATCCTATAAAGGAAAAGTAGCAGTAGCGAAAGTGATCTTGAATCGTGTAAATGCAAAAGGATTTCCAAATACAATTACAGGGGTTATTTATGAACCTATTAAACACGGATATGCATTCACTCCTGTTACAGATGGAAGAATTAATCAACCTGCAAGCGCAGAAGCCAAAATGGCTGTAGAAGAGGCTATCTCTACAAACGGAACAAATTCTGATTGGCTTTATTTCTATAATCCAAAAACTTCAACAAGCAAATGGATTACTACACGACAAACAGTAGCAGTAATCGGTAACCATGTCTTTGCTAAATAAAAATACGTAATAAAACTATAATTAATTTCAAATTATTAACAGACCTCTTTACTTAAAAGGTCTGTTCTTTTTTATTTTAATATCTAAGCTTTTATTAACTATATGATAAAATGATTGTTTAAAACTATCTCTCTTTTCAAATAAAAAACTGTTGTATCTAATTCACCATTCAGAGTAATTGAGTGAGCAAAAAATCCACAACTATAACTTTATTAATACAAGCTATTTCTTAACTTTGTAAAATTGTTATACACTAGGAAAATAGCATACAAACTATTCGTTGGCAGGTGAAAAAATATGTATGATGTTACAATTATCGGCGCTGGAGTGAGTAGCACTTTTACGGCTTATGTATTAGCTAAAAGTAACAAAAGAGTTTTAATTCTTGATAAAGGAAAACCGCTAGAACATCGGAATTGTCCTTTAGACCAAGGGAAAACGTGTAACTGTAATACATGTGATAAATATTTCGGTTTTGGTGGCTTAGGAAAATCTGAAGGGAAATTTAATTATACAAATGGATTTGGAGGAGAACTTGAGCAAAAAGTAGGTAAAGAAGGTTTTATGCAACTACTGGCTGAAGTAGATGAAATTCTATGTCAGTTTGGCGGAAATTCAGTTTCAAAATATTCTACAGAAAATCTAAATCTCACTAAGAGAGCTGAAGCGTGTGGTTTACAAATGCTAACAACAGAAGTAAGGCACCTAGGTACTACACTTTCAAGTAACATTTTTCAGCAACTCTATGAATTTTTACGTAACAAAATAGATATCCGATTTCATATAGATGTACAACATATCGTTAAGCAGAAAGACCATTTTAAAATATATACAAATCAAGAAACTGTCTATTCTAAGAAATTAGTATTTGCAACTGGGCGTTCTGGGACGGATTGGTTAAAAGAAATGTGCTCTTCCCTTGAAATTGCACAGGAGCAAACCCGTGTAGATTTAGGTATTAGAGTAGAGATGAAAGAAAACCAATTACGTTCTATATTAAAAGATACGTTTGAAACAAAACTTTCTTATCAACATGATCATTTCACAGCAACTACTTACTGTATGAATCCAAAAGGACGCATTATTCGGAAGTATGAGGAAGGTTTAGTTATGCCTGACGGTCAAAATTTTCGAGAGCAAGGAACTGGCACTCCTAATTTAAATTTCACTTTATTTATTCCGCGCTATTTTCCAACTCTCAAAGAAGCGAATGTATATGCAAATTCAATTATTAAAGGCATTAACCAAGGACGAGATCGAATTGTTATTCAGCGCTTAGAGGACTTAATAAAGAAACGGCCTACTGCGGAAAAAGATATGAAACATAATCGTATACACCCTACACTACACGGAGATTATGGAGATTTGAATAAAGAAATTCCTCCATTATATATTGACGGACTCAAAGAATTTTTATTACGCTTAGAACACTTTACCCAAGAACCTATCGATCAAGATACTTTACTATATGGAATTGATGGAAAGTTCTATGCTCCTACAATAAAAATCAATAACCATTTTGAAACAAGTATAAATGGGTTATTTTTAATTGGAGATTGTTCAGGCGTCACTCATTCATTATCTCAAGCAGCTGCAAGTGGTCTGTATGTTGGAAAATATTTATCAGGTATTTAGACCCTTTAATTAAGATGCCAGTCAAAATGTTTTAAGTTTCACCAACACTTTACTTATCTAATAATAGCTTTAACGAAATTATTATCCCTCCCCGCTAATGATTATCCCACAAAGAATCAGGATTTTACGGGATATATTAAAAACACATGAAAAACTACATTCTATGTAGAATGTAGTTTTCTACTAATTAATATAATTGTTTACTCTTAAAAAACTTTTTGAAAATTCTAACTAATATAATGTCAATAGTTTAAAAAGCGTCTATTCATTTTCACTTTCATTTGTTCGATATTTTGTAACATCATCATAGTGTTTAATATGTTAGGATGTCTATAAGTCGATTTCACTACAACTATGACTTTTTCTGCTCCGTTTCTAAAAAAATTAGATTTATGTTACTTCGCTTTAAAATTCCCCATTGTATGTATATGAATACTTCAAATTATTACCTTTAGAAAAACATAATCTAAATGGTTCATTACACTCTAATAGTTATGAAAATATAATATATAACATTAGTTAAATAAATCATATAAAGAAGGTGTAAAAATGAAGAATAAAATAAATTTACAAATGCAAAATATAAGCTTTGTTATAATAATTGCTTTAGCAGTATGGTTAAAAGCATATCTTATTACGCGATTCAGTTTTGATTTAAAAATTGAGTCTTCTACACAAGAGCTTATTTTGTTTATTAGCCCTCTAGCTGCATCCTTAGCTTTTGTCGGATTAGCATTATTTGCAAATGGTGAAAAGCGAAATTATATAGCGCTATGTATTAATTTTTTATTAACAATCGTACTTGTTGGGAATGTAATGTTCTATGATTTTTATAGTGATTTCGTTACGTTACCAGTACTTGGACAAACATCAAACTTTACACAATTAGGCGGTAGTATTAAAGAAATATTTAACTACAAAATTATACTCGCATTCGTAGACATTATTTTCTTCTTTATTTTGTTAAAGAAGAAATCAATAGTCTTTAAAACAGGACGTGTAACTCATTCTGCACGCTTGTTATATTTTCTTTTAACGATTGCTGTATTTTTTGCGAATCTACATCTTGCAGAAAAAGAGCGACCTGAATTATTAACGAGATCCTTCGACCGAGTAATGCTTGTTAAAAATTTAGGACTATATACTCATCAAGTATATGATTTAACACTGCAAGTAAAAGCAGGATCACAAAAGGCACTTGCTGATAGTAGTAAATTACAAGAAACAGAAAACTACGTAAAAGCAAACCAAAGTGAGCCGAACCCTACTATGTTTGGCTCAGCAAAAGGAAAAAACGTAATTGTCGTCACCCTTGAATCCTTGCAAACTTTTTTAATAGGTGCATCCGTCAATGGTCAAGAAGTTACACCGTTCTTGAATGAATTCATAAATGAAAGCTATTACTTTGATAACTTTTTCCACCAAACTGGTCAAGGAAAAACATCAGATTCTGAATTTCTAATAGATACATCGTTGTATCCATTAAATCGAGGAGCTGTATTCTTTACACACGGTAACAATGACTATACTGCGACTCCAGAAATTTTACGTCAACAAGGTTATTTCACTACCGTATTTCATGCGAATAACGCAACATTTTGGAATCGTAATATCATGTACTCTGCTCTTGGTTATGATCGTTACTATAATGAACTTGATTACAAAATTACGCCAGAAACAAATTTAAATTGGGGATTAAAAGATATCGAATACTTTGATCAATCAGTAGACATCTTAAAAACGATTGATCAACCATTTTATGCTCGTTTCCTTACTTTAACAAACCATTATCCATTTACGTATGATGAAGATACAAAATTCATTGAACCATATAACTCTGGTAATGGCGTATTTGATCGTTATATCGTAACAGCTCGTTACTTAGACGAATCAATTAAAAACTTTATTGAGCGTTTAAAAGCTGAGGGGCTTTATGATGATTCTATTATTGTGTTATACGGCGATCATTATGGCATTTCCGAAAAACATAATCGCGCAATGGCGCAGTTTTTAGAAAAAAATCAAATAACAGAATTTGATACTTTAAATTTACAACGTACACCTTTATATATTCATGTCCCTGGACAAAAAGAAGGTCAAACCATTTCAAAGCCTACAGGACAAATCGATATGAAACCTACTATTCTAAATTTATTAGGGGTTGATACTACTAACGATATCCGTTTTGGCCATGATATGTTTTCAGATGAATATACCGGATTTGTTGTTTTCCGTGATGGTAGCTTCGTTACTGACAAGTATGCATATACAAATCATACTTTTTATAATCGAGAAACAGGTGAGATTGTAGATTTACCCAAAAAAGAAGCTCAAGAAATGATTAACCGTGCACAAAATGAATTACGAATGTCTGACAAAATTATTGAAGGCGATTTATTACGTTTCTCAGAAAGTAATAAAATTAAAACTGGAGAAGTAAAAACTAAAATTAAAGAAACTGAAAAATAATCTATATATGCGAAGGGAGCAACTAATTACGGTTGCTCCCTTTTTACTCTCTTATAACATATGATGCAATTTAATATAAAAAAAGACCTGACATATTATACGGATGTAAGCAAAAAACAACTCCAAAATCCACTTTTATTGTGTATTTTGGAGTTGTTTTACGTTTATTCTATAGTTGTTTCTAAAGTTAAATCTGTATAGGCATTATCCTCACCTATATTTAAGATTACTTCACATTGACGTAGTCTCAATTCAAAGAGCGTTATAGAATCATGATAAACTTCAGGATTTGATTTCATTTTATGTAATATCTCTTGTTTTTCTTGTATTTCTAAATGAGTATTTTCTACAGCTTGTTTCAAAGAGTTAAATGGATTCCTAAAGAACATATTAATATCCCGCTCTTGTGTGTTTTCAAACAGCTCAAATTGCAAGAAAAATTTCTTCATAATAGACGCCGTTACCTCGGTATAATCTTCATTTTCTAAATATTGTTTGTATTTGTTATATAGCATAGCTCTATTCTTTGGAAGAACCCCAAATAATTTACCGGCACTTTTCAGTAAAAATTGTGCTGGCGTAAATCGGCGTAAAATATTTACTTCTTCCATTTGTATTCTAGTCGTCATTCTATCAGTATCTCTGCGCCAGTCATCAAGCACTTTAAAGTCACATTCTAACTGTATTCGATTTTCTCCAAATAAAGAATTAAGTCCTTCACTGAGTTCTTCTAAGTGCGATTGACTTTGAAGGAGCTCATTATTAGAAGTTTCAATCCAATTTTGCATAGAACGAGCAAAATTAGGTAATACAGTTTGTTCTAAATATTTGTGTACTCTTTTGTTCATCGCTGTATTTAGTTCAATATCAATGTGCCCGAAATCGCTTTCTTCACTAATTAAATCAGAACAACTCTGCAATAGCTTCGGAATACGTTCAGTAAGATCATTAGTAATTTCAGTTTTCATTGCACGATATGATTCTGTAATTAAATGAATTTTTTCCTTCTCAAAAGCAGTAAGGTTATTAATACAACCATTTAGTTTAACTAACATATCTTCATTCCAATTAATAACATCCACTAGATTGTTTTCCTTCTCAACTCGTTTATCCAAAAGATATGTAATTGTTTTTCGAATGAAAAACAATAGCTTTTCAGTACGTTCTGCATCGATATTTTTATAGTTAAAGTTAAAACGAATAAACTCAGTTAAATCATTTAGTTGTTGACTACTTGTATATAACGAAGAGTAAGGGAAAAGTCTCGCATGCGGGAAATATGCGTTTATTCTCGCTTGCGTATCATGTAATACTCTTTTTATTTCTGCTTCACTGTAAATGTTATCTATTTTATTTAATAAGAAATGAATTTGTAGATTTGGTGTATGTTCTTGAATGCTTAACAGAATGTCACGTTCTTTATCAGTAAAAGGTGAATCCGCATTCAATACGAACAATAATTCGTCTACAGAATTTAGATATTCAAATATCTCATCTCTAGTGTCGTTATTCCTATTAAAGCCAGGTGTAACTACGAATGTAAGTTTATTTTTGCTTAAAAATCTGCATGGTAATTTAAATTCAACACATGCTCTATCTCTATATGTTTGATGGTGTAGAGACATCATATTATGGTAATCAGAGAAATTCTCAGTTGTCGTAATGGCTGCATCTGTTATAGCGTTAATTTCTGTATGAGCATCATTTTTTAAAACCACTACATTCGAGATTGAGTTTTCTAATATATTTTCTCCTAATATGGAGTTAATAAATGCAGTTTTTCCGTTTCCTGACGTTCCCGTTACTAAAATACGATTTGTTCTTAAATCTGCAAGCTCGCCAACTAACCATCTAAATCGGTGACCCATTTCTATTTCATGCTTTTGTGCCCACTGTGTAATAGATTCAAAAAGATGTAAACTATACTCTAAGCCATCCACATGATTAATAGAATATAACAGTAGGTTTTCCGCATGTTTTATATTTGCTGAATCTATTTTGGAAGGGAAAATCTCATCCCATGCCAATACAGCTGCTGATGGAAATACAGCATGAGACGGATTGACTACCTTTAACCAATTTGTTAACAGATTTGGAATGATATCATGTAATTGTCTAAGCATGTATTGACCTTGAATTAATTCAAAGTACGTTTCTTCGTAAAGAGAAGAAATTTTGTCCCATATATCGGACGAATGTATTTCGATATGTAAGAAAAACTCATTTATTGTGTTAAGCCATAATAAGTAATTTTGTTCATTTTTATAACTGTTCCAAAGTGCTGAAACAATTTGCGTAAATTGCACCTGATCTACATTATTTAATGTAACTAATACTTCATAAAAATAATCTGGTGAAATATTTTTAGTAAATCCTTTATCGATATATCCTTTTAGAACCTCAAACCACGGATAAGATTCTGTTCGAATTAACTCATTCACAGCAAGCTCTACTGCACTATCAAAATCTTGTTGTTCCTCATAAAAGGAACGGGCAATTATTGTGACGTTTGGATAATCGGGATTTAAAGAAACTGCTTCTTTAATAACAGTGAAAGCTGAATCAAAGTTATTTTGCTCGATGTAAAGAGAAAGTAATTGCAGTCCAATTTCGGTCATCAATATTTTGTTATCAGTAGTAATGGAAGTATAAACATCTTCTGCAACTGATAATCGGTTAAGTTCGAAGTAAGCATCCGCAATATTTTTTTGTGCCCATGGTGCTAGTTCATTACTAACTTTCTCCCATTTAAAAATAGCTGCTTCAAAATCTTGATGGTGATAATAAAATTCACCCTGTGCAAAACGAATATAAGACCCATCGGAAATCTCATCTTTTTCTTCGTTTAAATAAGATTCTCCAAGTACTTGAAGAGGTGGTTGTGTTTCATTCTCCATTAGGAATGTTTCATAATACATCTTTTTTATTAATTGTTTTTCTAATCTCATCTTTTCCCCCACTATATCTTGAAAATACGTTTTTCTCCAAATGTCAATACTTTTTTGTATGTATGCTTTTTATCTTAACAAAGAATTTCTTTTGAAAAATTTCATTTTCCTTTCATTTTTCAAGTAAGATTGAATTTTTATGAGAAAAGTTTCAGTTCTTTTTCAATTCCCTTTCAGTTATGAAACAACATTAAATGTTCCTAATAACCTAATAACAATATAATATTTCACATTATATTATCAGGAAAACCCCATATAAATTACATTATAAAAACAATCTATAACGAATATATATGCAATGTTTACTTCGCTGACAAATAAAAAAACTCGCATAATGATTATTAGATGAACCTATATGCCACGTCTCTTCAAAATTTCAAATACATCACGATAACTTAAAAACAACAATAGTAGTCAACTGCTATTCATACAATATCTTTCTCGAATTGTTTTCCTTTAAAATATTTCATTAGTTATGTTATTAAATTCCATTAACCTATATAAATAACTAGTCCAAAAAAATATATATGCATATCATGTTATAGTAAAGAATTTAGGAAACCCTAAAAAGGAGGCATTTTCATGCTTGAAGATAAATCTAAAATAAATTACCCATATGAATTTACCGAAACTACAACAATCCCTCTAAAAAACCCCATTGATAAAAAATTCAAAAATGGCACAGGTACACATACTTTCCCAATTAAAAAGCATTACAAAGAGCAAGTTCTATACACTGAAAAAATTAATAATAAAAATAAATAATCGTATAGATCCTTATAATAATTAACCAAATAAGAATCAATATTTGGCCATGCATAGTTACGTTTTTAGCAATGTATAAATCTTTATTATACAATTCACGTACCTTTTAAAAAGTGCTGGTATACAGCGCTTTTTTATACATAGATAAATTAAGGCCGCACTAGCCAAGAAATGAATTACTTATAACATGAAGTATGGTGAGCTTAAATTTAAATAAACAGCAATAATACTCCATCCCATTCTCATTTAACAATTACAAGTGTACATAGTAAGAGGGGAGCAACATTAATATGTTGCTCCCCTCTTACATCTAATTTTATTAACCCTACATAACCCTCTTAAACATCTTCTCCAATTCATAAGTAGAATGATGCACAAGAATCGGTCTTCCATGCGGACATGTGTATGGGTTCGTCGTCGTACGAAGTTCTTCGAGTAAAGCGAATATTTGATCGTTCGTTAAATATTGATTTGCTTTAATGGAAGCTTTACAGCTCATCATGATAGCTGCTTCTTCGCGTAGTTTTTTTATGTCTACTTTTTTTAGCTTGACGACTTGTTCCATCATTTCATCGATGATTTCTGTTTCTTGTCCTTTCGGGAACCACGTTGGGTGCGAGCGGACTATAAAGGATTGATGGCCGAATTGCTCTAGAAATAGTCCGACTTTTTTTAGTTCTTCTAACTGTTCTTCAACACGTAAAAATTCGGTAAGAGATAAATCGATGCGATACGGTACAAGTAATTCTTGCACTTCTTGCGTAACTCGTCCCACTTTATCACGGAAATATTCATAATTAATGCGCTCTTGTGCTGCATGCTGATCAATCATATATAATCCTTTATCATTTTGAGCGAATATATAGGTTCCGTGCATTTGTCCAATTGGATAAAGTGGCGGTAAATCATTACCATTCATTTCAATCTCTTCTACTTCTCGAACTTCTTCTTCCAATTCCTCTAATTCAAAGTTCTCTTCATTGCTAGTCCATTCTTTTTCCTCTTGAACCGTTTCTTCTACTACTGGTTTAGAGGATGGTTGCCAACTTTCTTCTTCTCTTACAAGCGACTGTGGTGGTTGCCATTCTTGTTTCGGCGGTTGCCAAAGTTGTGCTGGTTGTTTCACAGTCGTTGTTTCTTCTTGTTTTTCATCCATTCCAGTCGGTAAAACAATATTTGGCATTGTTGGTTCTTTCGGCTTTGTATGCTCAAACTTGAACTGCCCTTGTACACTTTCATCTTTTTCTTTTTTCTTCGTTGTTACACCTGCATCTGGAATGAGCTGTATTTTTTTGAATGCAGCTTGCAGTGTTTCTTCGATAAGCTTTAGCAATTCTTGTTCTTTACTAAAACGAACTTCTAATTTCGCTGGATGTACGTTAACATCAACTAGCATTGGATCCATTTCAATCGATAAGAAACCGATTGGATATCGTCCAACTGGCAGTAATGTATGGTACCCTTGCTGAATGGCTTTCATTAATACGAAATTTCGAACGTAACGGCCATTTACAATCGTTGACATATAGTTACGAGACGCTCGCGTTACTTCTGGCAATGTTACATACCCTTTAATTGTGAAATCTAAAGATTCAGCTTCAATTGGAATAAGCTTCTTCGCAACTTGAATGCTATAAATCGCTGCAAGTACTTGTCTTACATCACCGTTCCCTGATGTATGAAGCAATTTCTTTGCATTATGAAACAGCTTTAACGATACTTCAGGATGCGACATCGCAATACGATACACAATATCTGTAATATTCCCAAGCTCTGTATGAATAGTTTTCATATATTTAAGACGCGCTGGTGTATTAAAGAATAAGTTTTGTACTGTAATATCTGTTCCTTTTCGGCTTGCCGTTTTCTCTTGTTTTATAATGTCTCCACCTTTAATGATAAGGTGTGTACCAGGCGCATCACCTGTGCTTGTGATTAATTCTAATTCACTTACAGAGGCAATACTCGGCAGGGCCTCCCCGCGGAAACCCAGCGTTCTTATACGAAACAGATCATTTTCATCTTTAATTTTGCTCGTCGCGTGGCGTTCAAATGCAACGATACAATCTTCTTCTGCAATGCCATCCCCATTATCAATGATGCGAATTTTCGATAACCCAGCTTCTTCTAAGTGGATTTCAATAGATGTACTATTCGCATCGATGGAATTTTCCACGAGTTCTTTTACAACTGAGGCAGGGCGCTCTACTACTTCCCCTGCCGCAATTAAATTAGAGAGTTGATCATCGAGTTTGCGAATTTTCCCCATCTACTTACTCATCCTTTCTTTAACTTTTTCTGTAAACGATACAGTTCATTCATCGCTTCTAAAGGCGTCATATCAAGTAAATCAATCTTTTTAATTTGTGCAAGTACTGCCGTTTCTTTTTGATCTAGCACAGGCTTGTCTTGTTTTTTCGAAGATTGTTCTCCTCCAAAGAAAGATAGTTGTGACTCTTCTTCAGTCTCTTCTTTCTTTTCTTGTATTTCTGCTGGTTCTTCTTCTACAACTACTGGTTCTGAGGCAACTTCTTGTACCTTCACTTCTACTCGTTTCGGAATAATAATTTCTTCCTGTCCTTCTAGCTGTGCTAACACTTCTTTCGCACGAGCAATTAAGCTATCTGGAAGCTCAGCAAGTTGAGCAACGTGAATTCCGTAACTTTTATCAGCCGCTCCATCTTGAATTTTATGAAGGAAAACTACTTTTCCATTCTCTTCAATAGCTGAAACGTGTACGTTTTTTAGTTGGTCTAAACTTTCTTCTAACACTGTTAATTCATGATAATGTGTAGAGAATAATGTTTTCGCACCAATTTGGTCATGAATATGTTCAATAATTGCTTGTGCAAGTGCCATACCATCATACGTAGATGTACCGCGTCCAATTTCATCGAATAAAATTAAACTTCTTTCTGATGCGTTTGCAATTGCATTTTTCGCTTCTAACATTTCGACCATAAATGTACTTTGACCCGAGATTAAATCATCCGCTGCACCAATTCTCGTAAAGATTTGATCGAAGACAGGTAATACTGCTTCTGTCGCTGGTACGAAACAACCGATTTGCGACATAACAGTTACTAGTGCTAATTGTCTCATATACGTACTTTTACCAGACATGTTCGGTCCTGTAATTAAAAAGACATCCATCTTCTCCGGCATAATACAATCATTTGGTACATACAATTTCCCGTTCAATACTTTTTCAACGACAGGATGACGACCATCTTTAATAAAGATTTCGCGCTTAGTTGTTAACACAGGTTTTACAAACTGCTCCTCTTCACTAACTGTCGCAAAACTTTGTAGTACGTCTAATTCACTAATGACTTTCGCTAAATGTTGTAATTTCGGAATGAATACTTTTACTTCTTCACGAAGTGCTGTAAATAAATCGTATTCTAATTGTACAATTTTTTCTTCTGCTTCTAAAATTAACGTTTCTTTTTCTTTCAGTTCATCTGTAATGAAACGCTCTGCATTTGCAAGTGTTTGTTTACGCTCATAGCGTCCTTCTGGAAGTGCTGCAAGATTCGCTTTCGTCACTTCAATGTAGTAGCCGAAAATACGGTTGTACCCGATTTTCAACGATTTAATCCCTGTAATATCACGCTCTCGTTTTTCAAGCTCAGCAATCCACGTTTTTCCATTTTTACTAACGTAGCGATATTGATCAAGCTTGTCATTATAACCATCTTTAATAATATCTCCATCTTTAATAGAAAGCGGTGGGTTTTCTTGAATACTTCTTCCTAGTAATTCAGTTAAGCTCTCACATGGATCCGCGCCTTGAATTAATCTTGATGCATAAGCATTATCTAACAGACTAATCGCTTCTAAAATAGCTGGTACTTGAAGTAAAGAGCGTCTTAACTGTAATAAGTCCCGTGCATTTACATTACCAAATGCAACTTTCCCTGCTAAACGTTCTAAATCATATACTTCTTTTAATTTTTCTTTTAAATCTTCACGTAAGAAGTAATCATTTACAAATGTTTCAACCATTTCTAAACGCTCTTCCACTTTTTCTTTTTGGATAAGTGGACGTTCCATCCACTGTTTTAACATACGTCCACCCATAGCCGTTTTTGTTTTATCTAATAGCCATAATAATGAGCCTGTCTTTTCCTTCGTACGAAGAGTCTCTGTTAGCTCTAAATTGCGTTTTGAATGCACGTCAATTTTCATAAATTGGTTCGTGTAATAAATTTCTACTGGCTGCAAATGATCTAGTGAGCGTTTTTGAGTTCTGATTACATAGTTAAATAAGCGTCCAATTGCTTTAATTAACTTTGCTTGTGAAACATTTTTCACAAGGTGTTCTAACCCTTCAGGAATAGTTGTTGCATCTTCATACGAAATCGTCATTTTTAATGTTTCAGTTAATTTATTTAATTCATCTTTTGAAAATGTAGAATCTACAACAATTTCTTTTGAACCAGTTGCATACACTTCTAATAAAATATCTTCTACTGAACCTGTTAATAACGTCACTGTATTTTGTCCAGTCGTTAAATCATTACAAGCTAGCGCATAAGATCCATCTTCAAAATGTGTTAATGCTGCTAAGAAGTTATTCTCTTTCTCGTCTATTGTACGCCCTTCCATCATCGTTCCTGGCGTAATTAATTGTACTACTTCACGACGTACTACACCTTTAGCTGTTTTTGGATCTTCCACTTGCTCACAAACTGCTACTTTATATCCTTTTTCAACAAGTTGTTCAATATAATTTTTAGCTGCATGATACGGTACACCGCACATCGGTATACGTTCACTACTACCACCATCTCGGCTCGTTAATGTAATTTCAAGTTCATGAGCTGCTTTAACCGCATCCTCAAAAAACATTTCATAAAAATCACCTAAGCGGAAAAATAAAAAGGCATCTTGATAGTCTGCCTTGACCTTTAAGTATTGCTGTATCATAGGGGTATATTGCGTCATGTCTTTCCTCCATAATTCTTACATAATAATCTATATTCATATATGTCACACTTCACGGACACCCATATCTCCTATTTTAGGAGTCTTTCCTCATTATAGCACATTTCATAAGGAATCATGTTCATTCAGCACCACTTATGTAATGTAAAAAGCTAGGAAGAATTTCTCCCTAGCTTTCTATTACTCTTCTTCTGCATCGACAATAAAGTTCGGATCTAATTCTTCAAACTCATCGTCATCAACTTGGAAATCCTCATCTGATTCTACGCAACCTTCAGGATTTACACTTACACAAATTTTCGTTTCCCCGACTACTTCTGTTACAAATTCACGTTCTACCGTCACAACAATTTTATTACCATTTGGTGATACAAGAGCTTCTAAACAATTTGGCGGCTGAATTACACGAGCGATAATTTCTAAATCGTCACCAGAGAAATTTTTATCACGATACCCAATGCTTACTTCATCAGTGTAGTTAACACGTTCTGTTACAACTTCAGTCTTTGTGTTTCCATCAAATGAATACCAAGTGTTCACATCATAGAAACCTTCAATTTCTACGTGCTTTCCATCCTTTCTCGCTTCGTACGAGTGGTTAATTACCCAGCACCCTAAAATACTTGTTGGCTCATTATTCGATTCACATGTATGCGTTGACTTTGTATACTTACGTCCTTTTCCAACCACTGCTTTTGTAATAATCTCTCTAAATTCGGACATTCGTAACCCTCCTCAATCACTATTCACTTAATCATATGCGTGACAATAGCGGAATGTGTCATTCTTTTTTTGAGAAGAATTTACGTTATAGCCCATTAAAAAAGAGATGTCAATAAGACATCTCTTTAACAACCACAATTTCCTTTTTTACTTTCAACTGCTGCACCAGTTTCACCCTTCAACACATCGCCGCCAGTTGAAACTAATATTTCATCTGTTACATTGTTAGAAATGGTACTAGCAACAAGCTGTAGTAAGTCATTTACATATGTTTGTGAAGATTTAAATTCCTGCACAACCGGGATATTATCTAACTTATCTTGAAGCGCATCAATTTCAGCTTCTACTTTTTTCAAAGCTTCCCATTTCCCATAATGTTGCAAGTTTACTGCTTGTTTTTGCAAAGCTTTAATTTCATCAATTGCTCGCTTTACATTTTCATTTTTATGAATTTGTGCTTCTGCTCGCTTAAAGAAATCAACTTCTTCTGTTTCAGAGATCATTTTCGCTAATTCTTTCGCTTGCTCAACAATTTCATCTTTCGTATATACTTTCATCTATTATTTCACCTCAATCGGCTCCTTAACCAATTCCCCGTTAAGTGACCAAGTTTTTGCTTCCGTTACTTTTACTTTCACAAGCTGACCAATTAAAGATTTTGAAGCAACAAAGTTTACAAGTTTATTCGTACGTGTATATCCCGCGAGTACTTCAGGGTTATTTTTACTTTCTCCATCAACTAATACTTCTACAATTTGCCCTATATGATGCTTATTCTTATTAATTGCATATTCATTTACTAATGTATTTAAGCGTTGCAATCGTTCTTTCTTCACTTCCATCGGCACATTATCTTGCATTTTTGCAGCCGGTGTACCTTCACGCGGGGAATAAATAAATGTAAATGCCGTATCAAATCCTACTTCACGATATAGCGACATCGTTTCTTCAAATTGCTCATCCGTTTCATTTGGGAAACCAACAATAATATCAGTCGTTAGTACTGCATTCGGAATCGTTTCTTTAATTTTTCGTACAAGCTCTAAATAGTGCTCCCGTGAATATTTACGCGCCATAATTTTAAGCATATCTGTACTACCAGATTGAACTGGTAAGTGAATATGTTCTACTAGGTTACCACCTTTTCCAAGAACATCAATTAAATGATCATCAAAATCGCGTGGATGGCTTGTTGTAAAACGAATACGCGCGATATCGACTTTACGAAGTTCATCCATTAAATCACCAAGACCATATTGTATATCTTCAAAGTCTTTACCGTATGCATTTACGTTTTGTCCAAGTAATGTAATCTCTTTATAACCGTTTGCAGCTAAATGGCGAATTTCTTGAATAATATCTTCCGGACGTCTACTGCGCTCTTTTCCGCGTGTATAAGGTACAATACAATATGTACAGAACTTATCACAGCCATACATAATATTTACCCAAGCTTTAATATCACCACGACGTACTTTCGGAAGGTTTTCAATTACATCCCCTTCTTTTGACCAAACTTCAACTACCGTCTCTTTTGAGAACATTGCGTCCTTTAAGATATACGGTAATCTATGAATATTATGTGTACCAAACACCATATCTACATGCTGATTTTTTTGCATAATTTTATTTACAACAGATTCCTCTTGAGACATACAACCACATACACCAATTAAAAGATCCGGATTTCTTCGCTTTAATGATTTTAAATGACCAAGTTCACCGAACACTTTATTTTCAGCATTTTCACGAATCGCACAAGTATTTAATAAAATTACATCTGCCTCTTCCGTTGAGAAGGTTGGCTCATATCCAAGTGTTGTAAAAATCCCAGCCATTACTTCTGTATCATGCTCATTCATTTGACAGCCATATGTACGAATGTAAAACTTTCTTCCTGCGCCAAAATTGCGGAACTCTTCAGGTAAGCCAAAATCTCGTTCAATTTTAACTTCTTCTTTCCCACGCTTTTTCGCATCTTTCAAGGAAGGTGGTTGGTATACACTTTCAAAGTATTTGCTATAATCTTTCTCTTCTTTTTTCGTAGAGGAATTTGCTTGTTGACTTGCTAATCGTTGTTGCTCGTTCATCGGTAATCTCCTTTCAACCTTAACTATACACACTCTGTAGTCCATTTTAATGCGCTTAGACCCATCTCAATAATGTTAGATAGCTTGAGAGATAACTTGTCCTTTGAAACTTGAGTAATCGATCTAATCATCCGTAAGAATGAAGTCTTCCCCACACCAATAGACATTCCCTATTATTATTTCATCTTGTCCTATTGAAAAGCATATTGCTTTATCCTTATACACATTATCATAGTATAGAGCCTTTAGCCAACTTTAACGAAGAATAAGCCTTATCTTATATTACATTTCACAGTTAATGAACATGCTATTTTTATACAACGATTCATATATTATTTTATCATTCCGAATTTTCTAAGTAAATAAATCTGCTAATTATTTTTATCTCACTCAAAAAAGGTTGCCAAACGGCAACCTCCTCTTCTATCATTACATAAATTCAGCAACAAGCTCATCAAACATCTTCTGATCCATATTTAAATCAGCTTGCACTAAAGGCTTTTCACTATAGTCTTTTACAAGTTCTTGGTACGAAGGCTGCTCTGTATTTTGATAAATTAAACCTGTTACTAACCCGTTATTCTCCATTAATGTTTGCATAGCCATCATGCGATTAGATGGATCATATCCTTCTACTGTACTTAGCTTCGTTAAATTCTCTTTAAACCAATCATAAGTATTTACTTTATTGTAAGTAACACATGGACTAAATACGTTAATAAATGAAAATCCTTTATGATTAATACCAGCTTCAATAATTTGTGTTAATTCTTTTAAATCACTTGAAAAGCTTTGCGCCACAAATGTCGCACCAGCTGTTAAAGCCATTTCCATAACATTTAGCGATGGTTCAATTGAACCTTGTGGTGTACTTTTCGTTTTAAATCCAGCTTCACTACGTGGTGAAGTTTGACCTTTTGTTAATCCATAAATTTGGTTATCCATTACGATGTACGTAATGTCAATGTTACGACGAATAGAATGGATTGTATGTCCCATACCAATCGCAAAACCATCACCGTCACCGCCTGATGCGATAACTGTTAAATCACGATTTGCCATTTTCACACCTTGTGCGATTGGAAGAGCACGTCCGTGAATACTATGCAAACCATATGAATTAATATAACCTGAAATACGACCTGAACAGCCGATACCAGAAATAACAGCTAGCTCATCTGGATTTAAACCAACGTTAGCTGCCGCACGTTGAATTGCAGCTTGCACTGAGAAGTCTCCGCAACCTGGGCACCAGTTTGGTTTTACACTGTTACGAAAGTCCTTAAATGTTGCCATTTAATACAACCCCTTTTTTGCATTCGTTGTAAATCTCTTTTGGCAAGAATGGGTTTCCATCATATTTTAAAAGACTAGAAATTTTCTCACCATTACCAAGATTCATTTTCATAATGTTAGCAAGCTGACCAGTTGCATTGTTTTCTACGACTACAACACGCTTCGCCTTTTTCACAAGTGGATCGATTTCAGCCGTTGGGAATGGATGAATTAAACGTATATGTGCGTGGTTTACTTTCATTCCTTCTTGTTCTAAACGCGCCATCGCCTCTTCGATCGCACCACGAGTTGAGTTAAATCCAACAAGCAATACGTCTGCGTCATCATGCTTAGCATTTTTATAAACAGGGGTATTAAACTGCAAGTTCGCCATTTTACGGAAACGTTTGTCCATTTGATCTTTACGATTTAACGCTGATTCAGATGGTTTACCCGTTTCATCGTGTTCTACACCTGTAACATGGTGAATACCATTTTTCATACCAGGTAAAACACGTGGTGAAACTCCATCTTCTGTTACTTCATAACGCTTGAAGTATGCTTTATTTTCACGTTCTGGTAATTCCACTTCTAAGTCAAGCTTACCGCGACGAATTTCAACTTTATCTAACTTAAGTGGTTCTACTGTTTGCTTTCCTAAAGAAAGCTGTAGATCTGTTAAGAAGATAACAGGCACTTGATATTCTTCCGCTAAGTTGAATGCTTCTACAATATCATAGAAAGCTTCTTCAACTGTACTTGGCGCCATTACGATCTTTGGAATTTCACCATGCGTTCCGTAAATCATCGCCATTAAGTCTGACTGCTCTTGTTTTGTTGGTAAGCCCGTACTTGGACCACCACGTTGTGTATCAACAATAACTAGCGGTGTTTCAGTAATACCTGCTAAGCCAATTGCTTCCATCATTAAAGAAAGCCCAGGACCAGCAGATGCAGTTAATGTACGAACACCAGCATAGTTTGCACCGATCGCCATTGTACAAGCTGCGATTTCATCCTCAGTTTGGATTACTGTTCCGCCAACTTTCGGTAATTTTTTAATTAAATATTCCATGATTTCAGATGCAGGTGTGATTGGATATGCAGACATAAAACGTGCACCACCAGCTACCGCACCAAATGCGATTGCGTCGTTTCCAATCATAAACATGCGTTTCTGACCGTCAGCTTTTTCAAGCTGCATCATGTTTACTTTCTCACCAAGCAATTCTTTCATATATTGAGAGCCGCGTTTAATTGCTTCCATATTCTTTTTAACGACTTGCTCTCCTTTACGGCCAAAGATTTCTTCAACAACCTCTAAATAAGCTGTCTCGTCTAACCCTAATACCGCACTAGATGCCCCAACAGCAACCATGTTTTTCATTAAAGATGTACCTAATTCTGAAGCGATATCTGTAAACGGTATCACATATAGATTTACATCTGTATTATCAGGTATTGTCGGATTAAATTTCGCATCCGCAACTACAATTCCACCTGGACGTAGTTCGTGGAAGTTAAAATCAATTGTTTCTTGATCAAAAGCAATTAAAATATCTAAATCATCTGAGATCGCGCGTACTTCTGTTGTACTTACACGAATTTTATTATTTGTATGGCCGCCTTTAATACGTGATGAGAAGTGGCGGTAACCGTATAGGTAATATCCTAATCGGTTTAATGCAATACAGAAGATTTCTCCTGTACTTTCAATTCCTTCACCTTGTTGGCCTCCAACTTTCCATGAAAGTTGACTAATCATCTCCTACACCCCTTTTGGCTGCATTCATTGTAGTGTATTTTTTTACAGTAATAGTTTAGCATTTTTTATACAAATAAACTACAATGGACGCAAATTATGCCTCTTCTGATTTCCCTGAATCTTTAGTATAATGCTATTTCGTTTACCATTCTAGTATTAGGTCTTAAAAAAATCAATAAATTCAAGTGAATTTATTTTAATTTTTCTGAATTTTTAAAAACAAATACTTAGAAAGTAACACGGTCAATAAAATTTTTATACAAAAATCGTTCTACAATTGATTCACTATACTTTTTACACAATTGATTAATTATATTTTCATAATCTCTATACGCTTCTACACCTACAATAGTTTCTATAATCCCATCAAAATCAGAACCAAACCCTGTATTTTTTTCTCCACCCAATGAACAAATATATTCCACATGCCTTAATATATCTGTTATATTCGCTTGTCTTTCATTCGTTAAAAATTGTGGTACGAAAGTGACACCAATAATGCTATTTTTCTTTATGAGAGCTCTTATTTGTTCATCGTTTAAATTGCGTGGATGTTGACAAAGTTGATGACAGTTTGAGTGAGATACAATTGGATTTTCAGCAATTTCTATAACATCCCAAAAGCTTCTTTCATTCAGATGCGACAGATCGGTCCATACATGTAACGTATTAAGCTCTTGTACAACTTGTCTACCAAAGCTAGTTAAGCCTGCACCACGTGTCTCTAGTGCCCCATCAGCTAATAAATTGGCATAGTTCCATGTTAATCCAAAAGAACGTACACCTAAGCGATAAAACAGACGTAATTTCATCGCATCTTTTCCAATAGCTTCGCATCCTTCTAATGTTAATAGCGCTCCAATCTCGTCCTGTTTTAGCATGTTAATATCATCTTTTGTCTGAATAAACTTCATTCCTGGTAGCGATAGAATTTCACTATGAAAAATATCTATCATTTGTAGCGCAACTTCAAAGCGATTTTCATACGCTACTGTTTCTGGTACATATATAGCAAAACATTGTATACTTCCTTTTCTTTGTTTTAATTGTTCAAATGTAATATGTAATTGTGAATCATTCTGAAAATCTTTCTTTCCCTTTGCACTCCATAACTGAAAGAGCACATCACAATGAGCATCAAAAATTTTCATTTTCATTCCTCCATTATAAAAACAACCTGTTTGCATACATGCAAACAGGTTGTTTAAACTTAACGAGGTTCTACAATTAATTTTATCGCTGTACGCTCTTCACCATCAATCATAATATCTGTAAACGCTGGGATACAAATCAAGTCCAAACCGCTAGGCGCTACAAATCCTCTTGCAATTGCTACTGCCTTTACCGCTTGGTTCAATGCACCTGCACCAATAGCTTGAATTTCTGCTGTTCCGCGTTCGCGAATAACACCTGCAAGTGCACCAGCTACAGAATTAGGGACCGACGTTGCTTTAACTTTTAATATTTCCATTCCGCGTTTCCTCCTCGTTTCTATAAAAAGTAATAGCAATTATTTCACTTTAACTTATATTCACGAGGAATGGCACGTATTCCTGCTAAATTTCCGTAATTTTTCTAAAAAATTAAAATATAATGACTTCTCTAACTTTTCGTTAAAAATCACTCAAAAAACGGCTGGTCATCATTAATTAAAATGCGCTCAATTTTCTTCGCTTTCCCTGTATTAGGATCCACATCAATTAACACTGCACTTAATTGTGTTCTACCATTCGTTACTTCAAAACGTACTGGTAAGTTCGTTAAAAACTTCTTCAATACCGCTTCGCGATCCATACCTAAAATCCCATCATACGGGCCTGTCATACCAACATCTGTAATATAAGCTGTTCCGCTTGGTAAAATACGATTATCAGCTGTAGGAACGTGTGTATGTGTACCTACTACCGCTGTAGCGCGACCGTCTACGTACCAACCTAACGCCTGCTTCTCGCTTGTCGTTTCAGCATGAAAATCAATAAAGATAATGTTTGTACGTTTTTTTGCAATGTTGATTAGCTCATCCACTTTACGGAATGGACAATCAATTGGAGGAAGGAAAGTACGTCCTTGTAAGTTAATAACTGCAACTTCTGTTCCGTTACAATTTACAAAGATCAGCCCTTTTCCTGGCGTCCCCTCTGGGAAGTTAGCTGGTCTTGCAAGATATTTTGCATCATCAATAAATTCAAATACTTCACGGTTATCCCAAGCATGGTTTCCAAGTGTAACCGCTTGTGCCCCGCACTCTAAAAAGTTTCGATATATTTTTTCCGTAATTCCACGTCCACCCGCAGCATTTTCTCCATTAATGATTGTTACTGTAGGTGTATATTTTTTCTTTAATGCCGGTACGTACTGTTGAATCATGTCTCTACCAGGAGATCCTACTACATCCCCAACGAATAATATTCTCATATGTCTTACCCTTTCTATGTACTACATTTTTTACTACCATGCTATAACTTGAAGCGATTCCCCTTACAATAGTAACAATTTATCTATTATAAGTTTCTTTCACTTGCATGCAACTCATAATTAATTTTCTTTATTTTGCCCAATTCCAACACAAAAAAATAAAGTGGTGTTTCACCACTTTATTTTGCGTATTCCACTGCACGCGTTTCACGAATAACAGTTACTTTAATATGTCCTGGATAATCCAGTTCATTTTCAATACGTTTTCGAATATCACGAGCTAAACGATGAGCTTCTAAATCATCAATTGTATCTGGTTTTACCAGAATACGAACTTCACGTCCTGCTTGAATTGCGAAAGATTTTTCTACGCCTTCATAAGACTCTGAAATCTCTTCTAACTTTTCAAGACGACGAATGTAGTTTTCAAGCGTTTCACTACGAGCTCCTGGTCTTGCAGCTGATAATGCATCTGCTGCAGCAACTAGAACTGCAATGATAGAAGTTGGTTCCGTGTCACCATGGTGAGATGCGATACTGTTTATAACAACCGGATGCTCTTTATATTTCGTTGCAAGTTCAACACCAATTTCAACGTGGCTACCTTCTACTTCATGATCAATCGCTTTTCCGATATCATGTAATAGACCCGCACGTCTTGCTAGTTTTTCATCCTCGCCAAGTTCCGCTGCCATAAGTCCAGTTAAATACGCTACTTCCATAGAATGTTTTAAGACGTTTTGCCCATAGCTTGTACGGTATTTCAAACGACCTAAAATCTTAATTAAATCTGGGTGTAAACCATGAACACCCACTTCAAACGTTGTTTGCTCTCCGACTTCGCGAATATACTCGTCCACTTCACGTCTTGATTTTTCAACCATCTCTTCAATACGCGCTGGATGAATACGTCCGTCCTGTACTAGTTTATCAAGAGCGATACGAGCTGTTTCACGACGAATTGGATCGAATCCTGATAGGATTACCGCTTCTGGTGTATCATCGATAATAAGGTCAATACCTGTTAACGTTTCTAGCGTACGAATATTACGACCCTCACGTCCGATAATACGCCCCTTCATTTCGTCGTTTGGAAGATTTACAACCGAAACGGTTGTTTCAGCAACATGATCAGCTGCACATCTTTGCATTGCAAGAGATAAAATCTCTTTTGCCTTCTTATCCGCTTCTTCTTTCGCGCGAACTTCACTTTCTTTTACCATAACGGCAATTTCATGAGAAACTTCACTTTCCACTTTACCAAGAATAATTGCTTTCGCTTGTTCGCGTGTCAGATTGGAAATGCGCTCTAATTCCGTTTGTTGCTTTTGAACTAACTCTCCCACTTTGCTTTCCAACTCTTCAATCTGTTGTTGTTTCGCTACAAGAGATTCCTCTTTCTTTTCTAACTGTTGCTCGCGCTTATCGAGCGTTTCGTCTTTACGATCAAGGTTCTCTTCTTTTTGCATTAAACGATTTTCTTGTTTTTGTAATTCGCTTCTACGGTCACGAATTTCTAATTCAGCTTCTGTACGAAGTGTATGAATTTCATCCTTTGCTTCTAAAAGCGCTTCTTTCTTAAGTGCTTCAGCATCGCGATTCGCTTCGTCTAGAATACGTTTCGCTTCATTAGCTGCACCGTTGATCTTCGCTTCAGCAATAGACTTTCGAACAAAAAAGCCAACAACTGCACCGACTGTTGCAAGCAAAATGGAGATGAGTATCCAAACTGTACTACTCGTCATGATTTCACCTCCCCTTGCTATGAATGAAAAAAGACTGTCGACATGTACATTGAATTACAACGTACAGCAAAGACCGTCGTCCCGCTTTTTTAAGGGACTTTCTTCATTTCACAATTAAAATGTCATATTATTATTTCGGCAAGATTTAAGTCTTACTCCGAATATTACTTCTCTTCTTGAGAAGAGTGTATCGTATATAAGAAAAAATATACATTCTCATTGTATCTATCGCAATTTTCATTGTCAAGCGTTGTCTACTTTTACTTTCTTTACCTTCAGCCCTGAATCTTATCTGAATTCGAAAAGTAAATAGCATATTATCCTGGAAAACCTTAGTGAATCCCAATTCATTTACTTAAAATATATAAATATTCCCCTTTACACATAGCCTTTTGGATAGAATAAATATTTTATCTCCAGCTATATACAGCGCTTTCATAGCGAATTAAAAATAAAAGACACGGGACCGTGTCTTTTATTTTTAATCTTGAAGAGTTGAATCTTCCGTGTCTTCAACACCAGAGTCTTCACCAATTCCGTGATGCTCACGAACAAAGAAGGCAATTTCCTCTCTTAAATCCGTATTCTCTTTTAAGAATTGCTTCGAATTTTCACGACCTTGTCCTAAGCGTTCTTCATTATAAGAGTACCAAGCACCACTCTTTTGAACGATATCAAGTTCAGAAGCCATATCTAAGATTTCACCTTCTCTTGAAATACCTTCTCCGTACATAATATCAACTTCAGCAACACGGAATGGTGGTGCTACTTTATTTTTAACTACTTTTACTTTCGTTTTATTACCAACGATGTCGTTACCTTGCTTTAATTGCTCAGCACGACGTACTTCAAGACGAACAGTTGAATAGAATTTCAACGCACGACCACCTGGAGTTGTTTCTGGGTTTCCGAACATAACCCCAACTTTTTCACGAATTTGGTTGATAAAGATTGCGATTGTTTTTGATTTATTAATTGCACCTGAAAGTTTACGAAGTGCTTGTGACATTAAACGTGCCTGTAAACCAACGTGTGAGTCACCCATATCCCCTTCGATCTCAGCTTTCGGTACAAGAGCTGCTACAGAGTCAATTACGATAATGTCAACCGCGCCACTTCGTACAAGTGCTTCTGCGATTTCTAGTCCTTGCTCCCCTGTATCAGGCTGCGATAATAGTAATTCATCGATGTTAACACCTAATTTTTGTGCATATACAGGATCCATCGCATGCTCCGCATCAATGAACGCTGCTTGTCCACCTTGACGCTGTACTTCCGCGATTGCGTGTAATGAAACTGTTGTTTTACCTGAACTCTCAGGTCCATAAATTTCAATAATACGGCCACGTGGGTATCCGCCTACCCCTAGTGCCACATCAAGTGCTAAAGAACCACTTGAAATTGTAGAAATTCTACGTTCCGCTTGTTCTCCTAATTTCATAATTGAACCTTTACCGAATTGCTTCTCTATTTGTTTTAACGCCATATCTAATGCCGCTTGACGATCACTCATTCAAAATTCCTCCTTAGCTGAATTGCTAATCTTATTATACCTATTTTCAATTCAATTTGCCAACAAAAATCGAACATTTATTCGTTTTTTTTATTTTCCATCAAATAAAACTCGATTTACCCACAAAAAAAACTAGAAGAAATTTATATCTCTTCTAGCTTTTTATATAAATGATAAAATCCATATTTTGCAGAGCGTTCTCTAATTTGTTGACGACTTCCACTCAAATTAAGTGGGAAGACTACAGCTGGTTCATCTTTAATCGCCAATCCAACAAATACTGTGCCTGGTTCTTTATGTTCTGAAGCATCCGGTCCTGCCACCCCAGTAAAACTAATTCCGATATCCGCTTTTAACAGTTTCTTTACATTTTCAGCAAGATAACGAGCACACTGTTTACTAACCGCACCATCAGTACGCAACACTTCTTCAGGTACATGTAAAATTTGTTGCTTCACATCATTTTGATAACAAATGACACCGCCTTTAAATACAGACGAAACACCAGCATTTTCTGTTACTTGATTTCCAAAGAGACCACCTGTTAAACTTTCTGCACATGCTAAAGTTAACCCTTTTTCCTTCAATAACTCTACTACCTTGTAATGAAGGAAATCTTGGTCATATCCGTAGAAAAATTCTCCTACTCTTTCTAAAATCAAATCTTCCACATGCTGAATTAGTTTCTCCGCCTCATCAGCATCATGATGTTTGGCAGTCAAACGTAATGTCACTTCTCCATCATTTGCAAGTGGTGCAATTGTCGGATTCGTTTGTTCATCAATTAAATCTTGGACTTTCACCTCTAATTGAGATTCCCCAATACCAAAAAAGCGAAGAACACGAGAATAAATATTTTCACCCGTTGTAAAATTACGTAAAAAAGGCTCTACGTAACTTACATACATCGGCTTCATTTCTTTCGGTGGTCCCGGTAATAAAATATAAACTTTCCCGTTCTTATTTAACCCCATACCTGGCGCCATACCGTGATCATTCGCAAATACTGTCGATCCATTTAAAACGAGCGCCTGCTTTTTATTATTCTCCGTAAATTCACGGCCTGTACGCTTAAAATAATCGCTTATCGATATTAATGCCTTTTCATCATACACAAGCTCTTCATTTAAACTAGACGCTATTGTTTCTTTCGTTAAATCATCCTTTGTCGGTCCTAATCCACCTGTAAAAATGAGCATATCAGCGCGTTCTTCAGCAACTTCAATTGCCTTCTGTAATCGCTTGTTATTATCCCCAACCACAGTATGGTAGTACACATTAATTCCGATTGAAGCTAACTTTTCAGATAAAAACTGGGCATTTGTATTTGCAATTTGTCCAAGTAATAATTCAGTTCCAACCGCAATAACTTCAGCATTCATCCCAATTCCCCCATAAACTTCTATTTTGAGTTTACAAAAGCAGTTCTATTTTTCCAGAAATAATCCCATCCTGAAATAACGGTAAAGATTAATGCAATCCATATGAAAATATCTGCAACTGGGATATGGATTAAATTTAACGGTACATCGTGTAATAAATATGCTGCAATCGCAATAATTTGAGTCCACGTCTTAATTTTCCCTAGCTGATTTGCTGCAACTACTTCCCCTGTTCCAGCAAGTACAAGGCGCAAACCTGTTACTGCAAACTCACGGCTTATAATTACAATAACGATCCAAGCGGGTACATATTGCATTTCTACTAATGTGATAAGTGCTGCCGAAACAAGTAATTTATCTGCTAACGGATCAAGGAATTTCCCTAAATTCGTTACAAGATTATACTTTCTTGCATAATATCCATCAATCCAATCTGTAGCTGAAGCAATAATAAAGATAAGTGCCCCTGCTAAATGTTGAATTGGTAAATCAACATCACCAATTGTAAATGAGCCCCAATCAAACGGCGCTAGCATAATTACCATAAAAATTGGAATTAAGCAGATTCTAGATATTGTAATTTTATTTGGTAAATTCACAGCTATTCCTCCATCATGTCAAAAACATTTGTTCATTGAAAAAAGTCATCGAAGCGATGACTGTTATTGTGCAGGTTGCCCTATCCCTTGGTTTTTTATCACCAATCTTTGGTGATATTCTTTTTCTGGATCTAATGGGAAGGTAACCACTTGGCCATTCAGTTTAATTTCAACATTCGGTGCACTTCCAATATTAAGTCGCACTTCTTTTGCTGTTGATAAATCACGTTTTTCTGTTTGACCACTTTGTACTGTAGTGTTTAGAATTTCGTTACCCGCATCATCTTTAACATCTACATAACTTGCACCCTTTGCTGAGATTTCCAGTTCTAATGTTTTATTATTATGAATTTCCAAAGTAGATACCTTACCAGTTGTTCCAACTACTTTCACTTCTTGTTGTCCAGTTGGTTGCGCTGGTTGCTCCTCTTTCTTTGGTTCTTCTTTTTTTGGTTCTTCTTTTTTTGGCTCTTCCGCTTTTACTTCATCTTTCTTCGTATCTAGCGGAGAATCTTTTGCTTTTTGAACTTCAATTTTCTCACTTTGAGCATTTGGAACTTGTCCGTCATCTTTTCCAGTTAACATTTGAATCACAAACCAAACTACTACTCCAAATACGATTACTAATAACGCAATTAAAATCTTTGGCATATGATCTGCAATTGGCCATGATGAAGATTTCTGCATTGTTTCTTGTGTTTTTTGTCCAGTTGATACTTGTGGAACTTCACGATTTTCAGATTGTGGTATTGTGCTCTGATATTCTACAAGCAGTTCCTCTCCATTTAATCCAACAGCATCTGCATATTGTTTAATGAATGCACGCGCATAAAAAGCTCCTGGCAACACATCGTAATTGCCTTCTTCAATCGCTACTAAATGGCGTTTTTGAATTTTTGTAATCTCATGCAGCTGATCCATAGACAAGCCTTTTGCTTCTCTTGCTTCTTTCAGCTTTTGTCCTAATTCCGTCACTACTAACACCTCAATATTTCTTTAAAAGTCGAACATAGAGAAATTATTTTGCGTACCTTGCTCAATTTCATCTACTAAATTATATTGAATTTCTTCATCATAATCGTTACGCAATTCGATAATATAATCAAAATCATCCAACGTGTATTCTGACTGACTCACAAATACATCCGGATGTTCCACAACTTTCGTTGCAGGCAATCTCATTATTTCACGAACGAGCTGCCAATGCCTTTCATTTGCACGCTTTGTTGACACGATTCCATCTAGTATGAAAATATTATCGTCGCTATACTCATCTTCAATCAATTGACTACGAACAGTTTGCTTAATAAGAGTAGATGATACAAATAACCACCTCTTATTTGCACAAACACTTGCGGCAACAATGGATTCTGTTTTTCCAACACGAGGCATTCCTCGTATTCCAATTAGTTTATGACCTTCTTTTTTCATTATCTCCGCCATAAAGTCTACAAGTAATCCTAATTCATCACGCACAAATCGAAATGTCTTCTTATCATCTGCATCTCGTTGTATGTACCTACCATGTCTAACCGCTAGCTTATCTCTAAGCTTTGGCGGACGATATTTCGTTACCGTTATATTATCCATAGTATTTAAAATTGATTCAAGTCTAGAGATTTGCTCTTGATTATCACACATAAGCAAAAGCCCACGTCGTGCATTATCTACACCATTAATTGTGACAATATTGATGCCAAGCATACCGATTAACGAAGAAACGTCACCAAGCAAGCCAGGTCGGTTCTTATGTATTTCATATTCAAAATACCATTCAATCATCCAAGATCACTCCCCCACGCTTACTTTACACCTACGTACTATATTATATGATTTCACCTTAATAGGGAAGCTAAATGTATAATCTATTCCGTGTAATTATTATACAAAAAAAGTAGAGAGGAGCTTCTCCTCTCTACTTTTACTTATGTTGTACAAATTTCACCATTAAATTTGCAATTGTATGTTGCTCTTGTTCATCAGCAACTTTCCAAAGTTCAGCTAACAATTTTTCTTGGTCATTGCGCGCTTCCACTTCATTAGCTAGATAATCTCCAACGCGAAATGCCATATCTGATACTGCACCACCATCAAGCCCTTTTCCTTCCGCTTGTTCTAAACGTTCTCCTAAAAAGCTTTTCCACTGATCAAAGTTTTCTAACACTGTCATGTTTAAGCACCTCACTATTGAGTAATAGAATCATGCTTAATTTGTACAATTTCTTGTTTTTTATGTAAGAATTTTTTAGCAATGCCAACCGCCATTCACTCCGATAATTTGCCCCGTAATATAAGAAGCTCCTGGTGAAACGAGGAAGGAGACTGTTTTAGCTACCTCTTCTGGCAACCCTAATCTACCTAATGGAATATCTTCAGCAATTTCAGTTTTATCCTCTTCTGAAAATACACTTAACATCTCTGTCTCGATTGCCCCTGGCGCTACCGCATTAACACGCAATCCACTTAAAGAAACTTCTTTTGCTAAAGCTTTCACATATGAATTTTGTGCCCCTTTTACCATTGAGTACAGTACCTCACAAGATGCTCCTATTTGCCCCCAAATAGATGAAATAATGACAACATTACCACTTCTCCGCCCGATCATCGGTGGAAGTGCCATCGATAGAAGTCTATATACACTCTTCACTTGAAGCTCCACCATATAATCTAATTCTTCATTCGTAACATCTGTTACTAATCCAAAGATACTCTTTCCAGCTGCGTATACGATAACATCAATCGGATGTTCGATTTGTCCCCATAATTCCTCAGCGCCATCTTTAGAAGCTAAATTCGCTTGAACAGGAATTACTTCACCAAATTTCTTCTGTAACTCCCTTACCTTCTCTTCGCTTTTATTGTAATGAATATAAACTGTATAACCATCTTCGATTAACTGCTTCGAAATAGCAGAGCCAATCCCTCCGCTCCCTCCAGTTACTAATGCATACTTTTTCATAAATTCCCTCTCTTATCTTTTACGTATAAATAAATAATACCCTCATCTTACCATTTGGCAATAACCAAACGTTAGATGAGGGATTTAGATACTGCGTTTTTTATTCAAATATCACTTTATTTTTTTGGCAACACTTGGCAAACACTCATTTTCTCTTCAATTAATAATGTTTTCGCTGCCTGTTGTAAGTCTTGAACAGTTAATCCTTCCAACACTGTAAGAGCATCAAATAAACTAGATTCATTAAACGCATAACGTGTAAACTGATTTGCAATATACTCAGGTGAATTCAATGAGCGTAAGAATCCACCAATTTTCTTTTTCTTCACACGTTCCAATGCCACCTCATCTAGCTGATCATAATTTGTTTGTAGTAAAATCCCTTTTAACCGATCTGCCAATTCGTCAGGCTGCTTCGTATCGCCGCCAACCATTGCAAAACCGAAGTTATTTTCTTCTGTATAGTCATACGAGAACGAATCATCAATAAGACCTTCGTTATATAGAGTTTCGTAATGAACTGACCCTTTCCCAAATAAATAATCTAAAAGTAATGTAAGCGCAATTTCTTGTTTTAAAAGGGCTTTCCCTTTTTCTTTCAAATTTGTCGCCTTAATACCAACTAGACATTTCGGAGTTTGAACAGGCATTGAAATAATCTTTTTCTTTTCATTTACTTCTTCTGGTTCCTCTTCAAAAGAGCGCACAATTTCCGGTTGGTTTTCATAATCTTTTTTCGCTTGGTTTTCTCGTACTAAATCCATTGTTTTTTCAGGGTCAATTGCTCCAACAACAAACATTAACATATTGCTCGGATGATAAAATGTTTCATAACATTCATACAAAAGGTCTTTTGTAATTTTACTAATCGACTCAATTGTCCCTGCAATATCAATTTTAATTGGATGTTTAACAAACAAACTATCGATTAATCCAAAATATAAACGCCAGTCTGGATTGTCTTGGTACATTTGAATTTCTTGGCCAATAATACCTTTTTCTTTTTCAACCGTTTTTTCAGAGAAATACGGTTCTTGGACAAAATTTAACAACGTATTTAAATTTTGCTCTACATTTGATGTACAGGAAAAGAGGTAAGCAGTTCTCGTAAAGGATGTAAAAGCATTTGCCGATGCTCCTTGTTTACTAAATAATTGGAACGCGTCATGGTCCTCTTTTTCAAACAGTTTATGTTCAAGGAAATGAGCAATTCCATCTGGTACACGAGTCATTTCTTCTTTTCCAAGCGGAACAAATGTATTATCAACGGAACCGTACTTCGTCGTAAATGTTGCAAATGTTTTGTTGAAGCCTTGTTTCGGTAAAATATACACGTCTAATCCATTCGGAAGTTTTTCATAATATAGCGTCTCTTTTAATTGCTCATACTCAATCTTCTCCATTTATTCTCCCTCCGTTCCATGTAAAAAGTAAATTGTATCTAGTTCAATATTATTAGCAACTTTCACAATTTCTTCTTTCGTCACGTTTTCTATGCCCGTTAGCCATTCTTCAACTGGACGCGTACGCTCTGAAATAACGCCGTGATAAAGCATTTCCACAAAACCACGTGGTGTATCAATTGCCTCTAATATTTGATTTTGAATTACACTTTTCGTTTGTTGAATCTCTTCTTCTGAAAAATCACCGTTTTGCATTGCTTTCATCTGTTCTTTAATAATTTCAACTGCTTTTTCAAAGTTCTTCGCTTCAATTCCAGACATAACAAAGAGCAAACCTTTATGACTTTCAAATCTCGATGCTGCATAGTACGCTAAACTATTTTTTTCACGGACATTTACGAATAACTTCGAATGAGAAAACCCTCCAAATAATCCGTTAAACAATTGTAATGCAAAATAATCTTCATCTTTATACGTAACGAATGTGCGATAGCCGATATTTAATTTACTTTGCTTTAATTCTTGTTTTTCAACAATTTCCTTTTCTTCATTATTTCGTTTATGAAGAAGTACATTCCGCTCTTTCACAGTACGAGGGGAAATAGAGAAATATTTACTTACAAGTTCAACAGCATCTTCTGAAATGTCACCAATGATGTATAGATCCATTTCATCTTCAGCTAACACTCTTTGATAAAATTGATACAAACTTTCATTTGTAATGGGAGCAACACTCTCTTTTTTCCCATTTGCACTTAAACGATACGGCTCTACTTTGCACATTTCTTCTACTAATCGTTCATTTGCATAACGCATTTTATCATCATAAGTTGCTTCAATACGTTGCAAAAGTGCTCGTTTCTCACTTTCTACTATAGAAGGTAAAAAACCGTTCCCTTCTGTTGCTGGATGTAAAACAATATCAGATAACATAGAAAGTGCTTTTTCAAATAGCGGCGGTGCATCGCGTAAGTATGTTTCATTTGCGATGTCTACATAAATAGAAATGATATGATCTTCCCCTTTTTTACTTACATCTACTGCTAAAGAAGATCCGTACAATTCTTCTAAATATTGACGAAGGCGAATTACAGAAGGCAGCTTTTCCGTCGCACTTTGTAACACGTATGGCAATAGGGCGCGCTCTGTCACCGTCTCCTCATTTAAAGGTGCTTTGAAACGAAATACAAAGGTATTTGTTTTATATTTGTCAGTCGGAATAATATGTACTCGCAAGCCACCTAATTCATGCATTTGCTGTTCCATTAGTTTCATTTATAGCCCTCCTTTACGTATGTAGGAATATTCCTCTTCAATATACAGTTTTTAGAAATGAAAAATCAACTTTTCTTCCTTATTATGTTTACATATGACTCATTCTAAAAACTTTAATATGTAAGGAACATATTAAAATCCCGTATTAAATATATTCTATGTAAAAAAGCCCGCACTAATGTGCGAGCTTTTCTTATACTTTCTAAATACTCATCGTTTTCCTTTTTCATAAGGCGTTCCTAATGCTTTCGGGGCTTCAGATCGACCTACAAAACCAACAAGTGCTAATATTGTGAATACATACGGTAATATCGTTAATAAAACACTTGGAATTTGATCTAATACAGGAATGGTTCCACCTGTTACACTAAGAGATTGTGCAAAACCAAAGAATAGAGCTGCACCTAGCGCACCTAGTGGGTTCCACTTCCCAAAGATCATAGCAGCTAAAGCTAAGAAACCTTGTCCTGTAATAGTTGCCCCTGAGAAGTTATTAGAAATTGACATTGCAAAAATCGCTCCACCAATCCCAGCAAACACTCCTGATATACAAACGGCTATATAACGCATTTTATATACATTAATCCCCATCGTATCCGCTGCCATTGGATGTTCACCAACAGCACGTAATCGAAGACCGAACGGTGTTTTATAAATAACATACCAAACAACAAATGCTAAAATAATGGCAATATACGACGTTATTGGTACGTTTGAGAAGAATACTTTTCCGATAACTGGAATATCTGAAAGACCTGGAATGTCAATCTTTTCGATACGGTACTGAATAAAGTCAGTTTGCCCTTTATCAAAAATTTTCTTGATTGCAAATACTGTTAAGCCAAGAGATAAGAAGTTAATCGCTACACCACTTACAACTTGATCAGCTCGGAATGTAATAGATGCTAACGCATGAAGTAATGCGAATAATCCACCACCAATTGCTGCAAATAATAACGCAATCCATGGGGTCATCGTTCCCCAAGTATCACCCATTAATAGGTTTGTAACAACTCCAATAAATGCACCAAATAGCATTAGTCCTTCTAACCCGATATTTACAACACCCGATCGTTCACTAAATACACCACCTAATGCTGTAAAAATTATAGGCGCTGATGTATATAACGTCCCAGTTACAAGAATGGCTAATATATCTAAAAAGCTCATTTATTTCCCCTCCTTGCTCATGCGTGTAAGCGCCCATCTTAAAACATAACTACATGCAACAAAGAAGATGATACATGCAATAATTACATTAATTAGCTCTGATGGTACGTCTGCCTCAAAGTTCATTTGAGGGGAAGCACTTTTCAAACCACCAAATAATAATGCTGAAAGAATAATACCAAACGGGTTATTTCCTCCAAGTAATGCTACAGCAATCCCGTCAAATCCTACTCCTGTAAACGAAGACATCGCTGTCATACTTTGGAATGTTCCTAACCCTTCCATTGCTCCACCAATCCCCGCAAATGCACCAGCAATTGTCATGGAGAATACTACATTACGGGAAACTTTCATACCTGCATATTGAGAAGCATTTTGATTAAACCCTACCGACTTTAATTCATAGCCTAAAGTTGTTCGGTCTAATAAGAACCACATTAAGATAGCTATTAAAATTGCTACAATGATTCCCCAGTGAAGGCGTGAACCATCAGTAATGGAAGCAAGCCAATCTGAAGATAGTGATGCGCTCTCTTTAATGTCGTACGTTTTATCATTACCCGCATGTAAGAAACGCTTAATAATGTCATATGTTACATATAACGCGATATAGTTCATCATAATTGTTACAATAACTTCATTAACTTGAAACTTTCCTTTTAAATACCCAGGAATGAATCCCCATATTCCGCCTACCAGTGCTGCAAATAAAATAGATAATGGAATATGAAGAAAAGCTGGTAGGGAAACTGCATAACCGAACCAAACCGCCGCAAGCCAACCAACTAACAATTGACCCTCTACCCCGATATTAAATAAACCTGTACGAAATGCAAATGCCACCGATAATCCAGCAAGAATAAGTGGTATCATAGTGCGAAGCGTCTCACCAATCGCACTTGCACTACCAAACATACCTGTCCAAAGTGCACTATAACCAACAATTGGATCATAGCCACTAACCAACATTACAATCGCTCCAACAATTAAACCAAAAATAACGGATAGTACTGGGACTAAAATATTTATCGTTCGCTCTGTTAAAAGTTTTTTAGCCATTTGTACCCACCTGCTCTTTCTTTGTTCCTCCAGCCATCAATAATCCAAGCTGTTGTTCGTTCGTTTCTTTCGCATCAACAATCGCTACAATTTTCCCTTCATATATAACAGCAACTCGATCACTTACATTTAAAATTTCATCCAGCTCTAAAGATAGGAGCAATACTGCCTTACCATTATCTCTCTGCTCAATTAATTTTTTATGAATAAATTCAATCGCACCTACATCTAAACCACGTGTTGGCTGTGCTGCAATTAATAAATCCGGATTACGATCTACTTCACGTGCAATAATCGCTTTTTGTTGATTACCTCCAGATAGAGCGCGTGCTAGCGTTTGTTCACCGGGTGTACGTACATCAAATTGTTCAATGAGTGCCTTTGCTTTTTCTGTGATTTTGCTGAAATTTAAAATCCCCTTCTTTGAAAATGGATTTTTATAGTACGTTTGCAAAACTATATTGTCTCTAACAGAAAAATCAAGAACTAGTCCGTGCTTATGACGGTCTTCTGGAATATGACCAATTCCTTCTTCTGTAATTCTTCGAACAGGCCAATTCGTTATTTCTTTACCTTTAATTGCAATAGAACCTGACTCAACTTTTCGTAAACCAGTAATTGCTTCTATTAATTCGCTTTGTCCATTTCCATCGATCCCTGCAATACCAACAATTTCCCCCGCACGAACAGTTAAGTCAAGGCCTTTTACAGCAGGTAATTGGCGTGCATCTTGAACAACAAGATTTGCAATAGAAAGTACTTCTTCTTTTGGCGTAGCGTCTATTTTTTCTGTTTTAAAATTCACTTGACGTCCGACCATTAATTCTGCAAGTTTATGTTCATCCGTATTTGCAACGTCAACAGTTCCAATCCCTTTTCCTTTACGAATAATCGTACAGCGATCGCAAACTTCCATAATTTCTTTCAATTTATGAGTAATAAGAATGATAGATTTCCCTTCTTGCACAAGCTTTTTCATAATTTGAATAAGTTCATGAATTTCTTGGGGAGTTAACACCGCAGTCGGCTCATCAAATATTAAAATCTCTGCACCGCGATAAAGTGTTTTTAATATTTCAACCCTTTGCTGCATCCCAACCGAAATATCTTCAATCTTCGCATTTGGATCAACAGCTAAGCCGTACTGTTCAGATAATTGTTTAATTTCTTTCGCAGCTTCCTCAACAGCAATTTTCCCTTTTTTCTTCGGTTCATTTCCGAGAATAATATTCTCTGTAACTGTAAAATTATGAACAAGCATAAAGTGCTGATGGACCATTCCAATCCCAAGGTCATTTGCTATATTAGGATTTGTAATTTTTACAGAATTTCCTTTAATTTTAATTTCACCTTGTTCTGGTTGGTACAAACCAAATAGTACATTCATCAATGTGGATTTCCCTGCACCATTTTCTCCAAGTAAAGCATGTATTTCTCCCTGCTTTACTTGCAGCGTAATATCATCATTCGCTACAATGCCTGGGAATACTTTCGTAATGTTATTCATCTCAATTACGTATTCCATTGTGTTCCTCCTTTTAACAGGGAACATTCCCCTATTACACTATTAACTTATTAAGCAATTCGGAAGTTTTATACATACAAAGGTTAGTTCTATGAACTAACCTTTGCTATTTCTCTATTATTTTTTTAGAGAAGCTTCATATTCTTTATACTCTTTATCTGTAGCTGGCACTTTAATTTCACCATCTGTAATTTTCTTTTCAAACTCTTCTACTTTTGTTAAAATTTCAGGGTTAACTTTTTTCACATTGTCAGTTGTTTTTGCAATGCCAATACCCTCATCTTTTAAACCAAACGCTTCTACTTTACCGCCTTTTAACTTGCCGTCTTTCGCTTCTTTCGCTACTTTTTCTACAGCGATATCAACGCGTTTTACCATTGAAGTTAACGTTACATTTTCAGGCATACCTTCTTGATTTTGGTCACGGTCAACACCAATTACCCAAACATTTTCACCTTTTTTCTTACGGTTTTTCGCTTCAGTGAATACACCGTTACCAGTACCACCAGCAGCATGATAAATAACATCTACACCTTGACCGTACATTGCTGATGCAAGAACTGTACCTTTTTCAGGTTTATCGAATGCTTCTGCATATTCAGATACGATTTCAATATTTGGATTTACTGCCTTTGCCCCAGCTTTAAATCCATTTTCGAATTTACTAATTAAATCACTCTTCATTCCACCAACAAATCCTACTTTATTCGATTTTGTTGACATAGCTGCTACAGCACCTACAAGGAATGATCCTTCATGATCTTTAAATGTAATACTTGTTACGTTCGGTGCATCTACAACAGTATCTACGATTGCAAATTGTTGTTTCGGAGATTCTTTTGCCACTTCTTTAATTGCACCCTCTAATTTATAACCAATTCCGAAAGTTAAATCATATTTATCTTTTGAGAATTTTTTTAAATTCGGAATATAATCAGCTTCTTTTTCAGACTGAAGATAACGATAATTTGTCTTTTCTTTTAAGCCATTATCTTTACCAAACTTTTGTAACCCTTCCCAAGAAGATTGGTTAAATGACTTATCATCAACGCCCCCAACATCTGTTACCAAACCAACTTTAAAGTCTTTATCACTCTTTTTATCACTACTCACCTTATCCGAATTACCACATGCACCTAACACTGCACTTGCCGCTAACGTTAACGATAATAAAAGACCTGTTTTTTTCTTCATACTAGAAACCCCTCCTGAAATGATATGTCTATTTTTTATACGCTGCTGTCCCCTACTTCTTGATGTCACCTCCCTAAAAAGGAACTTACCTACATACGTTTTCTTAATACGTGGAAGCTAAACTTGTCAGCTCTAAAGTAATTAATAGAATATAAGATTGGCTCATCATTTTGATCATAGTGCATTTGCTTTAAAACTAGCAGTGCCGTTTCAGGCTCACATTCTAAAATCGGTGAAATTTTCGGATGATAACCTATTGGCTCAATGTGAGCAACTGCATATGTGATACGCTTGTGCGTGTTATTATGTATGACTGTAAGCAATGATTCCTCATTGTATCCCGATAAATCTGGTAGTATCTCTTTCGCTAACTTATCGATACAGTACACAACAGGTTCCCCATCTGCTGTACGAACACGCTCAATCATCACTGCACTAAATCCATCATCACTATTAAACTTCTCTTTTTCTTCTTCTGTTAAAGTTGTTGTAGATGATGATAAGAAGATTGTTCCTGGTGTTTTCCCCACACTAGAAATCATATCTGTAATACTAGAAAGTTGCTCTATGCCAGAAGAGAATAGCGGCTTCGAATTTACAAATGTCCCTACACCATGTCTACGAATAACAACATTTTCTTCTTCTAAAATACGCAATGCTTCCCTTAAAGTTGCCCTACTTACACCAAGCTCTTTCGCTAGATCAAACTCTGAAGGTAGCTTTTGTTTTTCTTTGTAAGCACCATCTTTAATTTTTTCTTTGATGTGATCAATCACCCGTAAATATAGGTGACGACTATCCGATTTTACTGACATAAGACTCCCCCGCATTTCAATTATTCGACCTCTGATGTAAGACTTCTTTTCTCTTTTTTCAACTTACAACATAGTATAAATTACTACATACTAAAAATAAGCATAATTGTCGAATAAATATTAATAATTTTTCAAGATGAAATTTTCACTCTTTATCCCATAAAAAAAACTTTGCACCATAAACATTCCTCATTTCGAGAAAAAGTTCGGCACAAAGATCCCTTACATCCTTTGTTACACACTTTTCCCCTCATAGTCTAGCAATTCATGGTTGCCAGGTAGAAACTTATGGACCTTATCTCCAAGATTATATGAGGCAGTGATTCTTTTCGAAGTAATCGTACCACTTGCTCCCATATGTGTCAACATAATTCAACACTTTTCTACATTGAATATCGAACATTTAAAAAAACTTAATGAAAAACATTCGTATTCTAAAGGACACTCTAAAATGTAAGCCCTTTCTTAATTGCTAACTATAGTATATAACAGAAACAGCATATAAAAAAGCCTAATTGTAAAAACAATTAGGCTTTTTTTAAGAACTTTTTTCTTGTACATCTTTAATGAGTACTTCTCTCGGTTTACTACCTTCATAAGGACCTACTACACCATTCATTTCCATGGCATCAATTAAACGAGCCGCTCGCGTATATCCTACTCTAAATCTACGTTGTAACATAGAAACAGATGCTGTTTGCATTTCTACTACAAGCTGAACTGCTTCATCATACAATTCATCTTCTACTTCCTGTCTTGTTTCAGGAACATCTTGTGGAATCATATCCTCTTGATATTGCGCTTTTTGTTGTGCAACAACATATTCTACGACTCTCTCAACTTCATCATCAGATAAAAATGCCCCTTGTACACGAACAGGTTTCGATGCACCAATTGGTATGAACAACATATCTCCACGACCTAGCAATTTCTCAGCACCACCACCATCAAGAATCGTCCGAGAATCTGTTTGGGAAGATACAGCAAATGCAATACGTGATGGAATATTCGCCTTAATAACACCCGTAATAACGTCAACTGACGGACGTTGTGTCGCAATAATTAAATGAATACCAGCAGCACGTGCCATTTGTGCTAAACGCATAATTGCATCTTCTACATCAGAAGAAGCAACCATCATTAAATCAGCTAACTCGTCCACAATTACTACAATATATGGCAATTCAGGTTGTTTCGCTTCTGATTGGCTATTATGTTCTTTAATATGATCGTTATATCCTTCAATATTACGCGTTCCACTATGCGCGAACAATTCATAGCGACGCTCCATTTCACTCACAACTTTTTTCAACGCCTGTGACGCTTTTTTCGGATCAGTTACAACTGGTGTTAATAAGTGCGGAACCCCGTTATATACATTTAACTCTACCATTTTCGGGTCAATCATCATTAATTTTACTTCATGCGGTTTCGCACGCATTAAAATACTAACGATAATTCCATTAATACATACACTCTTTCCGCTACCAGTTGCACCAGCCACTAGTAAATGAGGCATTTTATTCAAACGTGCCAACACAGCTTCACCGGTAATATCACGTCCAAGACCGATTAATAACTTCTCTTCTGGATGGTTATTCGCCTTTGAATCTAGAACTTCTCTAAGCGTTACCATAGAAACTTCTGAATTCGGAACCTCAATCCCTACAGCTGATTTCCCGGGAATAGGTGCTTCAATACGAATATCTTTCGCAGCTAAAGCAAGTGCTAAATCATCACTTAAACTAACAATTTTACTTACCTTTACTCCCATATCAGGGTACACTTCATACTTCGTAACTGCAGGACCTCTATGTACTTTTGTTACTTTCGCTTTCACACCAAAACTTTGGAATGTACGTTCCAATTTACGAGCATTCTCATAAATTTCCGCATTTTCATTTGTAAGTTGTTTATTCTTTGGAAATTTCAATATATCAAGAGCAGGAAGCTTATAATCTTTATTTTCCACATTAGAAAATTGCATAGGTGGCGCTTTCGTTTCACTTTCTAGCGATTCAACGATTTTTTCTCCTCGTTTCTTTTGCGGTTGCTCTACTGGCGTAGGCGGAACTGCTTCTTCAATAAACGGAGATGTAATTGAATCATTTTCGTTCTCTTCTTCAATACGCTTTTCCGTCTCTTCACTTATTGGATAATTCTCAGTAAAATTCGAAATAATTGGTGGACCAATTTCTATTTCTTCTACCGGCTCAATAGCTTCTTCTTGTTCGGCAACACGTTCACGGCGCGTGCTTCTTGTCGTTTTTTTCTTTTCAGTTTGCTCGGCGACCCTTTTAGATCTCCAATCTTTATAATCCCCTTGCATCACTTGAAATTGACTTCTAAGTATTCTTCCTACTGGAGCAAGCACTTCTCCAATATGCTTATTTGTTATACAAAGTATTCCGAGGATAACTAAAATAATTCCAATGATATATGCTCCTACTTCATCAAATAAGAAGTAGCATGTTGCAAACATAAGCGCACCAAACATACCACCGCCTAAATGAACGCTATCTGGACCCTTTTTCATTTCAAGAAAGAAGTTATCTTTTGTACTAACAATAACAGATGTATTTTGCACTGCTCCATCTTTTGTAAGAAGATTAAATAATGTAATATGACTAAACATTAATATCGCTAATACAATTAAATAAACACCAATTAGCCGTTTATTTAAAAGGTTCGGCCACCCACGCTTTATGACGAACGCAACTGATAAAGCTATTACACCTAACACACCAATTATGTACCACTCACCAAAGAAGAAGCGAAAAAACAACACAAACGATTTCCCTACAACACCTAGCTGTAAAATCGTAATAATTGAAAGTGCAAAAAGAGTCAAACCGACGATTTCATAATACAAAGTTGGCTTTATCGTACGTCTTGCCTTTGCCTTCGTCCCTCTTTGCTTTTGTTTTGCCATTTCTTCACCTCATGTTCTAAAATTAAGTACAACTTCCTTATAAAAAAGCTCTACTTATATGTCTTTCTCTCTATTTTTCAGGTCTTTATATCTTCTATTTTTACACTTCTTGTAAAATGCTAAATAAACAGAAGAAAGCAGCCTACTCATGGCTGCTCAACCGTCTTGTTTTTTATATTATACCATAGCTTCTAAACAAAATCCTTCTTTTTACTAAAAGGTTATTTTCTGCCCAGGCTCAAATTCTAAGTAGTGAGATGGATTCGTACTTAGCACACGTACAATAGAGTAACATTGATGATCCTCTTCAGAGACCATTAATTCTACACCGTTTATATTTACAACTTTTTGGCTTTCGCACTGTGAATAATCGGCCGGATATACAAGTTGTTCTGGCATAATTGTATATAAGATCATTGTAGCATTGTCCCTTCTGTATGATCGTCCATGCGCGCATCAATTAACTCGTTTAATTTTCGAAGTGCACTCCCAATACCACCCACATCATCTATAAGACCATACTTCACTGCATCTCCACCAATTACATTTGTCCCAATATCTCGTGTCAAATTCCCTTTCGCAAACATAAGTTCTTTAAAGCGATCTTCTGTTACTTTCGAATGCTTTGTCACAAATCGAATGACTCTTTCTTGCATTTTATCCAAATACTCAAATGTTTGCGGCACACCTATAACAAGACCTGTTAAACGAATTGGATGAATTGTCATCGTAGCTGTTTCGGCAATAAATGAATAGTCAGTCGAGACAGCAATCGGTACACCAATTGAATGCCCTCCTCCTAAAACAAGAGATACAGTTGGTTTCGAAAGTGAAGCCACCATTTCAGAAATTGCTAGCCCAGCTTCAACGTCACCTCCAACTGTATTTAATATTAAGAGCAAGCCTTCAATTTTCGGATTTTGTTCAATCGCGACAATTTGCGGAATGATGTGCTCATATTTTGTTGTTTTATTTTGCGGTGGCAACTGAACATGACCTTCCACCTGTCCAACGATTGTTAAACAATGAATACGTGCTTCATTCATTTGCGGTACATTCGTTTGTCCAAGCTGTTGAATTTTCTCCACTATAGAAGCTTCTTTCGGCTCAGCTTCCTTTTCTTCATTTGTATAACGATCACGTTCTGTCATATCGCATCCCCTTTCACTCGTATATAACTATTATTTCTTAAGTTATAAATTTCATTCGATAGGGTTAAAAAAGAAAAAGATCACCTGTAAAGGTGACCTTCTTTATACTTCCATAATAATCGGTAAAATCATTGGCTTTCTCTTCGTTTCTTCGTACAAGAACTGCCCTAATAATTCACGAATATTTTGTTTCAACATAGACCATTCAATTGTATACTCTTTAATTGATTGTTCAACAATCATACGTACAATATCTGTAGATCGTTCGATTAATGCTTCTGATTCACGAACGTATACGAAACCACGTGAAATAATTTCTGGACCAGAGATGATTTTCTTTTCATCTTTACCAAGTGTCACAACGACAACTAAAATTCCATCTTGAGATAACATCTTTCTATCTCGAAGAACAATGTTACCAACGTCGCCCACACCTAATCCATCAATTAAAACATTGCCAGCTTGCACTTTACCGACTAAGTTTGCTTCATCGTCGCCAAAAGCAATTACATCACCTTTTTCTACGATAAAGATATTCTCTCTCGCAATACCTACATCTTCCGCTAAATATGCATGTGCTTTTTGCATACGGAACTCACCATGTACGGGTACAAAATACTTCGGCTTCATTAAGTTTAACATCAGTTTTAATTCTTCTTGGCTACCGTGACCTGAAACGTGGACTTTTCTTTCACCGTAGTAAACAACTTCAGCTCCAGCTCTAAATAACAAATCAATGATTTTCGATACAGATATTTCATTTCCTGGAATTGGAGAAGCTGCAATAATAACCGTATCACCTTTACGAATTGAAATTTGTTTATGAGCTTGCTTCGCCATTCTAGAAAGGGCTGCCATCGGCTCACCTTGACTACCTGTTGTTAAAATAGCTACCTTTTTCTCCGGGAAATTGTCTACTTCTTGTAATGAAATAATCATACCTTCTGGAACATCTAAATAACCAAGACGTCTTGCAATGTCTACCACTTTTACCATGCTACGTCCTACTACCGCTACTTTTCGTCCTGTTTCGGCAGCTGCATCAAATACTTGTTGGATGCGATGTACATTCGATGCAAATGAAGCAACAATAAGGCGACCTTCTGCACTATAGAACACTTTTGAAATCTCTATACCAACTTCTTTTTCCGAGCCAGTATAGCCAGGACGTTCAGCATTTGTACTATCAGATAATAAGCACAGTACGCCTTCATTTCCGATTTGAGCCATTTTCCCAAGATCCGCTCCACTATTTCCGATTGGAGTTTGATCAAATTTAAAATCTCCTGTATACACTACAGCACCTTTTGATGTATGGAAACAAACACCAACAGAATCCGGAATACTATGTGTCGTTCCAAAGAATGACACAGTTGTTGAATTAAACTCAACAGTTGAATTCGAGTCAATTGTTTTTAAGTCTACACGGCCTAACATTCCTGCTTCGCCAAGCTTTTCTTGTATAAGTCCTACCGTTAATTTCGTCGCATATACTGGAATAGATAATTTACGAAGTACATAAACAATTCCACCGATATGATCTTCATGACCATGAGTAATAAATAGTCCTTTTACTCGCTCTTGATTTTCTACTAAATATGTAATGTCAGGAATAACAATATCAATCCCAAACATTTCATCTCCCGGGAACATCAATCCTGCATCTACAATAAAGATTTCAGAATCAATTTCAACACAGTACATGTTTTTTCCGATTTCACCTACTCCGCCAAGAGCAAATACTTTAACAGACTCATTCTCTTTTCTCTTCATGTTGTTGCCTGGTTTAAAAATCTTGCAAACACTGATTTCACTAAAATTGCAGAGACACCAGGGGAAACTCTACAACCACCATATATTCACCGTCCAAGACGAATGTCCTTACCGTTATGCGATATCATGTCCTTGTTTATTTTTTAAACCAGGTTTCACCTCTCTTTCATTATATAAATCAAATATCTTATTCGATATGATATGAAAATTTCATTAAATCATAATTTTTTCCAATTTTGCTAAGCATACCCGTACTAAGCTACTTAGCCATATTATACCTGATACAAGAAATAGAACACAAGTTAAATTATGCGAAAGACTAGAGAAGAAGCTAAAGTGAGGTTGTAATTTACGAGGAATTTTTTCATAACGTACCCACTATTTTTCCTACTTAGATAGGAGTTTAATGGAAAAATATACATGTAAGTTCTTTACATAAACATGAAGCGATTTTTACTAAAACATCTTATCTCTGTAAGCAGTTTCTAACCAATATTATGCCATCCCCTGCTGATTTTTACCACTCACATATATTTAATCAAAATAAAAATGACCTAGTTTTTCACTAGGCCATTTTTATTAACGAGGAATAGATTGCATTACAGATTGTAACGTTACTCTTTCTTCTTCTGTTAATGGAAGAAGCGGCAAACGTACCGAACCTACATCTAATCCAACCATTTGTAATGCTGTTTTTACTGGTGTTGGGCTTGGCGCCATAAATAGTGCATCCGTTACTTTTACTAGTAATTGATGTAATTTCTGTGCTTTTTTGAACTCTCCAGCTTGGAATGCAGCAATCATTTCTTGCATTTCATTCCCGATAACATGAGATGCTACAGAAACAATACCTTTTGCTCCAATTGCCATAGCTGGTAACGTTAAACCATCATCACCGCTGTATACCGCAAAGTCGTCCGCTGTTTTTTCAATGATTTCTGTCATTGTTAACACATCGCCGCCTGCATCTTTAATCGCAACAATGTTTTCTATTTCTGATAAACGAACAACTGTATCAACGGAGATTTGTACAATAGATCGTCCCGGAACATTATATAGCATAACCGGAAGCGGAGTGCTTTCAGCGATTGTTTTAAAATGCTGATACATCCCTTCTTGACTCGGTTTGTTATAATACGGCGCCACTAGCATAACTGCATCAACACCAACTTCAGTTGCCTTTTTTGTTAAATCAACAGAAGCATGCGTATTATTGCTACCTGTTCCAGCGATTACGGGCACCCTTTTATCGACAACAGATACGACATGGCGATATAACGCTACTTTTTCTTCTGATGTTAATGTAGGAGATTCTCCTGTCGTTCCTCCTACCACGATTGCTGTTGTACCGTTATCCATTAAATAATTTACCAATTTCGTTGTCTTTGCAAAATCGATATTACCGTTTTTATCAAACGGTGTTACCATCGCGGTTGCAATTGTCCCAAAATCTATCATGGTCTCACTCCTTATTGTTCCAGTTGCTTTTCTTTTGAAAGCTCAAATGCACTATGTAATGCATTCACAGCCTCCACTAAATCGGCTTCTTTTACAAGAACCCAAATTGTCGTATGACTATCTGCTGATTGCAGAATTTGAATACCTTTTTCCGCTAAAGCTGTGACGATTTTCGCAGTAACCCCTGGAATACCTGCCATTCCAGCTCCAACAATAGATACTTTCGCGCAATGTTCTGTCACAATTGGCTCATATCCAAGTTGCTTCAAGACTTCCTCAGCGCGAGCTGATACACTATCACTTACTGTATAAGCTACGCCAGTAGGAGAAATATTAATTAAGTCAACACTAATTCCTTCGTTTGCCATCTCTTTAAACACATGTTGTTGCAAATCATATGCAGTTTCTTTTGCAAGTACTTTAATTTGCGTTACGCTTGATACGTGAGCAATACCTGTAACAGGACGTTCTTCTACATCCTGCCCTTTTGTAGCACCATCATATGCCGCAATAAGAGTACCTTCACTATCAGAATACGTAGAGCGTACACGAAGTGGTACTTTTGCATGCATCGCAATTTCAACCGCACGCGGATGAACAACTTTCGCACCTTGGTAAGCCATGTTACAAATCTCGTTATACGTTACCGTTTGAAGATGACGTGCATCTTTAACGATACGAGGATCCGCAGTCATAACACCTTCTACATCTGTGAAGATATCAATATATTCAGCATGAAGCGCAACACCTAATGCTGAAGCTGAAGTATCACTACCTCCGCGTCCAAGTGTTGTCGTATCTCCATTTTTCGTTTGACCTTGGAATCCAGTAACGACAATAACATCTACATTTTGTAACTCTTCATGTATACGATCGCAATTCATTTCAACGATTTTCGCATTAGTAAAATCAGCATTCGTTACAAAACCAGCTTGTGCACCATTTAGCGCTGCTGCTTTTATACCATTCTCATTTAACATATTAGAGAAAACAATTGCTGAGATTAATTCTCCACATGATAATAATAAATCTTGCTCACGTTTAGAAATATTAGATTCCTCTTGATTTACAAGACTTAATAACGTATCAGTTGCATACGGTTCACCTTTACGACCCATTGCTGATACGACAGTAACTACTTTATAACCAGCAGCTAACGATTTTTTTATATGGTGAAGCGCATGCTTACGCCCATTGTCATCACGTACTGATGTACCACCAAATTTTTGAACAATAATTTTCATATTTTGCACCTTCTCTTAGCCGTTTACACTAATTGTAATTTTACTAAGCGCTCTGCGATTTGAACAGAATTCCATGCAGCGCCTTTTAATAAGTTATCAGATACGACCCAAAGATGGAACCCTTTATCATTATTTAAATCTTTACGGATTCTTCCAACGAATACTTCGTTTTTACCTACTGCAGTAGCAGGCATTGGATATAACTGCTCTGCTGGATTATCTTGCAGTACAATACCTTCTGCATTTGCAAGTAAGTTTTTCATTTCTTCTACTGTTACGCCTTCTTTATCCACTTCAATGTACACAGACTCAGAATGACCTGATACAACTGGTAAACGTACACATGTCGCAGCTACTTCTAATTCAGGCATATGCATAATTTTTTTCGTTTCATTAATCATTTTCATTTCTTCAAATGTAAATCCATTATCTTGGAATTTATCAATCTGTGGAATAGCGTTAAAAGCGATTTGGAAATGCTTTTCATCACCTGATACAGGTAAAACATTCGCCTTTACTTCTTCTCCATTTAAGATTGCTTGTGATTGTTCATGAAGTTCTTCAATAGCTGCCGCACCAGCACCCGATACAGCTTGGTATGTGGAAACGATTACTCGTGTTAAACCATATTGCTGACGAACTGGCTCAAGAGCTACTACCATTTGAATTGTAGAACAGTTTGGATTTGCAATAATACCATTATGTTCTTTTAAATCATTTTCATTTACTTCAGGTACAACAAGTGGCACGTTTTCTGTCATACGGAATGCGCTTGTATTATCAACAACAATTGCACCGCGCTTTGCTGCTTCAGGTGCTAATTGTTTCGATACAGATCCACCAGCACTAAATAGTGCAATATCTACTCCTTCAAAACTTTCAGGAGTTGCCTCTTGAACTGTAAATTCTTCGCCTTTAAATACAAGTTTCTTACCTGCAGATCGTTTAGATGAAAGTAACGTTAACTTCCCAATTGGAAATTCTCGTTTCTCTAAAGTATTTAACATTTGTTCACCAACTGCGCCGGTTGCTCCAACTACAGCGACATGAAAAGTTTTTTGCTTTTCCATCACTATGCCCCTTTCTAGATACCAATCCTTCTATAACTTAGAATTAGAAGGAGCTACGATGCCCCTTCTAATCTTAATAACGTTAATTTTATCATATTCTACAGTAAGAATGATGGTTTCATCAAAAATTGTCCGTTTTTTTTCGTTTTTTAATTCATATATCTGAATTTTTCTACAACAACAGGTTGTAATTGCTTTCCTTGTAACGCCTCTAATACTGTATCTTCAAGTAACTCCATACGAGCTACCATTGAGTTCGGTTTTTTCTCTGGTGCATCTTGGCCGAATGGGACAAAGTAGATGTTTTTTGTTGCCATTAGGCGCATGAGATTTACCCCATTAAGACCTAAAGCATCATTCGTCGATACAGCCAACACAACAGGCTTGCCATTTCTAAGCGTCGCCTTCGCCGCCATTAATACTGGAGAATCTGTCATCGCGTTAGCAAATTTACTCATCGAATTTCCAGTTAAAGGAGCTATTACCATACAATCTAGCGGGATTTTCGGTCCTAATGGTTCTGCTCCGACAATTGAATTTATTGCTTTAAATCCCGTTATTTCTTCAATCCTTTTAATCCATTCTGCCCCTTCGCCAAATCTAGTATTTGTTGATTCGACAGTATAAGAGACAACTGGACGCACTTCCGCACCTTCTGCAATTAACTTTTCTAGATGTGGCATAACTTCCTCATACGTACAATGTGAACCTGTAAATCCGAAACCAATTCGTTTCCCCTTTAAATTCATTTCTCATCCTCCTCCTTTGCACTTGCATCTGCTATTAATAACTGAGAAAGAACATTCGCTAAAATTTGCCCTGCTGTTTTCGGTGCAACAATTCCAGGAAGACCAGGTGCTAATAGTGCCTTCACGCCTCGCTTTTCCGCATAACGAAAGTCTGTTCCACCTGGCTTAGAAGCCAAATCTATAACTAACGTGTGAGCAGGCATCCGTGAAAGTACACTTGCCGTTACCACGAGATGCGGAATTGTATTAATAACAATATCGATATTGCCTACTTCTTTCTCAATGTCTTGCATATGAAAAGGAGAAAACATCATTTCTGTAATACGAGCAATATGTTCCGAACGTCTCGCTCCAACTTTGACATGTGCTCCTAATGATTGAAAGGCTCTTGCTACACTCATACCAGTTCTACCAAATCCTAAAACCATTACATTCGACCCATGAATTGTGTAATCAGTATGTTGAATAACCATCATTAATGTACCTTCTACAGTCGGAATAGAGTTATAGATTGCAACATCATCACGATCAAATAATTTTACCAGTTTGCGATTTGTAGTAGACACGAGATTTTCCAAGTAAGGTGTACCAATACCTGAATATATAGTAAAGTTTTCTGGCGTCTTTTCAATTTGTTCTTTCGTTATGGAAACTTTTTCATTTGAAAAAATAGTATCTACTTCTCCTTTGGCATTCGTCCCTGCAACCGGCAAAATAATCGCATCTAAAGAAGTGAAATCTAAATCTTGTATACTTTCTTTTGCTGCCCCTGTGAAGCCATGATCTAACTGTTCAAACCCTATTAATGAAAGTTTCGCGTCCAGTTCGACTAGCTTGCGAATTACTTCTAGCTGCCGTGCATCTCCTCCTATGACAGCAATATGCATCTCAGTCAACATTCCCTAATTCACCTTCTTTTTCTTTCATTTATAAGAAAAATGCCTACTTTTTCTTTTTCCTCCACATCATATGTAATGTACGAGTTTGAGGTGATTGAAAAACAAAAAGCACACGTGATTTATGATTGGTGTGGGCTAATAATCAGTGGGGGACGGACAAAACCCCCACTGATTAAAGTTTCACTTTATATAAAAATAAAAAAAGACAACCAAAATGGTCATCTTTCACTCCGATTTTGAATGGTTCGTAAGATCACAAAGTATCATATCATGTCCCACCTTCTTTATTTTGCTCCATTCTACTCTCATTTCTTGCTGTTCTCTTTTAAAACCTCCCCATTTCCCAACAGGTATAATAAGCGCTTGTATTTGTCCATCTCTCTCATCAATTTCTAAATCTGTATGACCTAAAACTCCCATTTTTTCTGCTCTTTCTAAATCCACAATCTCTTTGCCACTTAATTCACTTAAACGCATTAAATCTCCCCCTATCCTACTTTTCATGAAGGTTATCCTATAATAAGTACCTATTCTGCATATCTAAAAAAAATAACCGTATCTCATATAAAAGAGATACGGTTATTTCCAAAAGCGAATGAATTACAAAACCGATTAAAGTTTCATTCCTTTTGGCAGTTTTCCATCTGGACTAATAAGTGCTGCAGAGAATTCATCGGTAAACATGTTGCGAATTAATTCGTCTACATTTTGTTTTGTTACAGTATTTACACTTTCAATAATCTCATCAAGAGAACGATGTTTACGAAGAAGCAGTTCGTTTTTACCGTTACGACTCATACGACTATTGGTACTTTCTAAACTTAACATTAAGTTTCCTTTTAATTGTTCTTTACTATTAACAAGCTCTTTTTCTGTAATACCTGTATTTTTTAACGTATCTAACGTTTCTTGCATTGTTTCATACAGTGTATCTAATTGTTGACTGCCTGTTCCACCGTAAAGCGTTAACATACCTGTATCTTCATAAGAAGAATGGTAAGAAAATACTGAGTATGCCAATCCACGTTGTTCACGTACTTCTTGGAATAAACGGCTACTCATGCTACCACCTAAAATATTATTCAATACAATTAAGTTATAAATATCTTCGTGTCCCATTTGCAAGCCTTTATATCCTAAACATAAATGAGCTTGTTCTGTTTCCTTTTTACGTGATACTTTATTAAAGTGGAAAATTGGGCTATGTACTTGTTCACGATTTGTTGTTCCTTCGTAATTACCGAAATATTGTTCCACAGTTTGAACAAATGCTTCATCAATATTTCCAGCAATTGATACAACTACGTTTTCAGGTGTATAGTGGTCTTTAATATATTGACGTAACGTATCACCTGTAAATGTTTCAAGCGTTTCCTCTGTTCCTAAAATAGGATATCCAAGCGGATGCGTTTCATATGTTGCTTTCGTTAACATATCATGCACAATATCATCTGGAGCATCTTCGTACATTTTAATTTCTTCACATACGACATTCTTCTCTTTTTTCAGTTCTTCCTCATCAAATGTTGAGTTAAAGAACATATCCGCTAATACATCCAAAGCATATTTAGCATGCTCATCTAGCACCTTCGCATAGTAACATGTATATTCTTTTGAAGTAAAAGCGTTTACTTGTCCGCCAATGCTATCAAATGATTCTGCAATCTCTCTTGCACTTCGCGTTTCTGTCCCTTTAAAGAACATATGCTCTAAAAAGTGCGAAACTCCATTATTTTTTTCATTTTCATTTCTTGAACCTGCATGGATCCATATCCCAATCGCAACCGAGCGTACAGTTGGTATATTCTCCATAACAATTCTTACACCATTTTTACAAGTATATTTTTTAATCAAAAACTTTCCTCCTACTGCCAGTTTCTCTAAATAATTGCTATTGTTTAATGATAACAAGTTTACAGATGAATGTCATGCAAATGTATTTAATCCACACGTTTTTCATCTAGTAATTCTGTAATATTCCCCACTTTATATCCTTGTTCCTTCAAATTTTTAATCATAGTATCTAACGCTTCTGTTGTAGATGAAGTAGGGTGCATTAGCACAATAGCACCTGGATGGATTTTTCGCATTACTCTCTGCAATAGTACATCCGGTTCTGGACGCTTCCAATCAATTGTATCTACAGTCCACATAATCGTCCCCATTTGGAAATCATTCGCTATTTTTACTACCTCATCCCGAAAGCTTCCGCTTGGCGGGGCAAACCATCTCACTTTTTGATTCGTAGCTGCTTCTATCATTCGATTCGTTTTTTGTAATTGATCTCGTATTTCATCCGCAGATAGCGTTTTCATATTAGGATGTGTGTAAGAATGATTTCCTACTTCTTGATTTGCATCCACAATCATTTTTGCAAATCGTAAATTTTCTTTCACCCAACGCCCTTCTAAAAAGAAAGTCGCCTTCACATCATGTTTTTTCAATATCTCTAATATACGTGGCAAATACTCATTACCCCAGGCCACATTAATTGTTAATCCCACCATTTTTTTATTTGGATGTCCTCGATAAATGGGAGCTGGTGATAAATCTGCTAAGTGGACACTTGGTGATACTTCCTTAAATTCAAGTTGTTTGTGATCAAACTTCTTGAGCTTCTTCATATTATTATAGGACGCTTCTATATCCACTTGTCTTCCATTATACCCAGGCGTCGCTTTCCAAATCTTATCAATCATCGCATTTTGCGGCAAGATCTCGTACTGTTTTGCATGCTTTCGAATCTCTTCATACAAGCTATCCTGTGCAAAGACTGAATAAGAGCCAAAACCCACATATAAAGAAAATATAAATATGTATGCCAATATACGAACTTTCATAAAAAACCCTCCCATTAACTATAAAAAAGAAACCATTTTCTTCTTATCTTTGTTAATTTGAGCGTTATGATGAAAACTATACCTATACTCACATAAAAATCTATATGAATCACATTTTTTACATAACAAAAAAAGCCAGTTAAACTGGCTTTTACTTATTGCTGCTCTTGTTTATTTTCTTCTTTAGCAGCTTCTTTTTCTTGCTCTTCTTTTAGCAATACTTTTCTAGATAGGTTCACGCGACCTTGCTTGTCAATCTCGATAACTTTAACTGTGATCACATCACCGATTTTCACAACGTCTTCTACTTTACCTACACGCTCAAGTGCAAGTTCAGAAATATGAACTAATCCATCTTTACCGCTGAATAATTCAACGAAAGCACCGAATTTCTCGACACGTTTTACTTTTCCTTCGTAGATTTCACCTACTTGTACTTCGCGAACGATATCTTCGATAATTTTCTTCGCTTTGTCATTCATTTCTTGATTTATTGAAGAAATGAATACTGTACCATCTTGCTCGATGTCAATTTTAACACCAGTTTCTTCAATAATTTTATTGATTTGTTTACCGCTTGGTCCAATAACGTCACGGATTTTATCTGGGTTAATTGTCATTGTAATAATCTTTGGAGCGTAAGCTGATAATTCAGTACGTGGCTCTGCAATAACAGATAACATATGATCTAGAATGTGCATACGACCAACTTTCGCTTGTAGTAATGCCTCTTCTAAAATCTCACGAGATAAACCATCGATTTTAATATCCATTTGCAGTGCAGTTACACCTTGTGCTGTACCTGCTACTTTAAAGTCCATATCGCCTAAATGGTCTTCCATACCTTGAATATCAGTTAAAATTGTGTAATGCTCACCAGATTTAACTAGACCCATTGCAATACCAGCAACTGGAGCTTTAAGCGGAACACCAGCATCCATCATTGCTAAAGTACTACCACAAATACTTGCCTGTGAAGTTGAACCATTTGATTCTAATACTTCAGATACAAGACGTACTGTGTATGGGAAATCTTTTTCAGATGGAATTACAGGCTCAAGAGCACGTTCTCCTAGTGCACCGTGACCAATTTCACGACGACCTGGTCCACGCATCGGTCTTGTTTCACCAACACTAAATGATGGGAAATTGTAATGGTGCATGAAGCGTTTTGATTCTTCTACACCAAGACCATCTAAAATTTGCACATCGCCTAATGCACCTAATGTACAAATACTTAATGCTTGTGTTTGTCCACGTGTGAATAAACCAGAACCGTGTGTACGAGATAAAATACCAACCTCTGATGCTAAAGGACGAATTTCATCACCTTTACGACCATCTGGGCGGATTTTTTCCACTGTAATAAGACGACGTACTTCTTCTTTTACAATTTTATATAAAATCTCATTTACTTGTCCTAATGTGTCAGCGTCAGCTTCTTGAGCTTCGTAATGCTCAATTACACGTTTTTTCACTTCGTTAATTGCATCTTCACGTGCATGTTTCTCATGCACTTGAATTGCAGAATGCATATCTTTCTCAGCCATTTCACGTACAGCTTGATTAATATCAGCATCAACTTCGTAAAGTTTCACTTCTGATTTCTCTTTACCTACAGCTTGTACAATCTCTTCTTGGAATGCAATCAGACGTTTAATTTCGTCATGTCCAAACATAATTGCTTCTAACATTGTTTCTTCAGGTACTTGATCTGCTCCTGCTTCAACCATGTTAATTGCATCTTTCGTACCCGCTACAACAAGGTGAATATCACTTTGTTCTTGCTGTTCTACTGTTGGATTAATAACGAATTCGCCATTAATACGACCAACTGTTGCACCAGCGATTGGGCCTTCAAATGGAATATCTGAAATCGATAACGCTAATGAAGAACCAAGCATAGCTGCCATTTCAGAAGAACAATCTTGATCAACACTCATTACAATGCTGACAACTTGTACTTCGTTACGGAAACCATCTGCGAAAAGCGGACGAATTGGACGGTCGATTAAACGACTTGCCAAAATTGCTTTTTCACTTGGACGACCTTCACGTTTAATAAAACCGCCTGGAATTTTTCCGACTGCATATAAACGCTCTTCATAGTTTACTGTAAGTGGGAAGAAATCTACATTTTTAGCCTCTTTTGATGCAGTTGCTGTAGATAGAACCGCTGTATCGCCATATCTTACTAATACTGCTCCGTTCGCTTGTTTTGCAAGCTGACCAGTTTCAACTGTTAGCTGGCGACCAGCTAAATCTATCGAGAAGACTTGCTTTTCTTGACTCATTTAAGTACCCCTCTCAATTTAAAGTATTCAATTCTTCTATGTAAATGGATAGTATATCACAATATTCTACCTCTAGTATTGCCGAAAATTAAGTAAGCTATAAAGCGTAGAAGATATATTTTTACCTAACAAAAAAGCGGGAATATTCCCGCTTCTTTGACTATCGACGTAAGCCAAGCTTTGTGATTAATTCACGGTAACGTGTGATATCGCTATTACGAAGGTAAGTTAGTAAGTTACGACGTTTACCAACCATCTTTAATAGACCACGACGTGAATGATGATCTTTCTTGTGAGTACGTAAGTGCTCGTTTAGAGTGTTAATTTGCTCCGTTAGGACAGCAATTTGAACCTCTGGAGAACCAGTATCAGTCTCATGAGTTCTAAATTGTGCAATGATTTCATTTTTACGCTCTTGTGTTAAAGCCATCCTATTTCACCTCCTATTAATTAAACCCCCAATTACCTAGCAAGCGTCGGTGAGTCGCAATGCCAAGCAATGGTTGTCATAAAGTACATAACATAGAATACTACTTTTCATTTGAAAAAGCAAGTGTATTCTTTACGCTCGCAAAATATTCTTGGGCAACTTTTTTATCCCGAGCGATTTGTGCAACTAACTCATCAATACCATTGAACTTTTTTTCTTCTCTTATACGCATGTGCCACTCTACTGTAACACTTTGTTCATATATGTCTTTATTAAATTCAAATAGGTGTACTTCAATCGATAATTGACGCTCATTCTCTTTGAAAGTTGGTTTATATCCGATATTACATACGCCATCATGCCACTCATCATGAACTTTCAGCCTTACTGCGTATACACCTACAGGTGGCAACAAATATTCATCACTTAAACCTACATTTGCAGTCGGAAAACCAATTTGGCGTCCACGCTTATCACCGTGCACAACTGTTCCTTCTACCGTGTATGCTCTTCCTAAAATAGATGGAATTTGTTCCATTTCGCCATTTCGAATTAACTTTCGTAATGAAGTAGAACTTACTTTTTCTTCTTGATATTCAACTTTTTCGATCACGGTCTGTGTAAACTCCCCTCTTGCATGAAATGGTAAAGTCTCCATCTTCCCTTTTCCTAAACGTCCATATGAATAATCAAAGCCTGCTACTACATGCTTTACATTTAAACCAATAATATAATCATCGACAAACTGTTGTGGCAATAATCCAGCAAATGGTTCATCGAATTTCACCACATATAATATATCAATTCCTAAACTTGCGATGATTTCTTCTTTAAGGCGCATCGGTGTAATGTACTCCACATGCGCTTCTTTTTTTCCTAATACAACAGATGGGTGTGGATGAAACGTCATGACAGCACTTTTACATCCTCTTTCATCCGCTATTTTTTTCGCTGTTCGAATTACACGTTGATGTCCTAAATGAATGCCATCAAAATATCCTAATGCCATTACAGTAGGTGGTAATTCTATTTTATTTTGTTCATGTGGATGAGTTAAATGAATAAGTTTCACGCTTGAATTCACCTTTTTCTGTAATAATCCTTCCAATAATTCATTATAGCTTTAGTTCTTGATTATTCACAAGTACTTTCATTGGCTTTAGCATACCAGGGTGTTTTGGATGGTGCTCATAAATTGCTAAGCAACGATCATTTTTATCAAATACTGTAATAAATGGTGCTGTTGTTTCTAATTCATTCTTTAAGAACATACCATTTTTTATTTTCTCTGCTTGCTTTTCATCTACAACCATTTTTGGAAACTTACTTAGCGCCTCATCAATTGAGATGAAAATAGACTCTACTGTTCCATTTTGCACGTTTTCTTCAATTTCTTCAAATGATATGCAATCTTCTAGTAAAAATTCACCAGATGCTGTTCTTACAAGGTGAGACATATGTGATGGAAAACCAAGTTTTTCACCAATCATTACTGCTAGCGTTCTTACATATGTTCCTTTACTACACGTTACACGGAAACGGAATGAAACGTTTTCCCCTTCAAAAACTTCATGTTCATCAAGTAATACAAATTCATGAATTGTAATTGTACGAACTGGACGTTCAACTTCTTGTCCTGCTCTTGCATATTCATATAATTTTTTCCCGTTAACTTTTACAGCTGAAAACATCGGAGGCATTTGTTCAATCGTACCTGTTAATTCTGCAAGAACTCCTTCTACTTCTTTACGAGTAATAACACGGTCAACATTTTTTGTTTCCACAACTTCACCAGAAGCATCTTCAGTTGTTGTTGAAAATCCTAATGTCACTTCACCTTCATATGTTTTCGTTTCACTCGTTAAAAACTGTGCAATCTTCGTTGCTCGTCCAACACAAATAGGTAATACTCCTGTTACATCCGGATCTAATGTTCCCGTATGACCAATTCGTTTCTCACGTAAAATCTTTCTTAATTTAAATACACAATCATGTGATGTCATGCCTTTTGGCTTATGTAATAATACTACACCTTCCATATATATTCACCTCATCATAATTCTTTCATAGTAAATATCCAAAACTTATTTTGCATTGAAAAAATGGATAGACAATTGTCTATCCATTATTCTTCACGTTTACCTTCTTTATTAATTTCATGTAAAAGTGTATCAATTCGATGACCATATCCGATAGACTCATCAAATTCAAAGGAAATTTCCGGTGTTTTACGAAGACGAATACGTTGGCCAATTTCTGAACGAATGAAGCCTTTTGCCTTCGCTAAACCTTTTAATGTACTTTCTTTCTGTTCTTCATCACCTAAAACAGAAATATATACTGTAGCAATTTGTAAATCTCCACTCACTTGTACATCTGTTACTGTAACAAATCCGACACGTGGATCTTTAATTTTACGACTGATGATGTCGCCTAATTCTTTTTTCATTTGCTCGCCTACACGGTTCGCACGTAATTTCATAATTCTTCACCTCATTCAATACCATTCCAATTGTGTTATCGTACGTTCAATTTCAGGAAATGAATCGATATACTCAAGTACACGATTCATTTCTTTTTCACAGACAACACGATTTGAGGATACGGAAACAATTGCAATTTCTGTACGTTGCCATACATCTTGATGCCCAACTTCAGAAACAGCTACATTATAGCGCTGTTTCACACGAGTTAACACACGTTGCAAAATTGCTCGTTTCTCTTTTAAAGAATGCACATCGTAAATCATACACTCGAATGAGAGTGAAGCGATAATCATCGCTTCACTTCTTCCATAATGTACGCTTCAATGATGTCCCCTTCTTTAAGATCATTATATCTCTCAATTGTAATACCACACTCATAGTTTTGTGCAACTTCTTTTACGTCGTCTTTGAAACGTTTTAACGTATCAAGTTGTCCTTCGAAAATTACTACGCCATCACGGATAATACGAACGCCACTATCACGTGTAATTTTACCGTCTATTACGTAACAACCTGCGATTGTTCCAACTTTTGTTACTTTGAACGTTTGACGAACTTCCGCTTGACCGATTACTTTTTCTTCGAATTCTGGATCCAGCATACCTTGCATTGCTGATTCAATTTCTTCGATTACTTTATAGATAATACGGTGTAAACGAACATCAACGTTCTCTAATTCAGCTGTACGCTTCGCATTCACATCAGGGCGTACGTTAAATCCAATTATAATTGCATTAGATGCAGAAGCTAAAATAACATCAGATTCTGTAATCGCACCTACGCCTGTATGGATAATTTTCACTTTTACGCCTTCAACATCAATTTTACGAAGTGATGCTGCCATTGCTTCTACAGAACCTTGTACGTCTGCTTTCACAATTAAGTTAATCTCTTTTACATCGCCCTCTTGGATTTGTTGGAATAAATCTTCAAGGCTTAATTTAGATTTCTCACCACGTTGTGCAACTAACGCTTCTTGTGCACGTGATTCACCGATTTGACGAGCTTTCTTCTCATCAGCGAATGCCATGAAACGATCGCCCGCTTGTGGTACTTCATTTAAACCTGTAATTTCAACAGGCGTTGATGGACCAGCAACTTTTACACGACGACCAATATCACTTACCATTGCACGAACACGACCGAATGATGTTCCAACAACAATTGGATCTCCAACTCGAAGTGTACCGTTTTGAACAAGTAATGTCGCGATAGTTCCTTTACCTTTATCAAGCTGCGCTTCAATTACAGTACCAGTTGCATAGCGATTTGGATTTGCTTTATATTCTTCTACTTCACTTACAAGAAGAATCATTTCTAGCAAGTTGTCAATTCCCTCGCCTTGAATTGCAGAAATTGGTACGAAAATCGTGTCTCCGCCCCAAGCTTCTGGAACTAATTCATATTCTGTTAATTCTTGCATTACACGATCAGGATTTGCCGCTGGTTTATCCATTTTATTCACAGCCACAATAATTGGTACTCCAGCTGCTTTCGCATGGCTAATCGCTTCTACTGTTTGTGGCATAACACCGTCATCAGCTGCAACAACAAGAATTGTAATATCCGTTACTTGCGCACCACGAGCACGCATCGTTGTAAATGCCGCGTGACCTGGTGTATCTAAGAATGTAATTTTCTTATCATTTACATCAACTTGGTATGCACCGATATGCTGAGTAATTCCACCAGCTTCGCCAGCAGTTACTTTTGAATTACGGATAGAGTCAAGTAAAGTTGTTTTACCATGGTCAACGTGTCCCATAATTGTAACAACAGCTGGACGTTCTTTTAAGTTTTCTTCATCATCTTGCTCATCGATGAATGTTTCAAATTCAGTTTCACTTACAACTACTTCTTCTTCTACTTCAATACCGTAATCAGTAGCAATTAACTCAATTGTATCTTTATCTAGATCTTGGTTAATTGTTGCCATAATTCCTAGCATGAAGAGCTTTTTAATAATTTCAGATGGCTCTTTGCTTAACTTTTTAGCAAGGTCACCTACTGTAAGGCTTCCAGAGAAAGTAATTTTATCTGGTGTTTCTACTATTTGCGTTTGTTGTCTTCCAGCAAAGTTATCTTGACGTTTGTCTTCATTTCCTTTGCCTTTTTTCTTCTTCTTATTGCTGTTCTTTTTACTGCGAACAACTTTCTCTTCTACTTCAAACTCATCTGCAACAGAAGGTTTTTCCGCTCCAGTGTTATATTGATTATCTAATTTGTTTACTACTTCATCTTCTAACATTGTCATATGATTCGAAACCTCGATATTCATCTCTTTTAGTTTTGTCATAAGATCTTTACTTGAGATATTATTTTTTTTTGCATATTCATGTACTCGAATTTTACTCATACCTTCACCCCCGGTAATTTGTATCGAGCATGCTACGTAGCTTTTTCGCAAAGCCTTCATCTAACACAGCTACAACGACTCGCTCGTCTCTCCCAATCGCATGCCCTAATTGTTGTCGATTTTCGACTTTTCTCATTGGTATGTTGTAGTACGTGGTTTTATCAATGATACGTTTTGTAGTGTTCGCTGACGCATCTTCAGAAAGCAATACAAGCTTTGCTTTGCCACTTCGTACTTCTTTTAAAACGAGTTCTTCACCCGAAATGATTTTTCGAGCGCGGTTTGCTAGTCCTAAAAACGATTTCCAATCGGACACTTATTTCGACTCCTTCTCAACAAGCTCAAGAAGCTCTTCGTACAGAGAACTGTCGATTTTCGCTTTTAGATGATGTTCCAAAATGTTTTTCTTTTGGGCTTGAATAATGCATTCTTTATCTTTTGACAAATATGCACCTCGTCCTGATTTTTTTCCTGATAAATCAATAGACACTTCGCCCTCTTTGGAACGAACAATGCGAACGAGCTCTCGTTTTGATTTCATCTCTTGCGTCGCAATACATTTTCGTAACGGAACTTTTCGATTGCTCATACTCATCACCTCTACTCGATTTCGTCTTCAACTGAATCGAATCCGAATGCGATTACGCTATCTTCTTCTGTCACAATACCAAGTTGTTTCGCATCAGACTCACTTTTAATATCAATTTTCCAGCCTGTTAATTTAGCTGCAAGACGCGCATTTTGTCCACGCTTACCAATTGCTAATGAAAGCTGGTGGTCTGGAACAACAACAGTTGTTGCTTTTTCTTCTTCATCTACAAGTACTTTAACAACTTGTGATGGACTTAAAGCATTTGCAACATATTCAACTGGATCATTTGACCAGCGAACGATGTCAATCTTTTCACCTTTTAGTTCATCCACAACGCGTTGTACACGTTGTCCTTTCGGTCCTACACAAGAACCTACTGGATCAACATCGATATTCTCTGCATATACAGAAATTTTAGAACGGTCGCCTGCTTCACGTGCTACAGAGCGAATTTCTACAGTTCCATCATAAATTTCTGGAACTTCCATTTCGAATAAACGTTTTAAAAGACCAGGATGTGTACGTGATACGTAAATTTGTGGTCCTTTCGTTGTCTTTTCTACTTTTGTAATGAATACGCGAATACGATCATGTGGTTTATATTGCTCATTTGGCATTTGCTCACTTACAGGTAATAAAGCTTCCACTTTTCCTAAGCTTACATAGATGAAACGAGCATCTTGACGCTGTACAATACCAACCATAATGTCTTCTTCACGATCACTAAATTCTGAATAAATAACACCACGTTCCGCCTCACGAACTCGTTGTGTTACAACTTGTTTTGCAGTTTGCGCTGCAATACGACCAAAATCTTTTGGCGTTACTTCAATTTCTAGTACGTCGCCATCTTGGTAGTTTGGATTAATTTGTCTCGCCTCTTCTACAGAGATTTCAAGACGTGGATCAAACACATTATCAACAACGTCCTTACGTGCTAAAACTTGAATTGTTCCCACTTCTGGGTTAAAGCTCACACGAACGTTTTGTGCTTGGTTAAAATTGCGTTTATAAGCAGATATTAATGCTGCTTCAATTGCATCAATAATAATATCTTTACTAATACCTTTTTCTGACTCTAATACGAGCAAAGCATCTAACAACTCAGTGCTCATGAAGATCCCCCTTCTTACTAAAACGTAACAGCAAGTCGCGCATTTGCAACTTTATCCATTGGAATTTGGATTTCTTTTTTACGTGTTTTAATTGTTAATAGTAGTGTAATTGTAGTACCGTCGTAGGAAAGTAGCTTTCCTTCAAACATCTTTTCACCATCAATCGGCTCATATGTTTTAATTGCCACTTGTTTTCCTACCGCTTGCTGGAAGTCTTTCTCTTTCTTTAATGGGCGTTCCGCTCCAGGAGATGATACATCCAAAAAGTAAAGATGAGGAATTGGATCCTCTTTATCTAAAGCTTCGCTTAAACGTTCACTTACCGCACCGCATTCTTCAATGTCGACTCCCTTTTCAGAATCGATGAATACGCGTAAGAACCAGTCTTGTCCTTCTTTCACATACTCTACATCTACAAGTTCAAGATTTAACTCTTCAACGATTGGCTGCGCAAATGCTTCTACAACTTCTGTGACTTTCTTATCCATAAACAGCCTCCTTCCTGCCGCCATGTACCATTTACAAGAAAAGATTCCGTTCATAAAGACCGTATATCTTATTCTTTCTCGTTAGCTAACAAAAGCCCCTGCCGTTAAGCAGGGAATATCTGTCTTAGTATTACCAAATTTAAGAAGTAAAACTTGTAACAAAATATGTATATACGACAGAAATATCTTTACTATCTACAGAAATAAAATGTAGATAGTAACACGAAAGAGTGGGTTTCCCCACTCTCTTTTTCACAAAATATACATGACATGGTTATCTCGGTTTATAGTATACCATAGCAAATGTTGATTTGCAAAGACTTTTCCTACCTATTAGAACAGTGACAATTGGTTTTGATCCGGTAAATCTCCTAGACAACCTTGACTATCTAAATACTCAATAATCGTTTTAGAAACCTTACTACGTTGCTGTAAGTCTTCTTTTGATAAGAAATCACCATTTTTACGAGCTTCAACAATACTGAAAGCTGCGTTTGTACCAAGACCAGGCACTGCATTAAATGGAGGAATTAAAGTATCCCCATCAATAATAAATTCGGTTGCATGCGAGCGATATAAATCAACCTTTTGGAATGAGTAGCCACGCTCACACATTTCAAGTGTCATTTCTAGCACCGTCAATAAACTCTTCTCTTTCGGCGCTGCATCCAATCCTTTTTGTGCAATTTCATCAATTCTTACACGTATGGATGCTGAACCTTTCGCCATCGCCTCTACATCAAAGTCATCTGCACGAACTGTAAAGTATGCCGCATAGAATAAAAGTGCGAAATGTACTTTAAAGTATGCGATACGTACAGCCATAAGTACGTAGGCAGCAGCATGGGCTTTAGGGAACATATATTTAATCTTCTTACATGAATCAATATACCAACCTGGTACATTGTTATTTCTCATGTCCTCTTCCCACTCTTCTGGTACACCTTTACCTTTACGCACCGACTCCATGATTTTGAAGGCTAATGATGGATCCAAGCCTTGATAAATTAAATATACCATGATGTCATCACGACAACCGATAACTTCACTCAGTGTACACGTACCGTTATA
>NZ_LDUK01000060.1:0-22838 GCF_001043575.1 Bacillus sp. LK2
ATCTAGTCCTTTTTATTATTGATTCAATGCTTAAAGTGATCCTGACAAATTGTTCAGTAACACTTTACTACCTGTCGAACAATTAAGATGGCTTCCTGCCATCCCTTGTCCGAAGCCAATTCATCTCCCGCCTACTCACTGGTCTGTGGCCCTTCACGTTCCTTGAGGAAGGAGTCTTCTTGGCTAAAATGATAAAGGAGAAGCAATAATAATCATTCGAAACGAAATTGTAACATCTTCACTCCTATTCTATATCGGAATTATATAGAATAGGAGTGAAGGGATGGATGATAGAGAAAAAATGATTACATATTTTGGTGAATTCTGGAAAGAGGATTCGGTTAAAATGCTGGCTGAATTGTATCCAGAAAACATTAAAAATCATTCGAATATTTAGAGTTAAATATACTCCTTTTAATGTTTTTTAGAGAAACTTGTATACCTCGAACCTCGCGTAATATCAGAGGAAGGAGTCTTCTGTCGGAAAAAGATAAATACAGCTTTTGCAGAAGCTACGGTAAAAAATAAAATTTTTACTTAGTTTGCTTTACTATATATTAAATGTAAACGGTTTCTATTCTCGGCGAAGATACTTAGAAGGGGACCTTAATGAATTTAGAAAACTGAAGGGGGAATCATAAGTGGTTGAAAAATTCTTTACAATATTAGAAGATGGGGGACTTCATGCGCGTCCTTCAACAACATTAGTTAATGCAGTTAGCTCATTTAAATCAGAAGTGATGCTTGAGTATAAAGAAAAACAAGTGAATTTAAAATCTATTATGGGTATTATGGCACTTGGTGTGCCAAAAGGCGCACAAATTAAAGTGATTGCACAAGGGGAAGATGAAGAACAAGTGCTTCAAAGTGTAAGTAAAGTAATGCAAGCACAAAGTATTGGCGCATGATAATAAGTACCGTTTTGAATGGTTTATATAATAAAAGGAATTTCCAACGCGAGAACGTTTCATCTAGAAACTCCTGAGTCAATAACATATAACGGTATATCATATATTAATAAGTATTGAAAGAACATCAAGATTCCCAATAGATTTAACTTCTTGGGAATTTTGATGCTTACTAGTAAGGGCAATGTAGTGTTATGTTATTACGTACAGATAGTAACGTGTACCATAACATAGTTGGAATTTTAAAATCAACACATATAATCTAAAGTGTTAGTTATAAGGGAAAATAAAAATATCCTGTGAAGTGATGCATATAACATAGAAGGATATAAGAGATAGGTGAAATTCATGAATACAAGACAAAAAGAAATTTTGTTTCTGTTATTATCTGAATCTAATGATTATTTATTAGTGCAAGACCTTGCGGATCAAGTAAATTGCTCGGAAAAAACAATTCGTAATGATTTTAAAGCAATTGAGGATCACCTTACGAATTATTCGAGTGCAATTCTTGTTAGGAAGCCGGGCTTAGGAGTTTACTTAGAGATTGAGGAATATGAAAAGGTAGATTTGTTTAATAAACTTTACTGTATAAATAATCGTACAAAGTATGAATCGGATGAAGAAAGAATCCTGCAAATTGCTTATAACTTGTTAATGAATGTAAAGGCAGTCACTGCACAGGATATGGCTTCTCAACATTTTGTAAATCGTACTACTATAAAGAAAGATTTAGATAGAATTGAAAAGTGGTTACATCATTTTGATTTAACTGTTGTTTCAAAGCAGCGGATAGGACTGATTGTTAAGGGAAATGAAAAGAATAAAAGAAAAGCCTTGGCTAGATTATCAGATTTAATTCGTAATTCAGAGCTAACGAATCAATTTATTAAGGAACAATTTTTATATCATGAGGTTGAATTTGTTACGAATGAATTGAAAGCGCTACAAAAACGACATGCATTATTTTTTACAGATGATGCATTTGAAAGTTTATTAGTTCATACGTTGCTGATGGTACGGAGAATGAAGCTTAAGCAATCGATTTTAACTTCTAAAAGGGAAATTAAAATAATACAAGAAACAAAAGAATATAAATGGACATTGGAGTTTTTAAAACGATTAGAGTGTGTTTTCGCTGTTCATTTTACAGAAGAAGAAGCGACGTATTTAACAGCTCATATTTTGGGCGGGAAATTCCGTTATCAAGACAAGCCAGGGGAAGGTAGTAAACTTACTGAAAGTAATCCAATCCTTTCTAGGGTTGTACATCAATTAATAAAACGAATGTCACAGTTGTATGAAATTGATTTCAGTAGAGACCAAGTTTTAATTGAGGGATTAACAATTCATCTATACACAACGTTGAATCGTTTGAACTATGATCTCTCTGTATCCAATCCAATGCTACACGATATAAAAAGAATGTATCCATATATGTTTAATATGTTGATTCAGGTATTAGAAGAAATAAATGAATCTTTAATTCTATATATTCCGGAAGAAGAAGCGGCGTATCTTACTCTACACTTTGAAGCATCTGTTGAACGGTTAGATCATCAGGAAAAATCAAAAAATGTAATTATAGTGTGTCATATGGGAATTGGGATGTCACAGTTGTTACGGACAAAAATTGAGCGGAAATTTCGTCATATCCATGTGATGGACTGCATTGCAAAAGCTGATTTACAAGATTATTTAATGAAACATCATGATGTGGAACTCGTTATTTCTACCATTGCTCTTTCAAAATTACTTATTCCTCATATTGTGGTATCCCCATTATTAGAGGGAGCGGAAGAAAAGAAGTTAGGGGACTTTATAAAAGAATGCGATGAACCGAGTTATAAAGAACAAAAAGACTTTGTTATGCTCAATTATACATCTCCATTTTTAGTATTTTTACAACAGGACGTGCAGCACCCATATGAGCTAATTGAAAAGCTAGCGCATGCTTTGCATAGCAAAGGCTATGTAGATAAAGAGTATGCAGAAAATGCAATTATAAGAGAAAAGATGTCAGCAACAACGATTGGAGCAGGGATTGCGATTCCGCATGGCAATCCGAAATTTATTCAAGAGTCGGTAATTGCAATAGCTACATTAAAGGAGCCAATTGATTGGGGATCGGAGAAGGTATCACTTGTATTTATGCTAGCAGTTAAAAGTGATGGGAAAGAGGTAACGAAACAGTTATTTCATGAGCTATCCTTCATAAGTCAGCAACCATCCTTTATTCAAAAGCTTACCAAAGAAACAAACGTAATGAAATTTTTATCGTATTTACATAATTAAACGAAAAGTGAAGGCCTAAATACTTCGCTTTTTTGTTTGTTTCGGTAAAAGGTTTATTTTTCCGGAAGTTACGGTAAAAAATGAAACTTTTGTCATTACGATATTGATTTATATTATGTGTAGGCGCTTACAACGATAGTGTGAGGAGGATTAGAAATGAAACTGTTAGCGATTACATCGTGTCCGAATGGAATTGCCCATACTTATATGGCTGCAGAAAATTTGCAAAAAGCAGCGGATAAATTAGGTATTCAGATGAAAATTGAAACCCAAGGTGGTATAGGGGTAGAAAATGAGCTGACTGAAAAAGATATTCGAGAAGCAGACGGTATCATTATAGCTGCTGATAGAGCGGTAAATAAAGATAGATTCGTAGGCAAAAAATTGTTGGTTGTCGGAGTTCAAGATGGTATCCGTAGACCAGAAGAATTAATTCAGAAGGTAGCAAGTGGCGATGTACCTGTCTATCATTCACAGGCCAAAACAGTTGATAGTAATCAACAGGAGAGAAAGCAAAACCCGATATATCGTCATTTAATGAATGGTGTATCTTTTATGGTTCCATTTATTGTAGTTGGTGGATTGTTAATTGCAATTGCATTGACGCTCGGCGGAGAAAAAACACCAGGAGGTCTAGTGATTCCAGATGGATCTTTCTGGAAAACAATTGAACAAATTGGTGGTGCATCATTTACGTTTATGGTTCCAATTTTAGCTGGATATATAGCGTATAGTATAGCCGATAAACCTGGTCTTGTTCCTGGTATGATAGGTGGATATATTGCAGCAACAGGAAGTTTTTATGGAAGTGAAAGTGGTGCTGGTTTTCTTGGCGGAATTATCGCTGGTTTCCTAGCAGGTTATGTAGCATTAGGAATTAAAAAAATAAAAGTTCCAAAAGCGATTCAACCAATTATGCCGATTATTATTATTCCGGTGTTCGCTTCGCTTGTAGTTGGTTTAGCATTTATATTTATTATTGGTGCTCCTGTCGCACAAGCTTTCGAGTCATTAACTGCTTGGTTGGCGGGTATGCAGGGATCAAGTTCAATTCTCCTAGCATTAATTTTAGGGGCAATGATTTCATTTGACATGGGTGGACCAGTCAATAAGGTTGCATTCTTATTTGGTTCAGCAATGATTGGAGAAGGAAACTATGAGATTATGGGTCCGATTGCTGCGGCAATCTGTATTCCACCAATTGGAATGGGACTTGCTACTTTCATAGGTAAGGGGAAATTCCAAGATTCAGAGAAAGAGATGGGTAAAGCATCATTTACAATGGGGCTATTTGGGATTACGGAAGGTGCGATACCATTTGCGGCACAAGATCCACTTCGTGTTATTCCAAGTATTATGGCTGGTTCAATGACAGGTGCTGTGATTGCCATGATTGGTCATGTAGGAGATAGAGTGGCACATGGCGGTCCAATTGTTGCGGTGCTAGGAGCAGTAGATAATGTATTTATGTTCTTTGTGGCTGTAATTGTAGGTTCAGCTGTGACTGCTGTTCTAGTAAATGTATTGAAAAAAGACATTTCAAAGGTAGAAAAACAAGCAGTTGAACAAATACAAGAAGTTTCAGCAACAAAAGAACTGCTGCAAGTGGAGCAAGAAACGCAAAAAGAAAGCAAACAAGTAGATAAGGTAGAAATAAAAAAACTAACAGACATTACAAGCTTAGAGTTAATTGAAACAGATCTAAAGGGAGAAACACGAGATGACGTCATTGATGAAATGATTCAAAAATTAAACCATGTCGGTGCATTGCATTCCAAAACAGAATTTAAACAAGCGATTATGAATCGTGAGCAAGAAAGTACAACAGGTATTGGTATGAATATTGCGATTCCACACGGAAAATCAGAAGCTGTTAAGAAACCGAGTGTGGTATTTGGGATTAAACAATCAGGCGTAGATTGGAAAAGCCTTGATGGAACGGAAGCGAAATTAATATTTATGATTGCGGTACCAAAAGAAAGTGAAGGAAATCAACATTTAAAAATCCTTCAAATGCTTTCTCGAAAACTAATGGATGACAATTATAGAGAGCGGTTATTATCCGTCCAAACAAAAGAAAAAGCGTACAAGCTACTAGATGAAATTGTATAGAATGGAGGATAATAATCATGACTGAACCATTATTTTTTGCACCTGTTTTTAAAGAAAGAATTTGGGGTGGAACGCAATTAACTTCTTTTGGATATGAGATTCCATCAAATCAAACTGGAGAGTGCTGGGCTTTTGCAGCACATCAACATGGACAAAGTATTGTTAAGAACGGAAAATATAAAGGTTTATCTTTAGGTGAGTTGTGGGAAGAACATCGAGATTTATTTGGAAATGTGGAGGGAGATTGTTTCCCTCTTCTTACAAAAATTTTGGATGCTAATCAGGACCTATCTGTTCAAGTTCATCCAAATGATGAGTATGCCAGTGTACATGAAAATGGAGAACTGGGAAAAACAGAATGCTGGTATGTAATCGATTCCAAAGAAGACGCAGAAATTATTTATGGACATCATGCGAAAACAAAAGAAGAGTTCATGGCTATGATTGAACAGAAAGAATGGAATCAATTGTTACATCGTGTGAAGGTGAAACCGGGAGATTTCTTCTATGTACCAAGTGGAACTGTTCATGCAATCGGTAAAGGGATTTTGATATTAGAAACACAGCAAAACTCTGATACAACCTATAGATTGTATGATTATGATAGAAGAGATTCAGAAGGGAATTTACGTGAGCTTCATCTTGAAAAAAGTATTGATGTAACCGAAATTCCATTTATATCGAATCAGTTAACTGTAAAACATGAAAAAGTAAATGATTTGATCGTAACAAATTTTATCAAGTGCCCGTATTTTTCAGTGAGAAAATGGGAGCTAGATGGATCAGCTAGTTTGAAACAACAAAAAGCATTCCTTCTTGTTAGTGTAATTGAGGGAGAAGGTGAGTTAATTAAAGATGGCGAACACTTTTTCTTTAAAAAAGGAGACCACTTTATATTACCTAATAATTTTGGGGAATACGATTTGGTAGGTAACACTAATTGTATTGTTTCAAGTTTTCAATAATTTTAATTATACATATATAACGTATAAGGGATGTTAATTTATTTTAACACAAATTAACCAGCTGTAGTCTTTGAATAAAGTATGATTCTTACAAATGCTTTAATTAGTTATATTTTAGTTTATCTAGGAATGACTGTGTTTGGAGTATATCTTAGAAAATATTAGTCCGATTTTTTCTGATGAGGGTAACATTTTGTTACTCTTTTTTGGGGGATCAACATTAACTAGCTACTTCCTAAACATTCTTCCTTATTAACCAACCTGTTTATGCTTTTTTCAAACTTTGCAACAGAGCCGTATTTCTGTTAGCTATTAAGAACGATGGAAAAGCCGTCTTTTATTCAAAAGCTTACGAAATAAACGAATGTAATGAAGTTTTTATCTTATTTACGTCATGAAATGAGGTAAGGCTCGGAAGGTCCATACCTTTTTGTTTTGATAAGGTAAAATTACTATTTTTCCGGAAGTTACGGTAAAAAATAAAACTTTTAACTGTTTGATATTGAAATACAGTAATGGTAGATGCTTTTATTAAGGTTTGAAGAGGAGGTATTAGCGTTTTTAATGACAACTGAGTATTAGATTCTGATAGTGAATGTATGATAGAAAGGCATTCTAGTAATATAAGTTATGGCAGTGAATTTTATTACTTAGCAGACCCTTTATTGACTTTATAGGTTTAAGTCAATGATTAGTTAATCTGGCATTGTATAAAAGCACCTTATTTACTACTTCTATTTGTGAATAAAATCACAAGTGATATATGGAACAACAAAATGAATTTTATGACTAAGCTTTCATCAATCATTTAATCTGGCGCAGTACTGTAAGGTGGAGGGGGACAGCTTTAACACTACTTCAGCGATAGTACACCATCCGCAGCCTCGCTGTATATCGCAATCTCATAGAGGAACAGAATAAAGCAGGCGGTCTGTCACGAGAAGGTCAAGTAGTCCTGACGAGAATGAGAAACAAGTTCCACAGTAATCACCCAATTTTCGAAGAGATAGGCAACAACAATGCCTCCTCGCCTATTTTTGAAACCGCTTTAAAAATGTCGAGAATCAGGTTTGTTCTGGGGGTGAATAAATGATAGATCTTGGCTATCAGGACAGAGCCGATACGGAATAATGAGTTCCGAGATCCTTACTAGGGATAAAGGAGGTGATTTTCTCAGAGAAGAAAAAGTTAACTTTTCAATAGACAAAGATTGACGAAAAGAGACACAACAGTTGTGTCTACTCAAAAAAACAGGAGGAAACATTTAGGAGGTAGTGATATGGTAGGGATTATCCTAGCAAGTCATGGCGAATTTGCTGAAGGCATCTTACAATCTGGCGCAATGATTTTTGGAGAACAAGAAAACGTTAAAGCGGTGACCTTAATGCCAAGCGAAGGTCCAGACGATTTGAGAGCAAAAATGGAAGCAGCAGTTGCATCTTTTGATAATCAAAATGAAGTATTGTTTTTAGTTGATCTATGGGGCGGTACTCCATTCAATCAAGCTAACAGCTTGTATGAAGAACACAAAGACAATTGGGCAATCGTTGCTGGTATGAATTTACCAATGGTGATTGAAGCCTATGCATCCCGTTTCTCAATGGAGTCTGCTCAAGAAATCGCAGTACATATCGTTAAAACGGCAAAAGAGGGGGTTAGAATTAAACCTGAAGAGCTAGAGCCGAAAGAAAATACTAATACCGTAGTTGTTGAAGATGGACAAGCAAAAGGTCCGCTTGCTCCAGGTACAGTAGTTGGTGACGGGAAAATCAAGTTCGTTTTAGCCCGTGTGGATTCTCGTTTATTGCACGGTCAGGTAGCGACTGCGTGGACAAAGTCTACAAACCCAAATCGTATTATCGTAGTTTCAGATGCAGTGTCTAGAGACGATCTTCGTAAGAAATTGATCGAACAGGCGGCACCACCAGGGGTTAAGGCAAATGTTATTCCAATCAGCAAAATGATTGAAGTTGCAAAAGATCCCCGTTTTGGTAACACTAAAGCACTATTATTATTTGAAAACCCACTAGATGTCCTAAAAGTTATTGAGGGCGGTGTGGACATTAAAGAAGTTAACGTTGGTTCTATGGCTCATTCAACCGGTAAAGTTGTCGTTAGTAAGGTTCTTTCTATGGGACGAGAAGATGTTGAGGCTTTTGAGAGAATGGAAGAAAAAGGCGTTCGGTTTGATGTACGTAAAGTACCGAATGATAATCGTGCAAACATGGATGACATTCTAAAAAAAGCGAAAGTTGAATTAGCATAGTGACATAGCAAATTTAAATGAAATGGGGGGTCCATAATGTCTATTATAGAAATAGTTTTAGTAATACTAATTGCTTTTCTAGCTGGTATGGAAGGAATATTAGATGAATTTCAATTTCATCAACCACTAGTGGCATGTACATTAATTGGTTTAGTAACAGGCAACTTGGAGGCTGGTATTGTTCTTGGTGGTACACTTCAAATGATTGCACTTGGATGGGCAAATATCGGGGCAGCCGTAGCGCCAGATGCTGCATTGGCATCGGTTGCATCAGCAATTATTTTAGTATTAGGCGGACAAGGTGTTAGTGGTGTTGCATCAGCAATCGCAGTAGCGGTTCCGCTTGCAGTAGCAGGCCTTTTCTTAACAATGATCGTTCGTACACTAGCTGTCCCTATCGTACATATGATGGATACAGCAGCTGAAGAAGGAAATATAAAAAAAATCGAAATGTTACATATCGCTGCGGTGTGTTTACAAGGGATTCGAATTGCGCTTCCTGCAGGAGCACTTTTATTTATCCCTGCACAAAGCGTTCAAGCATTCTTGGAATCAATGCCTGCATGGTTAACTGACGGAATGGCTATTGGTGGTGGAATGGTTGTTGCTGTTGGTTATGCTTTAGTTATTAATATGATGGCAACTAAAGAAGTATGGCCATTCTTCATTATTGGTTTCGTAATAGCTGCAATCTCTCAATTAACACTTATTGCACTTGGTGCATTGGGTGTGGCTTTAGCTCTTATTTACTTGAAACTTTCTAAAATGGGTGGTTCTTCAAATGGTGGTGGAGGAAACTCTGGCGATCCACTTGGCGATATCTTAAACGATTATTAATTCAGAAGGAGGAGAAAAGAAATGGCAGAAAAAATTCAATTAACAAAAAAAGATCGTTTAGCCGTTGCATGGCGCTCTACGTTTATTCAGGGTTCTTGGAACTATGAACGTATGCAAAATGGTGGTTGGGTCTTCTCGATGATTCCAGCAATTAAAAAATTATATAAATCAAAAGAAGATCGAAAAGCAGCGTTAAAACGTCACTTGGAATTCTTCAATACGCACCCTTATATTGCTTCACCAATTCTAGGAGTTACATTAGCACTTGAAGAAGAACGTGCTAATGGTGCTGAAGTTGATGATGTGGCAATTCAAGGGGTTAAAGTTGGGATGATGGGTCCTTTAGCCGGTGTTGGTGATCCAGTATTCTGGTTTACCTTACGTCCGATGTTAGGTGCTTTAGGGGCATCATTAGCAATGGGTGGAAATATCCTTGGGCCAATCCTTTTCTTCTTAGCTTGGAATCTGATTCGTTGGGGCTTTATGTGGTATACACAAGAATTTGGTTATAAAGCAGGTTCTAAAATCACTGATAATCTTTCAGGTGGATTATTACAAGATATTACAAAAGGTGCATCAATCCTTGGTATGTTCGTACTTGCTGCCTTAGTGCAACGGTGGGTATCGATTAAATTTCAGCCGGTTATATCTAAAGTTCAGTTAGATAAAGGTGCATATATTGAATGGGATAAACTTCCTTTAAATGGGGAAGGAATACGTCAAGCTTTTGAACAAGTAAACTCAGGAATGGCACTTTCACCTACGAAAGTAACGACCTTACAAAATAACTTGGATCAATTAATTCCGGGTTTGGCTGCATTGCTTCTGACATTCTTATGTATGTGGTTGCTTAAGAAAAAAGTCAGCCCAATTGTTATTATTCTTTCCCTATTCGTAGTTGGGATAGTTGGTCACGTAATTGGACTTTTATAATGAAAGTATCGATGCTCTCAATTCCCAATGCTTACTAATGAGATGTAGTTTGTAGGAGACTTTTACAGCCTGCAAATACATAACTGTTTGCATATAAAAGTGGCTGGAGGATATTGATTCGGCCACTTTTTATGTTGACTTAATTGCTTAGAGAAGCAATTAATAAATAAGATAAAAGAAATGGAGCGGATATAATGGTTCAGTCAATTAATACAAAGGTAGATCTAGTAATAGATGCCACTTCCTTTATGGGACTTGCAGATTATGGGGAAATTATGATTGGTGATAAAGGGTTTGAATTTTATAATTCTCGTGACACACGTAAATTTATTCAAATTCCATGGGAAGAAGTAGATCACGTTATTGCCTCTGTGATGTTTAAAGGGAAATGGATTCCACGTTATGCGATTGAAACGAAGAGAAACGGGACCTTCACCTTTTCTTCTAAGGATACAAAAAAAGTTCTTCGGGCCATACGAGAATATGTAAATCCAAATCACATGGTTCGTTCTCTAAGTTTCTTTGATGTTATTAAACGATCATTTAAGTCGATGAGCAAGAAAAAAATGGAATAAAAGCTAAAGTGACCTCTCTCAAGTAGATAGAATTCTATTTTGTGAAATCCTTTACGAAATGCAGATGTATATTTTAACTACCAAAATATTAGGTTTTATTCACTATGAGAGTATGTTTGTAAGAGTTTTTACGAGCATCCTTTTTGGTTGGGGATTTATCGGCCATAGAAAAAAGTTTAGTGTAATTGAGGGAGAAGGTGAGTTAATTAAAGACGGCGAACTCTTTTTCTTTAAAAAAGGAGACCATTTTATATTACCTAATAACTTTGGGGAACCTCCTACAGTGGAGAAACAAAGGATGTAATCGAGTTAATGAAAACAGCAAAAGAGATTGGATTGAAGACAATTAGTCTTTCGCGTTTAGGAAGCAGATACGAGTTATACTTCCATAATCAAGAATGGCACAATGAATCCTGGCAACCGAAAGCTTCTAAGTTCTTTCCTTCAATCCTTATAATTACAGACAAACATTACGACGTTCAATCTCCTTATTTCCGTATCTTTCAGACTTCTTCCATCAATAAATTTATGGGTAGTATGTCAGCTAAATTATAATAACTCTTCCTAGACTAAACAGTACACCCGAATGTACGGCTGAAGATGAGAGAAGTTATAAGGCATACAGGGAATATTATGTTATACAACTGGGCATGAGTCTAAGAAAAATAAAGAAGCCCTTCTAAAAAGGCTTTTTTATTTTTAAACTGCATCTTTAGTAATTTTCACCTCATGATCAAATTACTCGTATAAGGTTAAAGTAATTACTTGAGCTAACATACTAGAGTTGATGGTAATTCGAGTCGTACAGGTATTAATAAGAGGATTTGATGTGTGATGCTCTATAAAATACCATATATGACTTGAATGGATGGTATTAGAAATAATTGAGCAAAAGATGAATGGAAATTGGAAATAATAAAGTTTGATCAAAATCTTGTAGTAAAACTGCAGGATTTTTCTTTTTCTTATTGAGCTAATGGGGGAGTTTAGTTACAGAAGAAAATCAAATAGCATAAGCATACAAAAAAGAAAGCAAACTAAAATCAAGGGTGCCGATAACGAAAAGATACTACTTCGCTATCTGTATATGGTGTATGTATAATTGTTGGCATCTTTGAAGGAATAACTAAATTTAAACTACAAGGGTGGTGAAAGAATGGCTAAAAATAAAAAAAATCAATTTAAGAATGATAAAAACGTTCTCCCAAAAGCAGATGTAGAACTTGCTGGAGAAAATGGACTTGAAAAAATAGCATTAAGAGCTCAAAAAAATCAAAATAAGTAAAGAATAAGGGACATAGACCTGTCCATTTGTTCCTTGAAATTAACCTGATGTTTTTTTAGGAATACTAAAAGTAGATCATCATAAGGTGATCTCTTATGTTACATCCACAATATCCATTCCTTTGTCAGAGGCTGGAAAAATGGCCTTTTTACAGAGATGGTAAATAAGTATGTTCATACCACAGCTACAAAGGCTGGCAAGCACCTAATGTTATTTTAGTGTTAGATTCTCCATCAACACGTCATTTAAATGATGTAATCGTTTCCCAGACAGCTAATCCAAAACAAATAAAAAATGCGTTATTTATTAGTATGTCACGTGTAAAGGGGAAGGCCTCGACTGGGGAGTATTTCTTTGTTTGCTTAAATTACTTACAAAAATATAATCATTTAAAATCAATTTTTAATTCATCCTTTGAAGATGAAATAGACTTACCATTTTAGTAGGGCTAAACATAGGAGAGATATCACTCCTAAAGCAGTTTAAGAAAAAAACTCTCTTAGACATATCATAGTGAACCGTACAAGAACTATCAGCAAACCAAAATAAAAATCCAGCTAGATGATAATCATCTAGCTGGATTAATTTAATTTTTTCCATTGGATGTCCACTGTATACCTGATTTTTCATATATACGGGTTAGCAACTGATTATATTTTTCGGCTTTTTTATTTATATCGTCAATAGATTTGGAAAATTTATTGCCACTGCTTACATCCTTGTTGTTTATAGCTAATTTAGAATACTCAGCAGCTTCATTTAATTTGTTGAAAATTTCAAGTAATAATGCTTGAGGTTCGTTCATATTTGGATTGAATTTTTTCTTAGAAATCTCACTAATAATTTTTTGAATATTGTCTTCCTTTTTTTTCTATCTTGATCAAAAATTGTTCTTTTTCTGCATGGCTTGATATCCCTTGGTTATAGCTGTCTATTAATTCATCCATAAGTGGATAAATGTTCTTGTATTTTTCATTAAACCAATTCGCATCATTAATAATTTCTATTATTTAAAAGGCTGATGATAAAAAGTATATTGGTACAATATTCCTACTCATATTATAATACTTAGTTACTGACTTTTTCACAATATTGTTCTGAAGAGTTAACAGCTGATGATGTCATTAAGAAATCCATGGATAATGAAACGCTAAATAAAATCGCACATGAATTAATAAATGCGATTAAGAACAACATAACTATTGACTGGAGTTTCAGACAAAGCGCTCAAGCAGGTAGGAGAAGAATCAATAAAAGGCTGTTAAAGAAATGGTATTCCCCACCAATTTAAGCGGGGAATACACTGGAAGTAGTCATGAGACAAGCAGAGTTTATGTGTGGAAATTCAGATTCTATTGATATAGGTCGAAAAACAGGCAGGAGAACAAAGCGGTGACTATGTACTATAAAGGAGACATAGCTATGGCAGATATAAAGTTTGAAATTAAAGAAAACGTAGGCGTTTTATCTCAATCACCTAAAGGGTGGACAAAAGAATTAAATCTTATTAGTTGGAATGGAAAAGAAGCAAAGTATGATTTGCGTGATTGGGCGCCAAATCATGAAAAGATGGGTAAGGGCATTACATTGACTGTTGAGGAACTAAAGACATTAAACAACGTTTTGAATAGTGTGGAATTAAAGTAAATAGGGTAATTGAGGCACAATCTTTAAAAGTCTGTGCCTCTTTTTATTGAATTTAGATGAAGGAAAATGATTCAACGCTAGCATATAATTCATACTGATTTATCACAGGAGTGTGCTGGAACGACTATTCTAAAGACTTGAGGTGATGGACGTTACCTGTTTGGAGCATGGGGATGTATATAACAGACAGCAGATAGGATACTAATATTGCAAAACTAAAGGAAATAAGTCTAGTGATGATATACCAGAATATCAATTTTTTATGATAAAGTGAAGTGTGAAGAGATGCTTTGTACAGATGCGTAGGCTACTAGTAATCGTAAATCAAAGAGATCCCTCTATCATTTAAATTGAGGGATTAAATTTCTTTTAGAAAAATGTCTTATAAAAGCTGTCTGCATTAGGAAAGTTAGTGCGAAATATGAAACAGCAAATTCTTGGCGACTCTGTTTACATATATCTACATAGTTCCCTCCAGATTTTTTCTGAAACCTCTTCTCTAAATTTTAAAGAAGTTTTATTAAACGGTCGTGCTTCTTGCGGATCAGCAAGCAATAAGATGTTTTTAAGCTTATGTGAAGGTATAGGTTTAATTAGTTCTGTAAAATTTATAAGGGGCATATAATACTCAGGGTTCTGGTGCAAAAAGATAATGAAGAGTAAAAAGAATGAGTCATTTCTAACGGAATGACTGTTTATAGGTTAAGACTAAAGAGAATATTAATCAGTTGTATCTGATTTTGGACAGACTTTCCTCCATGGAAAGTCTGTCCTTTTCTAATCATATGCATAGCTTCTATTCCAGCAAGTGTTTTGGTTGCTGTGTGAAGAGATTGAAATCCTAGCATATTTCGGACCCGTTTTTTGATAAAACGATGGTCTTGCTCGACAATGTTGTTTTGATATTTCATCTGTCGTAACTTGATTCCTGCTGGTAGGTCTCTTGCTTTTTGTGATTGTTTCACGGCTTTTGTATAGGCTGGGTTTTTATCAACTGTGAGGACACGAGGTTTTGAGGTATGACAAGAAGATAAGGCCTTTTTGAAGAAACGTTTAGCTGATTTCGCTTTTTCTACTTTTACTTAAATAAAAATCAACGGTGTTTCCCCCAGAATCCACAGCCTGATACAAGTACATCCATTTTCCTTTCACTTTGATATATGTTTCATCGACACGCCAGGAATCCTTTGTTTTCTTCAAATGACGACGAACGCGTTTATCTAGTTCCAATCCATACCGATGAACCCAACGCATAATCGTTGTATGAGAAATGGATAAACCACGTTCCTCCATCATTTCTACCAAATCTCGATAACTTAAACTGTACCGGAGGTATCATCTAACTGCTAATAGAATAATCTCCGGTTCATAATGCTTCCATTTAAAATCCACTGGTTTTTTCATCGTCTTTATTTATGAATATTTTCAGTGTACACAATGACAGTATTTTTTGCACCAGAACCATAAAAATATTGTATGTTTAAATATTATATGTTACATTAATATTACAACAACATTACATAAAGTTACTTTTGTTTCATTTATTTTTCTTTGTGTCTATTTTTGTTACGAAATGTAAAATTAAAATGGTTTATCAATGTGTATAAGGGTGTGTGTAGTAAAAAGTCTGAGCTAGAACTACATGCAAATTATAAAATTTCCTTTCTGTCTTAAAAGAAGAATACCAACTATTTAGGTTTTTTTGTAATGAGATTAAATAAAATGTACTTCCTTTCCCACACAATTTAGTACATGTTTATGGTTTAGTCTAATTGCTACATAGACCCTTATACATATGAATTTAACTGCATTAAAGAAAATATTATTACTTAAAACAATATTAAAAAACTAAACTTTTAATAATATCATCTTAGACATTTTATTTGTTCTAAAAAAATGCCTAGATGGTATTTTTAATAGGGGAACTTTAAAGTTACATTATTTATTGAATCTAATAATGCATACAAATGAATTTTTAGATTTAAATTCATTATGAATCTATATATAATCATTGAGGTATATAAAATGAAACATTCTTATAAGGTGTTTATATGTGTTTGGATAGTAATTATATTATTTTTTGTAACTTATTATGGAATAACTTGATATTTGATAATAATTAGTAATAAAAAAGAAAGATCTATTGGTTAGCATTTAACCAATAGATCTTTCTTTGAGTTAGCATCCTTCACATAATTATTATTGAGGAAGAAAAAATGTATGGAGAAATTTTATGAAATATAAGTATAGTCTAGTCTAATTTCTAATGGTTCCAGTATCTTTAATTTTGACGTGAGTTTTAATATTTATTTTAGCCTTTGTTAATGCTTGCGACTAATTTCCTTTTAGTTTTTTTCACTCTTTATATTGAAAAGCTCTAGCATATAATGATAATCCAATTGGATCAATTTTATTCTTTTGTATTTCATACAACATAAGTTGTAATTTTTTATTAAGTTCTTCCTGGATATCCTGTTCTAAATTATTTATGGCTTTATTATTATCAACATGTCCATTTTTCAAATTTCTATTGATTTTTTCTATTAAAGTTACATTAGCGTATATGTCAAAATTAAATATAAATTTTCTTTTTTTCGGTACTTTGCATATAGATGGTAAATCCGTTGATCACGGTAGGACTTTATTTCAAACCCACACAAGAAAAAATAGATTACCTGCACACTAAAAAGTATAGCGAACAGGTAATCTAGGTGTTTTGAGATTAATGAAAAACTAATTTATTTTTTGAATTCTTCCATCAATAATAGGCTGAATTGGTTCTTTTGCTTGTTTTATATAATCTACTAATGCTTCAAAATCAGTTGGTCCTGTTTCAGCATCTTTCCCATTTTTAAAGGACACAAATCCATCTCCACCTGAAGCTAGAAATGCGTTCGCAACGACGCTGTAAGTTTTAGAAGGAATAATTTCTTCTCCATTTGTTAAGCGAATACTTGTGACTTTTTCTCCATTTGGCTTGTTCGCATCCCAAGTGTATTGGATCCCTGAAATTTGAAGCATTCTTGTTATGTCTTTTTGCCATTGTTGATTTAAAATATCACGAATGTCTTGACCCGTTAAATTAACTTTTATTAATTGATTTCCGAATGGTTGAATGCCATATACCTCTCCCCATGTAATATCACCAGCATCTAAGTCATTACGAATACCACCAGGGTTCATAAGAGCAATTTGGGATTGCATTGTTGCACGCTGGGCATCAGCGATTAAATTGCCGAGAGTAGATTCACCAGCCGTATTTTGTTTGCGATCTAGTGGAGCGGTAGATTTACCAAGAACTTCATTGACAAGAGGTGCGATTTTTTCTTGATATTTATCCAACTTCTTCTTTATTTTTTCATCAGGCTTTATGCCATCATGGTAGGTTGTAACAATTTCTGCTTTTTTCTCAACAATATCTTTTGTCTTACGATCAATCTTTACATCAACATCAGCAAAAGCCATTCCATAAGAATTTGCTTGTACGACAAGTTTATTATTAACAGTTCCATTTACATAGGTGTGGCTATGCCCCCCAAAAATAACATCAACTTCTGGATCAGTCTCATTTGCTAATCGGACGAGATCACCATTTGTTACGCCGTTCGCATCTGTTGTACCTCCGTTATGCGCAAGAACAACGATAGATTTAACGCCTAGTTCTTTCAATTGCTTTACGGATTTGTTAATGGCCTCAACTTCATCTGTAATTTCTACATTCTTTAGCATAGTAGGCATAACAAGGTTAGGAACATCTGTTGTTACGACTCCGATAAAGCCAACAGGAACTCCTTGTACCTTTTTTATAGTAAATGGTGGTAAAAATAGACGACCAGTGGATTTATTATAGAAATTTGCGGCAACATATGGGAATTTTGCTCCTTTAAAATTCCCTGTTTTTTCATGGTATCCACCATAAATAAGGCGGTGCATTTCTTCAATGCCTTCATCAAATTCATGATTTCCTATGGTTCCAACATCAAATTTTAAATCATTTAGAAATTCAATCGTGGGTTCGTCTTGTAATAATGCTGAAACAGGAGGACTTGCTCCAACGATATCGCCAGCATGAACCTTTAATGTATTCGGATTTTGTTTTTCACGATCACGTAAATATGCAGCTAAGTACTCAATTCCCCCTGCATCTTTATTGTTAATTTTCTTTACAGTGTCTAGTTGCCCATGAAAATCGTTAATACCGAGCATTTGTACATCTATGTAGCGGTTTGGTTCTGTAGGTGCTTGAGCCGGAGGTGCAGCGAATACACTTGAAAAAGTAACTGTACTTAATGCTAAAGCAACTGGAATGATTTTTTTCAACATAAAATTTTCTCTCCCCTTAATAAAATCTGACATCATACGATATAATCTGACATCATACGATATTATTTTAATAGATTAAGAAGATTATTTCTATAAAAATTCTACTAATTATAAAAATTAATAAGATTTTATTGTTTTCTGACAAAGGACTCCTTCCTTAAAAATGTGAAGGTGTGAAACACCAATTTTAGGTGGGAGATGAATATCGGTAGGCGTGAGCCTACGTTTTTTTGATTAGGATATAAAGAAAAAGTGCCACCGGCACTCCAAACATATATATAAAATCAAAACGCACACCATTGGAGCCAATGGCATGCGCTACATAAATTGTTAGATATTCGCACATATCTGTTTTACAAACTATTCACAGGAAAACAGATTCATATGGATGAAATGACAGAATCAGAGTAAACGTAAAATAGGGTGAGTGCAAAATTATGGATGTTTCTTTTACATTGTTCTTTGTGGGGTAGCCTTAGGAAAGGGCGAATTTACAATAGAAATGTAATAATTACTAAGATAATAACTTTTCCCTTCGTTTTGAGGGTCTTCTTTAAATAATACCGTCAAACAAGATATTATTTTGGTAGCCGTTGGCTATTACAGTCGTTTTTCTTTAAGCTATCGCGATGTATCTGAGATCCTAAAAGAACGTGGTATTTCCGTTCGCCTAACAATCATCATGCCATGGGTTCATGAAAATGGCAGTCTAATCTATCAAGTTTGGAAAAGGAAAAACACAAATCACCACCATGCTGCACGTATAAAAGGTATCGAGACTATTCATCCGCTATATAAACAAAGGCGAAGTCTGCAAAGAGACTCCGCTTTTTCAACATACAATGAACCTCAACAAATACTAGCAACTTCCTAATCCTTTTTCCTCATTCACCAATCTGTTTATACTTTTTTCAAACTTTGCAACAGAACCCAATGTAAGCTCTATGTCCCTATTAAATAATTTTTGCACCAGAATCCAAAATTGCATAGAATGTAAAAATTTTCATAAGAGTAATTTAAGCATACCTAAACTTTGCAACAGATCCTTCTAGTATTATCGTGTTACTGTATAACAATGAATCTAGAAAAAGTATAAAATAAGTGGTTTTGATTGAGGGATTTATAAGAGGTACTACCACACACCCATCAAGCTAGTATTTTGAAGTTTTTTTTTCGTAAATCCTTATTGACATAACGAGTGTATATTGATAAAATTCAATTCATAAAATATAGACAATTTAATAAATTTCAAATCAGATGAAAATTAAATCTGATTTCTCTTATCCAGAGAGGTGGAGGGACTGTGCCCTGTGAAACCCAGCAACCATCAACTTTTACATTGAAATGGTGCTAATTCCTGCAAAGCAAATGCTTTGAGAGATGAGAGGAAGGGATACTGTTGATATATGCATAAAAACCTTTCTGCTCATTCTAAAAGCAGAAAGGTTTTTTGTTGTTCGAATGAGAGCGAAGGATATTCTGAGAGAAAACAGAGCAATTTATACAGCCGATGGTAAGTAATATTTATGAGTTCATTCTATCCCGTCATATAGTCAATATTTTGCCCGTTTGGTTATTTTAGCGATCCCATTTATGAAGATTCTCCGTGGGGTAAGTGTAGAACTGCCAGCTTTAATGATTGGAGCTTTAAAGGCAATAGGAGCAAAACGAGCACGATTATTGGGAAGGTATTAATTCTAGAATCCTTACTAACACCAGTAGTTGGTATTACCATAACGACTATTGGTGTTATCAGTGCTGGTAGAAAAGTGAAACTTGATTGTTTAGAAGGATTTCAGTGCAGGAATAACGATGTGACAATCATTGCAACAATCATTGCAACAATTTGTGTATTACTCATTGTTTTTCTAATTCAATGGGTTAGTAATTTTGTTACAACGTGAATTGATAAAAAAATAAATACATAAAAAAGAAGAAGGGTGTTTACAACATGAAAAAACTATTACTATCAGGACTTATTACAACGGCAATTTTGGGTTTAGCTGCTTGTGGAGGAAAAAGTGAAGATAAGCTTGTTGTTGGTGCTTCTAATGTACCGCATGCAGTTATTTTGGAAAAAGCAAAACCGTTACTTGAGAAAAAAGGTGTAAAGCTAGAAATTAAAAAATTCCAAGATTACGTATTACCAAATAAATCATTAGCGAATAAAGAATTAGATGCAAACTATTTCCAAGGTATTCCATACTTAGAGAAAGAAATGAAAGACAAAAAATATGATTTTGAAGTAGCTGGAAAAATACACATTGAACCAATCGGTTTATATTCTCAAAAATATAAAAACCTAAAAGAGCTTCCAGATGGTGCAACAATTATTATGAGTAATGCAATTACTGATCATGGACGTGGTTTAGCGATTTTACAAAAAGAAGGTATTTTGAAAATTAAAGATGGTGTAGACCCTGTAAAAGCAACCGTAAAAGATATTGCAGAAAACCCAAAAAATTTGAAATTCAAAACAGACATTGAACCTGGTTTATTAACACAAATGTATAAAAATAAAGAAGGCGATGCTATTTTAATTAATGCTAACTATGCAATTGATGCAAAATTAAATCCAAAGAAAGATGCAATCGCGATTGAAGGTAATGATTCTCCATATGTAAACGTAGTTGCAGTTCGTAAAGGTGATAAAGATAAGAAAGAAATTAAAGCACTTGTAGAAGTATTGCATTCGAAAGAAATTGAAGACTTTATTAATAAGGAATATAACGGTGCTGTTATTCCTGTAAAAGAATAACTTTGAAAAGAATGGAGAATTTCGAGAGCGAGCCCTTCAAGATCAAGCACAGGAGCTAGTTGCTTAATGTGTATAGCTTAGTCAACAGGTCGCAAGTACATTACTCATATTACTCTTTCATAAGGAATCCGGTGCTGAATCATCAGTACCGGATTTTTGGTTCTGGTGCAAAAACTTCAGGACACTTGCAATAAATCTATAAATCTTGGACATACTGATGCGGCGTATGGCCCATCACCCTTATCGGGTCAAGGTACTAGTCTAGCGCTTATCGGAGCTTATGTATTAGCTGGTGAGCTCAAAGCCACGCATGACGATTATTCCCGTGCCTTTGTTACCTACGAACAAGAGATGAGAAAGTTTGTTGAGAAAAATCAAAAAATAGGGCTACTAGCTGCTGGGAGCAGGGTTGAAAAATCAAGATTTAAAATCTTTCTGCGTAATTTAACGCATTATCCGAAAGAAGTTTCCTTCCTCAAGCGTTGTGAAGGACAATAGTCCAACGGTAGGTGGGAGATGAATTTTGGTTTGGTGTAGCCCCAAAAATTGTTTTTTCTATTTATTTCGCCTCTGATATAATCAGTCTTATAAGAGTTAAAGTTTGGTATAACAATGAAATTAGATAATACTAGCGCAGTGTTCATGTTGTGTTATCACCTTTGGTGGTTCGTCATAGATAAAGTAAAACAGTTTATGGGAAATCAAGGCGAAAAGTGAGATGAACTGATATGACAAAGCATAATAAGGCGTACAAATTTCGTCTGTATCCAACAGAAGAACAAGCCTATCTGATCCGTAAAACTTTCGGGTGTGTACGCTTTGTGTATAACAAGATGCTGGCTGAACAGAAAGAAGTATACGAAAAGTACAAAGAGAACAAGGAAGAACTTAAGAAACAAAAATTCCCTACTCCTGCGAAATACAAAGCAGAGTATGAATGGTTGAAAGAAGTCGATTCATTAGCGTTGGCAAATGCTCAACTAAACTTGCAAACCGCGTATAAGAATTTTTTTAGTGGGCAAAGTGATTTTCCTACATTCAAAAGTAAAAAAAGTAGAAAATCATATACAACGAATCGGGTAAACGGAAATATTATGTTATTTCATGGTTATATCAAATTACCGAAATTGAAACTGGTGCGACTGAAGCAACATAGAGAGATACCGCAAAACTATATCATCAAATCATGCACGGTTTCGATGACACCAACTGGTAAGTTTTATGTGTCTGTCTTGACTGAATATGAAAAAGAAATCGTTCAAAGAGAAGTAGAAAGTGTGATTGGATTAGACTTCGCAATGGCTGAATTGTACGTGAGTAGCGAAGATGAGAAAGCCAATTATCCTCGCTTTTATCGTCAGATGTTAGACCGATTAGCAAGCGCACAACGAGTATTAGCAAGACGTGTGAAAGGTTCAGAGCGTTGGAATAAACAACGCATTCGTGTCGCTAAGTTGCATGAAAAGGTCGCAAATCAACGTAAGAATTTCCTTCATCATAAGTCTAAAGAATTGGCTACTCATTTTGATGTTGTAGCAATAGAAGACTTACATATGACAGGAATGTCACGAGCACTTCGCTTTGGTAAAAGTGTTGCGGACAACGGTTGGAGGATGTTCACGACATTTTTAGCATATAAGCTACAAGAACAAGGAAAACAACTTGTAAAAATAGATAAGTGGTTTCCTTCTACAAAAATGTGTAGTCGTTGTGGAAGCAGAAAAGATATGTCACTATCTGAACGCACGTATGAGTGTACTTGCGGACTAAGAATAAGTCGTGACTATAACGCAGCTATAAATATCAAAAAGGAAGCTATACGCTTATTAGCGTTGGCATAAATAGTAACAAAATAACCTTTGGAACAAGGGAGTTAGCTCGGCTGTCCTAGGACGAATTCGTTAGCTATTAAAAGTAACGATTAACCGAGAAGC
>NZ_LDUK01000061.1:0-76383 GCF_001043575.1 Bacillus sp. LK2
GAGACCCTCTTCCGTTGTTTTCTTCCTGATATCTATTATTTTCTTTTATTTGCTTAGGTTGCTGTTCCTTGGGTTGCTTTTGTTCTATATACTTTTGCTTCTCGTATCCTTCTTCTTTTACAGGTGACGAATTCGATGATGTATCAGGAAATGACTTTTGTTGCGAATGTATCTCCTCATCGCGCTCCTCTTGATTAGACGGCGGCGCAGGAGGAGTAAGTGATTTCCGCTTCTCATTCTCTTGTTTTATATAAACACCTGTGCCAACCCCTGCTTTCTCGGCATTCTCGCGCATTTGCATCGTACTGGTTTGATATACGACTGTAATATGTTTTATCTCATACTCTTTCTTTAATTCTTGCATAGCCTTTTCCAACTGTGGTTCTAGCGACTTGTCCTTTGTAACAGCTGTTAGCATAACTTGCTTATCATTCGTTAAGTACTTATCCTCTTGACTCTTCTTTATAATAGTACGTATTACGTCTTGCAGGTGTTTATTTTCCCATCGCTTCATTTCATTTAAAATACGCCTTCCATCATCATTACAAGCTCGCAAATCTATAACACGAAGATCCTTTGTTACGCTCACCTCTAAACTTGGATTTATATCAACTGAGACATAAGCAAATACTTTTTCTTCAGGTTGGTTGTAGAAAAACAGCAACACACATAGAAAACAAGCAACAAGTAATGATGCAGGCTTTAAGAAAGAAGGGATTGAAAAATGCGGTGCTCTTTGTTCTTGTTCGTTAAACGAGATTTCCTCTCCAATCATGTAAGAGTGCGCTTTTCTTTTAAACGAAATAAATTCTCCATTTGGAGTTAAAACAACTACGCTATGTTTTTTTATATCCATCACAATTCCTTTATTCATCATGCTACCCCTCTTATATAATCAAGAATATATGTATAGTTGTTTGCAAAGATAATACACATTGCAATAATGTATTTTCTATGCCGCTCTAACGTTTTACGACTTACCCTAACACGCGGTTCAATATGTTTAAGCGGTAACTTTTTCTTTCGGAACAGCTCTTCCATCATTTTCTCATCTTTTATAATAATCTTTACAATTTCTATTAAGTGCTCACGCGTATCACGATGCTTAGGAGATTCCTTAGCAAGCTCTGAAAATGTGATTTTAAACTCAGCTAGCACACTTTGAAAATGAAGAATTTCCTCCTTACGGTTACTATTTTCCATCTCTTTCATATACTCCGTAAGCGATACTTGCATTTCTAACATTTCCTCTTGCTCATCTTCTTTTAAAAAGACAAGATTATGCTTAGACTCCTTGCGTATATAGTCAATTACGTCTCTTTTTATAAGAAGATCAGCAAACGCTAGAAAAGATTTTCCTTTTTTATATGAATACTGTTCAATTGCTTGGTTAAACGCAAACAATCCAATGCTATATTCATCATCCTGTTCTGTAATATATCGGCGGCAGACAGACGAAATTGATTTTCTAATAAAAGGCTGATACTGTACGATAAAAGCTTCCTTATCTCCTCCGTTGTTTTGTATGTTATATACGATATCTTCTATTTTCGTTTTTTTTAAGATCTTCATTACTAAACTCAACACTAGTAATCTCCCTGCCTCCTTCTGCTTCAAATAGCAAAATGGTCACTAAACAAGTGACCATTTAACCACATTTTCTTAGTACTTTTTTTGAGCTTGTCTTCTTCCTGTTGCTCATATTTTTCGAGGCCAACTTTTTCCACCGTTTTCTTAATGATTATTCTTTTCTGTTTGTGCTAGAGTTAAGTCTGCATTTTGATCTACCTTCTTATTCTCTTTCGCAATAGCGTCCGCTTGTTTTGCTTGCTCTTTTTCTATTTTAACTGCAATCTTTGAATAACTCTTCTCTATATTTTTGGTAATTTCAGCTTTTGCTTTCGGATTCCCCGTTTGATCTAGCAATTTTATTAATGCTTCAACGTTATTTTCGATGTGTACTTTTACTTTCATTGCTTCTTTTTCTTCTTTGCCAAAAGCTTATCTTACTTTCCTAAGTCTTCTGTCGCTTTTTTTTAATGTTTCTTGTGTAAAATTGCTTTTTAATCGTGTTTTTTCATAATCATTTTTCTTCCATTTTCTTTCTTTACTATATATATTCGAAGGAACAAAAAAATTTATGGGGGTCAAAAAAACATTTTTTATAAAATAGCTATTTATTTCAAAAATAAAAACCATCAATTTGAAAAAAGATTAATCAAATTGATGGTTTTCTTGTTATATTTATTAACTTTTTATAACTAAGGTTAATCATATAAGCCTTTAATTGTAGTTATCCTTTTTTCTGTTACTTCTATTGCAAACATGATACAAGATTTTATCGGCCACCCATCCACTAAAACCGTACAAGTTGGTTTCTCAATGTATCTAAAATAGTATCAGCTGTTCTCACTATTCCCTGCCGATTTTCTCCATTGTTATCTTTCTTGGTTATCATAATAGGTTTTATCTGCGTATTTTTTATCATTTCCTTTTAGATAGGCTAAGATTACTTTTGGATTTTTAAGTAAAGCCCAGTCTCCATATTTATCAAATCTTCTGCATGAAGTTATCATTCCATTTTTAATTGTACCGAATTTCTTATTATTTTGCTTTCCCAATTCTTTTAACCGTTTAGCGAAATCTGCATCTTCTGCCATAAGCATATTTTCATTAAATCCGTTGATTGCCATAAAGTCTTTTTTATAGCACCAAAAAATCCCTACAGATATAGCTCCATACTTAAAAAGTAAGGGGATTATTATTAACATTGCGGAAAGGAATATTCCTAAAGATATTCTTTCAAACTTCCCAGTTACCCCACCACCAATGTATTTACCTGAGGCTAAATATTTATCTACATTAGACAACATAGACTCTGTCATTTGGGTATCAGCGTCTATAGTAATGATTATTTCTCCACTAGCTATTTTAGCCCCTGCATTTCGGATTTTAGATAAGTTTTTATCGTTATTTTTTAATGTAATACAGTTATAAGATTTTGCTATTTCCTCTGTTTTATCTGTGCAACGATTTAAAATAACTATAACTTCAGTTTGATCTTTATATGCCTCTGATGCCTTTGCAATTGAATCTAAACATTTTCTAATGTACTTTTCTTCATTGTGTGCAGGGATTATAATAGAAAACTTCACATCTTTTTCTAGATTGACTCCTGAAGATTCGTTTGTTTCAGTCATAATATCCCCCCTTATTTTATAAAGAAAATATCTATTATACATAATATATATTACCATTTATTAGGATGTATTATAGAAACTGAAGGTAAACTATTACATAAATTTCTTATCGTCCATTTTATCATGATTGACGAAAGAAAAGATTAACATAACGTACTATTATCGGTAACAAAGAAAAGGCGGATCCCTACTCTTACAAGAAATCAGCCTTTCTCTATTACTTTATTCATTTTTTTACATTATTTACCCTGATATGGGTTTTAGTTTTTTATTTGTTACAATATAAAAAAGGCTAACAATTCAAGATCGTTAACCTCCACCTTCCATAATCTCGCCTGTTAAAATACAACAAACGACTAGCTTCTTCAACTTACAATATATTCTCCTTTTATTACAAAAAACGAACCCCGAATTGTTCCAGCAAGTTTAGACTTCTGCCTAGCAAATTTAAACTTCTCTTCTAACTCCTTTGGTATCTCCATTCCTTCAGAAAGCTTAAACCCGACAGCCCGCTTCTTCGGGTTATCCAGTGTATACATGACGTTGACTGCAAGACCATCCTCGTAAAAAATATAAGCAAATTTGATATTTCCCACTTGAAAACGTGAGGTTTCTAAAGGTTTGGCCTCAAACTCAATATTACGTTCTTCTTTCAAAATACGGTTCGCATAATCAAGAGTTTCCTGGCTTTCACTAGCTGGTACAACCGTAAATTCATGCTTGTATTTGTTCATAAAGTAACGGGCTTCATGGGCACGTAAACCAGCAAGCGCTTCTGCTACAGGTGAAGACTCTAAGCCAGCTGTAGTTACATTTTTAAAATCAACGACGTTGGACAATTCTATCTCTCCTTTTAACTCTTTACTTCCTAACAACCGGAATCCACATTTCACCAAATACTAAGCCATTTCGCTGCCCCATCTCAACCGTTGTATTTGGTCCACCAACATAGGCAAAATCCTTCGCTTCTCGTAAGACTTGACCAAAGGCAATGCCAGTAAGCTTATTACTTAGCTCCTCAGCCGTCTTACCTTCCCCTTTCACTACTAAGTATTCTCCCCTCGGAAACTGGATAACTCTAGATTCTTCTTGTATCGTTGCCTCTGTCATGACACCAGCATAATACATCATCTTGTTATTAACCGCTTCGCTCACAGAAAAAATGTAATCATTTGTGGCTATAGCTTTTAAGTTGTCCAGCCTTCCATCTTGTGTGACTGCCAACCAAAAGTCTGTCTTTTCCTTGTTTATGCCTGCAAAGTCTGTGTATTCACTCTTAATTTCAGTTCCAATACCTAACACGATAAAGCTATCTTTTTCTTCTAAAGTATAATTTTTCATATTCAAAACCTTCCTTTTTTTTAATTAATCAAACGATTTCTCTTTTCATCTGATAAGTTTATAATATCCTTAAATCATGTCAAAAAATGATACTGTTTAGGAGACCAAAATGAAAAAAGTTGAACGGATTAGTACAATCATGCGGTATATTAATAACCGCTCCCACTTTACTATTTCTGAAATTATACAAGAATTTAACATCTCACGATCGACAGCTATTAGAGACATTAGAGAAATTGAAGCAATGGGGATGCCACTTGTCGCTGAAGTTGGAAGGGCTGGGGGATATTTTGTTATGCATAACTCTATCCTGCCCGTTGTTCGCTTTACTGATAATGAGGTTAAAGCTCTTTTTATTGCCTTTATGGCTACAAGAAATCAACAACTCCCCTATCTAAAGAGTCGTCAATCTTTAGCCGAAAAACTACTGGGACTCATCTCAGAAATCCAGCAGGATGACCTTGTTCTTTTAAATCAAATCTTGCTTTTTGAAGGGACTAATCCCCACAATCCCGACCTACTTGAGCTTTCTGACCTCCCCCACCCTATGTTAGAAAAACTCATCCAAATCCTTCTTTTGGATAGACATTTATTGATTACCCTAAAAGAAGAGAATGTGATCAAGTCTCATCCAATTTATCTACTACACCTTTATCAAGAAAAAAGCCATTGGATAATTGAAGGATTTGACATAAAAGAAGAAAAAAAGAAGATGTTTCTTGTCGATCATTTCATTAATGTCGAGCCCTATAAGACGAAAAAGAGATTAAGTAAGAAAAAGATTTTAGAAAAACTAAGTAAGAAAGACGAAGCAATCAACCTTGTACTTGAACTTGGTCCAAAAGCGATTGCCCAGTTCAAAAAATACCATCCTTTAAAAATTTCTATTTCCTATACAAATCCTTATCAATCCACAGCCATTCTAAAGACTTTTATCAATGTTAACAATCTCGATGAATTAACAGAAATAACAAATTGGCTACTTTTCCTAGGTAAAGATATCAAAATCAAGGAAGTGCCTGAAGAAGTGTTAGAAGGTTTACAAGAGAGATTATGTTTATACTGTCCATAAGCAGTGACCAGTTAAACCAAAAATAATATTGAGTTCACCTAGTTTCCAGTTACTTCAATCCAAATACTTAATAAAAACATTTTATTCGCTACCGCTGCTTTAAACGCTCTTCTAGTAATAACACCAACACAAAAAAGACATGAACTAATCTTAGTTCATGTCTTTTTATATTAGAGTTTAACCCTCATTAAATTGCTTGTTTAAGTTTCGAATGTGGATTTATCTTATCCATAATCTCTTTCGTTCTTTTTTCATATCCCACTATTTTTGGACTAGAACCAACAATAGTGAATTAGAATAATGACTTAATACTTGCTAGGACAGTAAGTATACCTATAACAATGACAAATACATTGCTCATTTTCCCTCTGTATTTAGCTAGTACTGGTACTTTACGGATCGCATACATTGGTAATATACATAAAATAGCAGCAACTAACGGACCGCTAAGGGCATCAATGATTCCAAGAATACTTGGATTTGCATAAGCAACATACCAGCATGTTAATACGACAAAAGTAAGAATCATTGTCTTAACTGTTTTTTCTCCTATATCTTTCCCACGTTTTTTACCGGACTTGATAATCATGTCACGCATTACCTCATACGCTCCTATATAGTGGCCAAGGAAAGACTTTGTAATAGCCACAAACGCAATGATAGGAGCTGCAATAGTGATTACAGGCGAATTAAGCTCATTAGCAAGGTATGATAGGATTGACAAGTTCTGTTCTTTTGCCATCTTAAGATCATCTGGAGTCAAACTTAAAGTACTGCTCCAAACAAAGAACATAACAACAACGAATGTCATGATATAACAAACTTTTTGTATTTGAGCACACTTGGCATCAGTAGCTTCTATTCCATACGTAGCTCTCTGTTTCATAACGAATGACGAAATCATAGGAGAATGATTAAACGAGAACACTATGATTGGTAGTATCATCCATATCGTTCCGAAATATCCTGTTCCTGTTGAAGCAGTAGAAACACCTGAAAAACTAAGCATTGACGTATTCCACTGTGGAATTAAAGATATTGCGATAAAAAGTAGAGAAGCTATGAAAGGATATACTAGCATGCTCATTATCTTTACAGTGATATCTTGACCAAAATTTAGTATAGCGATAAGACCGAGTACTAATACAAGCGATAAAATGGCCCTTGGAGGCTCCGGCATGTGCAATTGATGCACGATAAAACTACTCGCAGTATTTGTAAGTGCAACCGAATACATCAACACGATCGTATAAATTGAGACGAAATATACTATGTTAAAAATGATACTTGCCTTATTTCCGAAATACTCTCTTATCGTGCCTGTAATCCCCTCATCAGCAGAATTTGAAGCGTATATCATTTTAGCAAGCGCCCTATGTGAATAATACATAACAGGATATGCAAGTATGGTAATTAACAGTAATGATAATAAACCACCTGAACCTGCATTAATAGGTAAGAAGAGTACTCCTGCTCCAATTGCTGTTCCAAAAAGGCTCAATGCCCAGGTAGTATCTTGTTTATGCCACTTTTTAGGATCTAGATATTCCTCATTTTTTACTGCAGTATTTTCAGCTTGAAATTCTATATTTTTTGCAGTATTCCCATTCATATAATTATTCCCCCTTGTATCCTATTCTTACGTCTCTTTTTAGGCTTAGGAATATAGAACATTTTTGAAAAATGAATCGCTTACAAAATTTTCTACATTGTAATCGATTCCACCTAAACCTGTCTGTCTCTCTTAATTTGCGAGGCATTTATCCTCCAACCAACCCTATACATCGCTTCAATAACTTCGCCAGTAGCTTTGATATTATTTACGCTAGCTAATGCGATGTCCACTGTTGCTGAACTATTTTGAATAAATCCCCCTTCTAAGCACACACCTTTCTTAAAGTAATCGTGTCAGTCTGTCCAATTTTAAAATGTTTGATATTTTCTCCGTCGGTAATAGATTACCTCTCGACGCCCTCATTATAACGTTAATATTTACGAGTCTAATGTTTTTTTATTTTTAGAAAGATTGAATAATCAGAATTATGAATAGATAATTAATTCCAAGTGGTATGTAGCAATTGTGTCCATCGTTTGAAGCTGTATTAGTCGGTAGAAAAGCAAAAATAATACAGATTTCCTTTTGTTAACACATTGATTATATTAGGAACTCGTTATAAAGATACTTATATTCTCCTTTGTTGAAGCACCTTATTTTAGACGTGAAAACTGTTATACTAAATGATCAATGCAGATGTAAAGAAATAAATTAAGAAAACATAAAAATATTTTTACGAATATTTATTATATATAATGAATTTATATTCATTTTTCAGAAAAAAGGAACTTCTCCCCCCAAGGAGCCACCACAACTTCTATAATGATTGACATGTTACGCCTTTTAAAAGAATAACTCCACAGGATATCTTTTACAATATGTAATATTTATTAAGTGTAGTTTTATCTAAATATGCATAATTACATAAAGTTTATAAAAAAAAGAGAGTATACTTTTGTATTGTGTAATAAAGATAAAGCCCACCTACGGAAATAGGTGGGCTTTTCACATATAAAAATTGCATTAATTATATGACGATTAGAATTGAGTTCAAAATATTATTTCTTCCCCTTCAACTCTCTCAGTCTGCTTTTTTTCAACGTCTGAACCTACATACGTACCAACTGTGTAACCAGTAAAAATACCAACAACTATAGCAATAACTAAGATTAATGTGATTTTAATCCACTTTTTCAAACATATATTTTATTTCGGAAAATTTAGTTGTCACGAGACACCGAACCGATGGTGTACTTACCCTAACTGACGTTTAAATGCTTTATTGGCGAAGAAGTAAGCGATGACCATGATGCCGACGCACCAAGCAAGCGCGATCCAGATATCGTTGCTAACAGACCCTTCATACAAGAGGGCACGAATCGCATTCACGATTGAAGTCACGGGCTGGTTCTCAGCGAACGCACGAACAATTTTAGGCATAGTTTCGGTAGGAACAAAGGCCGAACTAATAAACGGCAGGAAAATTAGTGGGTACGAGTAGGCTGTCGCCCCTTCCATAGACCTCGCTGTCAACCCGGGAATGACAGCCAGCCATGTCAGCGCCAGCGTAAACATCCCGAGTATCCCAGCTACCGCGAGCCAATCCAGGATATCAGCGCTGGAACGGAAGCCCATCAGGAGCGCAACGAGGATAACCACCACGATAGTAAGCACATTAGCAACAAGTGAAGTTAATACGTGAGCCCACAATACAGACGAACGCTTGATGGGCATAGTAATGAAACGCGCCATCAGTCCGCTCTTTATATCCGTAAACAACCGCACGGAAGTGTAAGCGACACCGGATGCGATAGCCATCAACAAGATTCCCGGTAATAAATAATTGACGTAGTTATCTGTTCCTGTCTCTATGGCACCACCAAATACGTAAACAAACAACAGCATCATCATAATTGGTGTAATTGCTACCGTAATTATCGTATCTGGACTGCGCATGATGTTTCGCATTAATCGTCCTAATAATACCCCTGTCTTGCTTTTCATTTACATCTTCTCCTTTTTACCGATAATCGCAAGGAAAATTTCCTCCAACGTCGGCTGCTTCTCGATATACTCCACTTTTGCTGGCGGGAACATCTCTTTCAGTTCAGTAAGAGTACCAGTCGTAATAATTTTTCCGCCATGCAGGATGGCGATACGGTCCGCCAGTTGTTCGGCTTCCTCCAGGTACTGGGTCGTCAGCAAGATGGTTGTGCCACCGCCAGCAAGCTCCTTGACGGTATCCCACACTTCAATCCGTGCTTCAGGGTCAAGCCCTGTCGTCGGTTCGTCGAGAAAAATAACTGCTGGCGTCCCGATCAGGCTCATGGCGATGTCAAGCCGGCGCTTCATCCCGCCTGAATACTGGTCTGCCCGGCGGTTGGCCGCATCGGTCAGGCTAAATCTTGCAAGCAGATTGTCGGCGACTTGAGCGGGATTGGAAACTCCACGCAACTTGGCGATCATTATCAGGTTTTCCCTCCCGGTGAGCATGCCGTCTAAAGCTGCGAACTGCCCTGTCAGACTGATGCTTTGACGAACATAATCCGGTTGACGCTGGACGTCAAAGCCGCAAATACCTACTTCGCCGCCATCGGGCTTCATCAGCGTCGAGAGGATGTTGACCGTCGTCGTCTTGCCCGCTCCATTGGAGCCCAGCAGTGCGAAAATTTCGCCACGCTGCACCTCAAAATCCACCCCTTTTAATACCTCCTTGTCTTTAAAAGATTTTTTTAACCCTTTTACAGAAATCGCTGCATTGCTCATACTTTTTTCCTCCTTATAAAAAATGTTTTGCAAAGCTAGACTGCCTACACTCCTCTATTTAGTGTTACTGATAATCTGTATTACTTAGTACCGGGTTAAAAATATAACTGAATAGCGATGGTGGCAATTCACATTTGTAACCAGCTAATCAGTCGGTATTATCTATTGCATTTATTTTTTTCTCAATCGATTCATGATACTCTGATTCAAATCTTCACGATACTTGGAGACATAGGTTTTAGCATTTGCTACTAGTTCGTCAGCAAAGGACGCCACGTCTTCCCCAGTGATTTCAAGCACTTGTCTCCCTTCCGCCGCACCGGCTTCGAACAAATCGATTAATTCATACTGTATGTGTAGCATATCCATCCCGTTGCCTGCTGAGAAATTCCACATGTAGTTTTGAATTTTCTTAAATACAAACTGGTAGTCCTCTGGGAGAGCCCCAACTCGTGCCATCATCATTTTGTACTCTTTTTTATCACCAATTAATTTTTTGAACATTTCCATCATATTGTTTTTCCTCCTTTTTTATAAAGCAGAACAAGAAATTCCAAAAACATTAGACGCAATAACTTATCTTATGAAGCTAGTTTGACTTCAAGACGTTAATTTTTGATGATACAAAATCCCATTTTTCCCAAAACAATTCAAGCTCCTGGCGGCCAGCATCATTAAGTGAATAAAACTTACGGGGCGGCCCCATATCTGACGGTTTCTTTTCAATATTCACAAGCTTTTTCTTCTCTAATCGTACGAGGATGGTATACACAGTTCCTTCCACGACTTCGGTAAACCCAAGATCATTCAGGTGGCGGGTAATCTCATAGCCATAGGTTTCACGGCGGCTAATGATTTCCAGCACACATCCTTCCAGCGAACCTTTCAGCATTTCAGTTAAATTTTCCATATTCTGCTCCTCCTCTACCCCCTATTCTGTCTGACTTATATTCAGTATCACAGAGTACTAAGGCTAATTTTTACTGAATAGCTTTTGAAAAACCATACTATTCAGTATTACTTATTACAAGTACATTGTATGACTAAGTAGCGATAGATGTCAACTGATTTTCAAATTTTTTCTAAAATCCGCTATTACCTATTGTTTACTGAATATATTTTGAGAAACAACACTATTCAGTATCGCTTATTACAAGTACATTGTATGACTAAGTAGCGATAGATGTCAACTCGATTTTTATATTTTTTCTAAAATCAACTATTACCTATTAGATACAGCCGATTTTCTTTTTGAAAAAATTTCGCCACATACTTATCCTACTAAGAAAAGAAAATACCCCAACACAAAAATTCTACCTTTTTGTGTTGGGGCGCTATACTATACAGAAGTTAATGAATATGGCTAACTCTTCTTATTAATAAGACGGATCATTTTTTTGTTACGATAACATCATATCCATATCTTCTGCTGCAGTTGTAATTAGTTTTAAACCAAATGTTTCTTGTAATACATCAAGCACACCAGACGAAATAAATTCAGGAGCCTTTGGACCGATACGAATATCTTGAATCCCAAGGCTAAATAGCCCTAGTAAGATGGCAACCGCTTTTTGTTCAAACCATGATAGGACAATACTCACTGGTAATTCATTTACTTCACATTGAAAAGCATCTGCTAAAGCGGCCGCTATTTTCACTGTAGAAATTGAATTATTACATTGTCCTAAGTCAATGTAACGCGGGATCTCCGTACCAGGTACAACACCGTAATTCACATCATTAAAACGGAATTTCCCGCAAGAAGTTGTTAAAATAACCGTTTCTGGTGGAAGTGACGTTGCTAATTCACGATAATATTCTCCACCTTTTCCTGGGGCATCACAACCTGCGATAACAAAGAATCGCTTAATTTTCCCTTCCTTCACTGCCTCAATGATTTCTGGAGCTAATGATAATACTGTATTATGATGAAAACCTGTTACTAACTGTTCATCCGACTCCATATGTACTTCTGGAAGCTCTAGCGCTTTTTGAATCAATGGTGTAAAATCATCATTTTCAATTTTTTGTACACCCTCTAAGCCTGCAATATCATATGAAAAGAATCGATCAGAGTATGATCCTTTAATTGGCATAACACAGTTCGTTGTAGCTAATATTGCACCGGTAAATTTTTCGAAAAGGCGTCTTTGATCGTACCATGCCTTACCAATGTTTCCTTTTAAATGTTTATATTTTTTCAATTGTGGATATCCGTGTGCTGGCAGCATTTCAGAATGCGTATAAATATTAATTTCTTTTCCTTCTGTTTGCTTTAATAATTCCTCTAATGCAAATAAATTATGACCAGTAACTACAATTGCCTTACCTTCTACATGATTTTGTGTAATTTGAACAGGCTCTGGAACACCAAAGTGATTCGTATGTGCCTCATCTAATAACTCCATCACTCGTAAAGCTGATTTCCCTACTTTCATAGCCATATCAATATGTTCTTGTTCATTAAAGTTAGAATTTGTTAATGTCATATATAACGCTTCTTGCGTTGTAGCATCTACAAATGCATCTGTATACCCTAGCTGAGCAGCATGGGTACGATAAGCTGCAATTCCTTTTAACCCAAACACAATCGTATCTTGTAAACTTGCAATGGTTTCATTCTTTCCGCAAACACCTATTACTTTACATCCACCTGTTGGCGTTTGTTCACATTGATAACAAAACATATCATCCCACCCTCTCCCAATCATTCCTTACAAACTAAGCATAATACCCATTGAGAAAAAGGGATGTGATATCAATCACAATAATATGTAAAAGTTTGTGACAGTTCATATTGTTGACATAATATTTTTATTGACACTTTAAAATTCATACATAAGCATGGACACTTCTATTGATGGTTCCAAACATCTAGATAATTATTTTAAAGAAATGCTAGCGACATTTTGATTCATCAATATATGTAAAGCAACTAAATCTTTTACTTACTAGTTCATTGTACAAAACCAAGATTTCGTAATATATTTGGCAATAAAGAGTTTTGAATCTCTTAAGCAAATAGTTGTAATTCATCAGTTACAGAAATAAACTTAGAAAAACGCCATCCTTTTCTATCATTCAACAGAAGAATGGCGTTTTTTTCATTTTGAGGAACAATCATTTTTTTGTTAAAAACGTTTTAAAGACTTTATGAGAAATCTCTTTATTTACAATACTTTTACACTGTCTTAACATTATTTACATTACTTTATGGTATATTGATATAACAACTACTTAAGGAATTTCATGTACATTTTTATCTTTATGATCTCTTATCTAATTGATAAAGAAATCATGTTATATTTTTATAACAGGGGTGAACTTTGATGACTGAAACTTTAAAAACACTTATAATGCTTGATGCTACCTACGTTGTTATAGCAATTATGACGGTACTAGTATTTGTATACTTAGAATTAAAATCTCAGTGACGTATTCAGGCGTAATCGATAGCTTCAGCATTTAAATATAGCTAGAATAAACAGAGAAGGAAATTGTTTTCTTCTCTCTTTTGTATTCCAAAAGTTTCTTAAATCTACAATAAGCTTCATCATTATTTTATTTCTCGTTTCTTATTTCAACAAATCTAGTGTATGTAAAAGCAATCCTTTGTCACCTACATGACCATGACCAGGTACTACTGAAATCATATTTCCATATCGGTTCAACACATTTTCAATTGATCCGGACCATTCATTTACGTACGCATCAGCAACATTCCCTAAATCTTTAGCTTCCGTAGATTTCACTAAACAGCCTCCAGCTAAAATTTTATATTGTGGTAACCATACAACAATGTTATCTTCGGTATGACCTTTCCCCGGATAGAACGTTTCTACTTTCATATTTCCATACTTCATATTCGTAATCGTTTGTAAGTCTCCAAGCGGCTCCTCATATCCATTTTTCTTTGCTATTTCCGCAGTTAATGCTGTACTATGCGCTTTAATACCTCTTTCTTTCAACGTTTTCATTCCGCCAATTCGATCCTCATGCGCATGTGTAATAATGACATCAGTTACTCGCTTCTGAAATTTCTTTTCTACCATCTCTATTAATTCTTTCGTTAACTTATCATCCCAAGAAGAGTCTACAAGTACTAAACCTTTAGAAGTATTTAAGACTAAACCATTTGAAGGAACTGCAACTCCGTTAAAATAACCTAACTCAGTATGTACCCATACATTCTTGTTTAGCTGAGAAATTGAAATTGTTCCTGTCTCATTTTTTATTACTTTCTGTTCTACCTCTTGTTCTGCTTGTACAGGAGATATTGCAGTAGCAAATTGACTTGCTCCTAGTAAACTTACACATAACCCTATTTTTAATAACGTATTCTTTTTCATCCTTATCAATCCTTTCTTTCAAAGCAAATAGTTATTACCTATAATAGACAATTCATTCCAAAAGTTTGTTCCATCTTTTCTTACATATTTTTCATGCGATTAATAAAAAAGCGTACAAAATTTTGTACGCTTCAAAACTTAATCTTTCATTCCATAATTCTCAAACTCTTCCTCATTCCCATAAAACACATTCAAGTCAATATATTTTTCTTTTCCATTATAACCGCTTAATCTTCCACGGTTCGTGTATTGCCAAAACGTCCATTTTCTCTCATCGGATAAACTCGGCTTTGTAAGAACACTACGAATCCATATATCACATTCAGGATATACATCTTTTATGTACAAGTCATACGCCTCTTGAGTTGCATACAATATCACGTTCTTATCATAATGTTTTTCTAACATTTTTATCATTACCGTCAACTCTTTCGTAACATCTTCACGCCTAGGGGGATTGTCTTTTTTATCACCGTAAAACTCAACATCTATAACTGGTGGCAATGCTCGTTCATGTTTTGGAACAGTTCTTATGTATTGCTCTGCTTGCGTTTCACCCTTACTATCAAAACTAAAAAAATGATACGCTCCTATACGCATATTTGTCTTATTAGCATTAGTCCAATTTTCCGAAAAGTACTCATCCACAAACGAGCTCCCTTCAGTAGCCTTTATAAACGCAAACTTCATATTCTGTTTTTCTAACTCTCTCCAATCTATCTCTCCTTGATAAGATGCGACATCTACACCTTTTATTAAAAACTTATCCGCTTTTAATTGATTTGGAATGAATATCCCTTGGAAAATCAAGTAAGCAACTACCCCCATTACACTAATTAGGGTAAGAAATCCTCCTATTATAAGCTTCTTTTTCATCTGTATCTCTCCTTTGTATACACTAAACTCATACTATTCTAAAAAGAACTCGGCTTACAAAACCAAGTTCTTTTTAAAGCAACTATTTTCCATTTTCTTTTATTCTCTCCTTCTATTAAAACTCACCTTTTTATTCCATTCACAACACTTCTCTTTATTTACTAATGTATAATAAAGTTAATATTCCGTTTTATTAGAAGGGAGATACTATGAACCTATTAAGTAAAAATATATACAAGCAAATGAAACAATATTCTGTTGCTGGTTTAAGCCTCGCTGTTATACGTGGTGGTAAACTAGACGAAGCGACAGCCTTCGGAACACTTGAATCTGGAACAACTAGAAATATTACTACAAATTCCATCTTCAATTCTTGTTCTATTAGCAAATTCATCACCGCAACGCTCGTACTAAAATTATGTGATCAAGGAATCGTAAATTTAGATGAAGACGTAAATGATAGACTCACATCTTGGAAAATCCCTACCAACAAATTGACTTCAAAGAAAAAAATCACTTTACGAAATTTATTAAGTCATCAATCCGGAATAATCGACCCGCCTAATAGTTTTGAACATTATAGGCTCGCGCAAGGAATACCTAAAATTCCTGAACTCCTTGCCGGTAACGCGTTATATTGCCCAGTACCTATAGAAGTGAATTATGAACCAGAAAGTGAATTTCACTACTCTGACGCAAGCTTTTGTATAATCGAACAACTACTAGAAGATATTACTGGGCAATCATTTAGTCAGTTACTAAAAGAATTTATCTTTCACCCACTACAAATGAAAAATAGTACACTATTCTCTCCTGAAGACATGAATAAAACCGACACCTTTGCTTGCGGGTATAATAAAGATGGGACTGTAACAAATGAAAAGTATCCGTTTTATCCATTCCCAGCTGCTTCAGGCATTTGGACAACACCATCTGACTTATCAACTTTAGTAATTGAACTTATTCATTCCTTACAAGGGAATAGCAAATTAGCACTTTCTCAACAAACAGTACAAGATATGATTTCTCCTCAAGGCTGCTCAAAATGGACTGGCTTAGGTGTTTTTCTAGATGATTCTAATGAAGACTTACAAATTTATTCACTTGGCTGGGGCGTTGGATTCCAATGTATGATGGTTTGTTATCCACTCCGAGGGAATAGCGCTATTATTATGACAAACTCGGATTTAGGTGTTCATCAAATGGAAGGGATTATTGGTGAGGTTTTAAAAATGTTATCCTTATAATGAACTAAGCAAAAACAAAGAAAGAAGCTGATTCTCCCAGCCTCTTTCTTTATATCACATTTTTCGCCACAATTTTAATATGTTCCGGTGCGATAATTTCCGTTATACTTTCTTGAAAATCTTCATGCAACAGTTCTTCAATATGCTCTAACTGCACTTCCACATGTGTGCATTCTAAATTATGTATGTTTAATAGTGCATAATGGTCTTTTTTCTTAATTACTAAATATTGATTTTCTTCTGTTACGAGTACAGAACCCAATCGTACTCCTAGTAGACGTTGATCATCAAACTTCACAATCACTTCCCCTTTCCATCTGCAAATGTAATTACTATGTAAAAATCAAATTTTAGGAAAATATCCTTTTATAGACTATATCATAATTTACTAAAATATAAATATCATATTTTCTTTCAATAAAAATCCCGATTTTTTTATATTTCGATACAAAAAACTTTCTCAACATAGAAACACGATTTTTTAGTTTTTTCGTCTCTGAAAATCTATTATAATAAGGCTAATAAATGATTGACCTCTCCTAATTCATGTACATATGGATGATCAGTAGTATTTGCTACTGATCTATTTTTTGTTTTCTATTACTAACAAAAAACACGCTAGCAATTAAAGAACTAGCGTGTTTCTAAACTTTATATTATTCTACAGTTTTAGGTTTACGGAAAATACCCATTAGACCAGCAATTAACAGTAAAATATCTGGTAGTAAATATACAACCGATATACAAATAGCTCCACCAATTAATTTCATTTATTTATAAACATCCGCAGCCAGTTCCCTCAGCACCTCTACATTCATCACTTCAAAGCAACCATTATTTCTTTTTATAATCTCTTTATCACAAAGGGTATTTAATGTGCGCAATAAATGCCGATAACTCGTTCCTAACAATTCAGCTGTTTCCGTTAAATTCCCATTAAATACAATTCTATTTCCATGCTGAACCGCTCTTTCCCCCGCTGCTAACATGTAACTAGCAAGTCGATTTTCAAGCGGATATAATAAATTAATTGTACTATTTTTTGAAAGTCTGTTTAATTTGTGAGCTAATGATCCACAAATACATCTTAAAAATTTCGCATCATGAAATAATTGGTTTCTAACTTTCCCTAAAGGCAAGCCAACACAATACGAATCTGCCATTACTTGTACGTTTGAAGTAATCTTTTGAGAGTGAATTAATTCTACATCCCCTAGCAACTGCAAACTATCATAAAAACATAGCAATACAGATTTCCCATTACTTAATGTGTTAAATGCTTTCGCTTTTCCCTCAACAAAAAAATACAAATAATCTATATCCTCATTTTCCCTACATATGAATTCATTCTTTTTAAAAAATAATAGCTCCATATAAGGCTTCATATCGTTACTAAAAAATGAATCAATTTTATTTTGTTTCATATAATCTGCTAGCTTACTAGAATTACATACCTTTTTCATAATCCCCCGCCTTTACCACTCATCCCCATTGTAATCAAAATTTTCTTCTTTCACTATGACATATGTCATAGTAATACACAATTTCAGCATGATACAGTCATTACAAATATGAAATATAAAGGGGACATCACATTGTATAACTTTCTTTCTGTCTTTATAGGTGCACTTATCGCAATTATGATTCCTTTAAACGGAATCTTATCCGAAATTATAGGGAATTATACAGCAAGCGTTGTCATTCACCTCGTTGGCTTAGTAGCAGTTGTTATCGTTTTAATCATTAACAAAAATAAAATTCTTTTTGAGAAAGGTATTCCGCTTTATTTATACAGCGCTGGGGCCATTGGGGTTTTCACTGTTCTTTTTAGTAATATAAGCTTCTCCGCCCTTGGTGCTTCCATTACGATTGCATTAAGCTTACTCGGACAGTCCATTGCTTCTATTGTTATAGATCATTATGGGCTATTAGGAATGAAGGTTGCGAAGTTTGAAAAGAAAAAGTTGATTGGATTATTGTTCATTTCTTCTGGAATTGTTGTCATGACTATTTTTTAATGGGGGTAAAAAAATGTTATATATTTGTATCGCTATTTTAGTTGGGGTTTCTATCGTTGTTGCCAGAATTATTAATGCGAATTTAGCAACAAAAATAGGAATTTGGGAAGGCACTTTCTTCAATTATATTACCGGGTTATTTTTCTCTGCATTATTTTTGATTTTCAGTACAGACTCTTTGTATATATCTAGTCACACATTGCAATCCATTCCCTTCGCTGTATATTTAGGTGGCTTAGTAGGTGTTATCGTCATTGTATTATCAAACTATATTACTCCAAAAATATCAGCATTTTACTTAACGTTACTCATCTTTATCGGACAATTATTTATGGGGACTGTTATAGATTTCTTACTATCAAACGAACTCTCAATTGGCAAAATTGTTGGTGGAATTTTAGTATTACTTGGTCTTACTTACAATTTACTTGTTGATCGTCCAATTAAAACCGTGAAGAATAACCATGTTCAATTATAGCCCTATTAGGTCATGATAGTTTCTTCACTATTAGTAGAATATACACGTTCTCTTATCATATATATTAATATAGAACCTATTTAGTTCGAATTCATAGAGAGGAGACAATCCTATTAAAAAAATAATTTTACTACTCAGTAGCGTATTGATTATTTTTGGAATCGTATGGTTTTTAAACTCTGGAAAATCTATTCAAGATCTATATACATCTAGCAAGCCCAAAAAGAAAGCTACTATTATTTCAACGCAAAGAGACCCAAATGCGCCTCCTGTTTTTTTAGGAAAACAAGAAATAAAAGATATTCATGTAGAGTCAATTAAAACGAAAAAATCTATCTTTCTTACAAAAACAGATGAACTAAAAACGTTTATTAATAGTATGGACACAGCAAAAAAAGGCGATTTAACGCTAGATGAAGAAGGTTCTGATTTAGTAGATTGTAACATGTGGATTACTTTTCAAGATGGGACTTATAAACAATATTTAATTTGGATAGTAGATAACAACAGTAGTGAAGTTATGATTGCCCACCAAAACACTCCTGATGACTTAAATCTTACTTATTATCAATTAAATGAGGGCAATTCGCAAAAAGTATATAACTTATTCAAGAAAATCATTTAATAATGCATGTAAAAAAGTCATGAGCTAACGAGCCCATGACTTTTTTATATACAATATCACAAATACTCCGGGAACACTTTACAGCCTTTTTCCTGCTCTATATCATGTCCAAAGAAAATAATCGGATTCTCTTTCATAACTACTTCTTTTAAACGTTTTATTGAAGATAAAGCTAAATCCGGATCAAATCCAGCAAACGGCACTTCATCTTCAAAGTTTTCTTTCGTATATGATGCATCAATCGTTAGTAACACTGGACCTGATTTTTCCGTCTCAATTAATAGTGACTGATGCCCTGGCGAATGTCCCGGTGTATACAATAATTGAACACCTGGTACTACTTCATAATCCCCTTCAATAATTTTGTAGTTTAAATTCGGTAATATACATTCTTTCAAATATTCTTCTCTATGCTGCGCCGCCTCATATTCAGCACGCTGTACAATAATAGGTGTATTCGTAAAAGCGCCATTTCCTCCCGCATGATCAAAATGCAAGTGAGAGCTAATAATATAAAGTAGATCTTCCGGCTCATATCCAACGCGTTTTAAAATATTCACGATTCTATCCTCTTCAGTCATTTTCGGTAAAATCTGCCCTTCAACAAATGTACCGTTAAAAAGACCTTCATTATTAACCGCACTTTCTGGCATACCTGTATCTACTAAAATAGGCCCTTCTTCCGTCTCCAAAAGATAACACCAAACCGGCAAGTCTAATAGTTTCCCTGGAGTTAAAATACTGTTAACAGACGAATGATCCAACATACAACGACCTGCTGGGACGAAATAAAGCTTCTTTACTGTCATTATGTATCCACCTTTACATTTAATTTGAGATAAAATAACACAGTAAAAAATTCTGCTTTTTAGAAACAAACTCCTTCCCCCTTTCATACCAGCATAAATAAAAAAGATTGTACTTTTTTACATAATGGCATTTCACCATCTATAATAAAAGAGTAAATGACTCTTACTTTAATGGAGGGAATAGAAATGAAAGCAATTGGTTTACATGAATACTTACCTATTGAAGAAGAAAACAGTTTGATTGATGTTGAAGTTGAAAAACCTGTTGCTACAGGAAGAGATATGCTCGTTAAAGTTAACGCGATTTCCGTTAACCCAGTTGATACAAAAGTTCGCTCACCGAAAGATAAAAAAGAAGACATACCGAAAATACTCGGCTGGGATGCTAGTGGTATTGTCGTACAAACTGGCGAAGGTTGTACATTATTTAAAGAAGGCGATGAAGTATTTTACGCTGGAAGTATTACGAGACAAGGTACATATAGTGAATACCATTTAGTTGATGAAAGAATTGTTGGTAAAAAACCAAAAACTTTAACTGACGCTGAATCTGCAGCACTTCCTTTAACTGCTATTACAGCGTGGGAAGGTTTGTTTGAACGTTTAGGGATAGATTATAATAAGAAAGATGAGAATTCATTTAAAAATATTTTAATTATCGGCGGAGCTGGTGGTGTTGGCTCAATTGCTATTCAATTAGCTAAATGGGCTGGACTGAATGTAATCACAACCGCATCCCGCAGTGAAACGATACACTGGGTTGAAAAATTCGGTGCCGATTATATAGTTAACCATCACCAACCTTTAAAAGATCAAATATTAGAATTTGGGCTAAAAGATGTAGATTATATCTTCTGCTTAAACAATACAGATCAACATTGGCACGCGATCGGTGATATCATTAAACCACAAGGAAAAATTTGCTCTATCGTAGAAAATGAACACCCTCTTGAGATGGGGATTTTAAAAAGTAAAAGTGCTACATTCGTTTGGGAGTTTATGTTTACAAAAGCGATGTATGAAACTGGTGATATGATTACGCAGCACGAACTTTTAAATAAAGTGAGCGAACTATTAGATGAAGGTATTCTTCAAACAACTTTAAACGATACGCTAACACCGATCAATGCAGAAAACCTTAAAAAGGCACATGCATTGCTTGAGAGTGGACGTACAATTGGGAAGATTGTATTAGAGGAATTTTAATTATGTAACACATTTTTAAACAGTACAACAGTAATTAAAATTATATAGGCGATTTTCAGTATATATCGATTTACCGACAAAAACTGACAACTCTAATATTCTTATAATAAAAAGATGCTGTCCCAAATATTTTTTGGACAGCATCTTTTTCATTCTCTCTATTTACTTGAAACCTCTTGATCATTTTGAACGTCTAACGGAACACGTTTCCCTATTCCGAAAGCATAGAAACTAATTGTTACGATAGCTAAGAAAACAATACCTACAATTAGTGAAATGCGAGTATCATCGTTAAACCACATACCGATTAACACCATAATTAAAAAGGCAATCGTTAAATAGTTTGTAACAGGAGCAAATGGCATTTTGAATGGATGATCTTTCATCGCTTCTCCCTTTTCTTTTCTAAAACGAATTTGACTAATTAAAATAACAAACCATGGTACCATACCAGGAAGGACACTTGCACTATATACATATACGAATAAGTTTTTTGGTGCAATATAACTTAAAACAACACCAACCGCTAAACCGATAATCACACCAACTGTACCGAATAAAGGTACACCGTTACTAGAAACCTTCGTAAAGTATTTCGGTGCTTGTCCATTTACACCTAACGTATAAAGCATACGTCCAGCACTATAAATACCACTATTACAACCAGACATTGCCGCTGTAATAACAACGAAGTTAATAAGTCCAGCTGCTGCCGTAATACCAACCTTCGCAAAAGTTGCGACGAATGGACTACCAATTGAACTTAATTGATCCCAAGGATACACCGTTACAATCACGAAAATAGCACCAATATAGAAAATTAAAATACGCCAAATTGTACTTTGAATAGCTCTTGTAAGTGTCTTCTTCGGATCTTTCGCTTCACCAGCAGTGATCCCGATTAATTCCACACCTTGATATGCCCCAACTACAAGTGATAATGCAAAGAAGAATCCTGAAAAACCACCTGTAAAGAAACCGCCATTTTTCCATAGATTAGATATACCGATTGCTTCTCCTCCGTTCCCAATTCCGAAGAAAATGAGACCGAATCCAGCAATAATCATTAATAATATCGTAACGATTTTAATCATTGCAAACCAAAATTCAAATTCACCGAATGACTTAACCGAAATTAAGTTAGCAGCCCCAAGAATAACCATTGCGATAACACCTGGTATCCAAGCTGGTAAATCCGGGAACCAATATTGCATATACGCTCCAACCGCGATAATCTCTGACATTCCAACGATAACCCACTGGAACCAGTTACTCCACGCTGTCATATAACCTGCTAACGGGTGTATATACTTATGACCGAACGTCGCAAATGAACCTGTACTTGGCTCCATATACAACATTTCTCCCATGGCACGCATGATGAAGAAGATAAAAATACCTGCAATTGCATATGCAAGCATTACTGACGGACCTGTCCATTTAATCGTGCTGGCTGACCCCATAAACAAACCAACACCAATCGTTCCGCCTAACGCAATCATTTGAATATGACGTGCTTCTAAACCTCGTTTCAATTCTTTGTTTGCCACTTCACTTCCCCCTCTTAGATGATTCATAGCCGCATTTTAAAACAAGATGCTGTACCCCAATTCCTCTTTGGTCTGAAAATGATGAGGCGAGTATCATTTTTAGCGCACTTAAAAGTTATTCTTTACTTTTTATTAAGTCGTAAAAGCCTCTTCATTTTCCTCCCTTTGTACAATTGTAAAATTGCTTATTTTATAATAATTCATTTATCTGAAAAATACAATTACTTTTTCTGGTAGATTGTTATATGCAAATCGAATACAATCCATTACTATATTAGTAACTAAAAACATAAATTCAATATTATTGAAAAATAAAGGTTTTTTTCCAAAAATTATCTATTAAATAATAAACTATTGTAACGCATTTTTATTCAACAAAACCTTAATTATCTCTCCTCTGTAAACTCCTTTTCGTTTCGCTAACTTTATCCCTGCACGTTGTTTTTCTTTAATTATTTCTCAAAGGACCTGCTCATTCATTATAAAAACATAAAGTAATGTAAAACCGTTAAAACAAAAGAGTGAAACAATAATTCCCCCTTTTACGTAAAGAAGGAATTATTATGGGATATGGTGGTGGTTGCGATGGATTCAGCTGCTAAAAAAAGACACTCTTATGAGTGTCTTTTTTTATGCATTCATTTTAAATTGTAATACTACTTATATTATTTTAAGTATTACCGTCCTAGGTTTCGCTACATATCCATCAGGCTAATAAATTCAAATAACCCGAAACGAGAAGATTGACATCTCCAACAGAAAGATTTGATATCTTTATAACCTCATATATATCTCCCCATCCATATGGATAGGGGGTACATATATAGCATCATTCTTTACTTAATACTTTCTAATTCCCATTGGTGATAATTACCCGGTGAAGTTGTATGCTCAGATCTTAAAACACGCTCACCAGCACCCACAAGCGGGGCAATACCATTATCTGCAACAGAACTAGTCCACTGATTTTCTCTAGATGTTATATAAGTAGAATCAGATTTTATATAGAAGCTCTTCTGATTAGGAATTTTGTCTAATTTAATAGCAGATCTATTCTGTTCAGTATCTAACCAGCTATAATCATAACCGTTTCCAAAGTTTAAATACTGGTAATTACTATGGCTACTATTCGTAAACTTAAGAAATACTTCTTCATCTTTTTTGAATGGTTCTTCAGGTTTAGATTTTCCTTTTCTTTCAATCAATACTGGTGTTGCTTGAATGTCTGGTCCATGTATTGCTTGTTGGATAGGACCGAGTCTCAATCCGTCCCAATTATTCCCCTTAAGTGAAAAGTGTACATATCTCCCATTAATTGATTGATTTAAAGTACCGGCAGACCAAGATTCCTGTACACCTTCATAAAAGCGAGCAGATGACTTCAAATAGTACTTTTTACCTTCTACTATAGGTTCTCCAGAATTATCTACTACTAATTTATCGATAGCTTCTAGATAGCTTTTATTTGAAACAAGAGGTGTGAAGACTTCAGTTTTATTGTCTTTTGCATCAATGAGTTCAAACTTTGCCTGATATTCTCCAAGAGATGCACGGTTTACTGCTATGTCTACAGGCTCATTTTCTTTAGATTCATACACATTTGAATTCTGATTTCGAACTAACGTTACCTTTTGGCTCTCACCTTTTTTATTTCGAACCGTAACAAATATTTCTTCACCCAAATTAAATATCCCTGGTATAACCGATGCGTAAATCTTTTTCTTGCTATAATCATAACTGCTATATGATAGAGTTGGTCGTAGTGCACGATTATCAAAGAAACCAAGGTTCTTACCTCGTTCTAAAAGAGTCCGACTTGGACCATAACGAACTCGTTCTTCGTTTAGGCGACCATTTACTATATAATTCGCTACCCAACCTTTATCAGCTATCCCAGTATGTGCAAAGAATTCGTCTAGTGAAAGATTATGATTAATGTTAGCAGGCTTTTCCTTGCCCGTTCTTGGTGTATAGATTCTATATTTCGGTATAGAACCGTAGTTTGTTTCTACCAATGTAGTAGAAGCATTTACATTTGATGCAAAATGCGACCAATCTCCTAAATTTACAAATTGTCCATCTTTCATTGTATACACATTCATCGTACTAGTAGGCAAGACTTCAATAGAAAGTGGTGCCCCTTGTTCTACCGCTTTTAATTCATCCAGTGTTAAGGAAATTTTCACATCCGCTTGACCTTCTATACTATCCATTAGAATTTCAGTTTTATTATTTCCACCTTTTGCTGTAGTTAACAAGTTGGCTTTATAACGATCTTGTGTTGCCTTTACAGTATTAATAATTTTATTTCCTAATCGAATGTTAAAGTGCGGTGAAACATCTCCAGCAGATGCAGTACCCGTATTTTTATATTCTAGATGAAGCCTCACATTTGCTGCCTTAGATGAATCAACAGTGGTTGCTGTCGACCAGTCAAAGCTATTAGAGATGCTTTCTGTTTCCGTTTTTGTATTTGAATAACCATACCCCACATTTATCGATCCCTTACCCGATGGTACAGGACCCGCTGCTGATCCTTCAGCGCCACCTTCACCAGCTAAGCCAACATTAAAAGAATGTTGTACAGATAAGCTTTTTTCCCAAGTCTTAGTACGTGACTCACCATTTGAGTCTGTAATACTAGCAACAGGAGTAATATCAATACGTTTTACAGCAATTTGTAGATTTGGTACATTCGCGATCATAGGGTTAAAATCTATATCAGAATCACTATCATAATGCTCCACTTCATAGCTATCTGTAAAAGGGTCTCCATCTGAGTTTGCACTCTTAGGATTTGTTATAAATCTCTTTTTTCCAAAGTCTTGCACTAGGTCATATAACTGGGCTTCATTTTTCCCTGTCTTTTCATTAAATACAATTTTAAATCCTTTTTCTTCCACATCATTAGGAATACCATCTTCGTCCCAATCATTATTTTCCTGAGGCTCTTCCATAATCATGACTCCCTTTTTTCCAGAATCGCCATAGATAATATTCTGTCCTTCCTTTAAATTTGTATCTTCTTTAAAGGTTTCTACTTTTCCGTCTTGTTCAGGCTTTGTTTCAGCTAAAGCAGGGGCTGTTATCGTCAATGCCATAGTTAAACTACTTACTGCACCAAGTATTGGCTTTAATCTTTTCATCTTAGTTTTCCTCCATATTTCCTATACGTGTTTGAACATCTACTAGTAAGATTGATTTCATAATATCTAACAAGTCTTTCATTTCTCTTTCGCAAATGTTACAAAAGTCTTTCACAAATCTTTTTTTACTTTATCGATATAACGAGTTCCGTTGCAGAATTTCTTAACACATAGAAAGATGAGAAAATTGCAGAAACAAATTTTATAATCATATCCTAACCAAACAAAAAGGAAGAAGAAATTTTCTATGCTTGCTCCCTGTTTTACTTTGCTATTTAATAAAATTTAAATATGATAGATGACAAAAATAAAAGGAACACTACTTTTTTTAAAGTTGTGTTCCTTTTATTGATAAACGATTTAATTATAAAAGATAAAATCCCTATAATTACACATGCGATTCTGCTTAAGAATTGTCCCAGTTCCGCTGTTTCTCCTAAAATAAAGAAATTAAAATATAATTACCTTCAATACAGTCATCTTATTATGTATATCTTTCAATTCACTTTCGTAAATGTTACAAAAGACCTTCAACCGTCTCATTTCTTCTCTGATGTAACAGGAAGAGTAAACCAAAATTCACATCCCTGTTTCCCGTCTTGGCGATCCCGAACACCAATTTGTCCTTTATGCAGTTCAACTAGCGATTTTGCAATGGCTAAACCAAGCCCAGAACCTCCGGATTGTGAACTTCTTGATGGATCCGTTCTAAAGAAACGGTCAAATATACGCAATTGATCATCTGGAGAAATCCCTTCTCCTTCATCACACAAAGTGAATTGAACTTGCTGCTTCTGTTTATTTTCCTCTACAATTAATTCGATTGCTCCACATGTAGGAGAATGCCGAATCGCGTTATGCAACAAATTATTAATAACTCGAGCTATTTTACATGGCATAATCCAAATTCGTGGTAATGTCTCAGAAACGTGCAATTGCAAATCAATCTCTTTATCTTGCAATAAGATATCATGTGAATCTATTACTTTTAATAGAATACTATCTACATGTATTAAACTTGGATGAAAAACTTCTTGTCCAAGTTCTAACTTAGAAAGGTCAAATAAATCATTAATTAATCCACTTAATCGTTGTATATCATTTAGGATTGTCTTTAAATATTGTTGTTTCATATCAGGGTCTTCAATTAATCCATCTTGTAACGCTTCTATCATCAATTGTATGCTAGCCATGGGTGTTCGTAAGTCGTGGGAAATATTCGCAATCAGCTCTGTACGTGCTTTTTCTCCTTTTTCTAATTTAGCAAAGCTTTCGTCTAACTTTTTGGCCATTTCTTGAAAAGCTTCCGCTAATTCTTTAAACTCTTCCGGTTCTTTCCCTATTATGTACATCGTTCCAAATTGTCTATCACTAAATTGTTTGGTTAAGGCAATTAAATTTTGAATAGATCTCATAATAGGACGTGTCATTAACCAATAAATAATCGTAGAAATAATCATGGCTACAATTACAATTACTATTAATAATCGTGTCTGTTCTGGTCTAAGTAACATTTGCCTTTCACTGTACCATATAGAAATTACCATGATACCCGTGCTTAATAAATTCATCAATAAAAGTTGATATCGTAATTTCATTTATCGTTTCCTCCATCTGGTTCGAAACAATAACCGATGCCCCAGACCGTATGAACCCAACGGTTCTTTGTTGTATGCTTCTCCAACTTCTCACGTAAACGACTCATTAATACAGTTACTGCATTTGTGCAGCCCTCATACTCAAATCCCCAAATTTGTTCAAGAAGTTGAGACCGTGAAAACACCTGTTTAGGATGCTTTGCCATGAGATAAAGCACCTCAAACTCTTTCACCGTTAGCTCTATTTCATATTGACAAACAAATACACGTCTTTTTGTTGGATCAATTTTCAAATCTAGAAACTCTATCATTCCTGATGCAGACTCTATTCCTTGAATTGTTACTTGACTTCCTCTTCTTAATATAATTTGTACCCTTAATACTAATTCACGAGGTGAAAAGGGTTTTGTTACATAATCATCCGCTCCCATTGTTAATCCTAAAATCCGCTCTCTTTCTTCTCCTCTCGCGGTTAACATAATAATCGGCACATTGGAATGTTGGCGAATTTCCTCACATAGTTCCCATCCATCTTTTCCTGGCATCATCAAATCTAAAATAATTAAATCTGGTTGAAATTGTTGAAATACATTCCATCCTTCTGTTCCGTTCACAGCAGTGTATACTTCATACCCTTCTCTTTCTAAGTACCGTTTACATATCTCTCGTATACTATCTTCATCTTCTATAATTGCAATTCTTGTTTTCATACATTAAGTCTCCTCGGTTCCTTCATCAATGGCGATTGATATAAAATCAATATGCGTAAGTTCATATTAGTTTATATACATTGCATTTTCCTTTCAAAAATATAACAAAACCCTTTCACAAATATCATAAAAAATTATCACTCAAGTAAAAAAGTTTCTTTTTCAATAGCTGAGAAAAAGAAACTTTTCACTTTTTAGATATACATGTAACTTAACCTAAATGGTATTTAGAGCAACCTTCTTTTCCCTAAATTAATTTTTTATCTTCCGTTACATTATGAATTATCAATCTAACTTTTTAAGTGAATTTTGAAAGGAGCCTCTTACTTCTATGCATAAAATATAACGTCTACTGAAACTAGGAGTTGTACTTCAAATTCAAGTTACATTATCCCTATTAAATCCATTTTTCTTTGCCAGATCAAATTACTTCAGACCACCTATGTTTCTACAAGATAATAGCTTGATCTTTCATTTTCAGAGATTTATTTGCTAGTTATGATTACATGCTATTTGCACTAACATCACCAACTGAGTCACCGTTATAAATTGGAAAAAACAGAGTAACAGTAGTTCCTTTCCCAACTTGGCTCTTTATACTTATTTTTCCACCATGACTTTCAATAATTCGGTAACTCATCATGAGCCCAACACCCGTCCCCTTTTCTTTTGTACTATAAAAAGGTTCACCTAGTCTTTTAATTCTTTCTGAAGGAATACCTACTCCTTTATCTAAAATACAAATCTTAACCTCGGTACTATTATGTTTTTTCACGCTAATGATGATTTCTTGACCATTTTGTATAGCCTCAATAGAATTTTGTAAAATACTATAGAAAACTTGTTTTAGTTGAATTTCGCAACACTCAACCAATAAGTTTTCAACATCCATATTTAATGCAATACGAATATTCTTCATAATTGCTTGTGTACTTATTAAGTCGACTACATTATCTAATATAGTACAAAGGTTTTTGGGTTCAAATACTGCAGCATTCGGTTTTGCAATAGATAAAAATTCTTGAATAACTTTTTCTATACTACTGATTTCAGAAAGTATTAGGCTTAAATATTCTTTATCCTTCCCTACTTCCTGTTGCAATAATTGCATGAACCCTTTAATTACTGTTAATGGGTTACGAACTTTATGAGCAATCCCAGCTGCCAATTGCCCTACTGCATTAAGGGTATCTGATTTCTTTAATAATTCCGTCGTTATTGTACGCTCTGTAATATCACGTACAATAATCATAATTTTATCCTCAAAAAGCGGTAAAAGTCTTGCTTCAAAATAATAAATTTCATCATCTAGTTGTAGAGAATAATCTATTAATACAGGAGCGGATGAAGTTTTTATTTGATTAATAGCCTTCTCAAATTGCTTTATGATAGGAACTGGTAATATCTCTTGGAATTTCTTCCCTATAAATTCTTCAATTGGAACATAAAATTTGGATATAGCATTAACTTTACAATCCTTAATGGTCCCATCAAGTTCTGACAAAAAATACAAATCAGGAATTGCTTTAAAAATTAATTCTAGTTCAGTCGAGGTTTGTTTAAGTTTTTCTTCCATCCTCTTACGCTTAGTTATATCAATTCCAATTGCTCCAATACTCCATCCTAAATTTGGAATACTATGTAAAATGTTTGACCACATAATAGTTTTTATCTCTCCACTTTTACATGTTATATTCACCTCCCAATCTCTAGATTCGTGACCATTATGCAACAACTCGTTACATAACTGATTTCTATAAGGTTTATGAGGGTGTAGCAATTCCATCATTTTGGGATTGTTAATTATTTCATCTGCATTATATCCAGTTACTAATTCACATTCCCGATTCCACATAATAATATTTCCTTTTTCATCAATAGCATTAATCATAATCGGCATATTTTGTAATACACTGCCTAAACAATTTTCTTCATGATTTGTTATCGTCTTTATTTGTGAATCTTTTTCATGAAATTTTTTAAGGTGTAATTGTTGTGTTGCCATCTCTTCAATTAGATTTGCAATGCATTTAAAATGTGTTATATGAGAATCTGCAATAACCTCTTTATTAATACTTGTTCCTATAACAAAGGTTGCTATATGCTCCTGCTCAATAATGATGGGAATATGCATTTCTTGGGGCAATTGGATTTTCTGATTATGAAAAAAAGGGTCACCTTTGGAAAATATAACATTTTGATTATTATCAAGGAGACAGAATGGAACTTTAGTTAAATTATAAAATTGCTCTGTTATATTCTTAAACTCATTTATATTTATAAGATCTTTAAGTGTGTATTTCACTATTTAACCCATCTCCTTTATATTTACTATATCTTTAAGACTCCCCATATAAATTTTCCAACTAGAAGCAATAAACAATTACCTATTACAATGATGATCTTGTTCTGAAATACCATAGGATCCACCGCGTACTTGTATAGAGTAATAAAATATAAAAAGACCGCAAAGCTTTCATAAAAAACGCTCCGTGGCCTTATACTTTCTTGTTTCACCTAAATAAAAATCAATTGTATTTCTTTCTAAATCAACGGCACGCTATAAGTAAACTTATTATCCTCTTACTTTTATATAAACTATTTAATTCTAAATCGTACTGATAAACCTAGTTTATAATCATCGTACAAACAAAAAACAATCGATATTTCCCTATTATCCTTACTAAGTCGCTTACCGTTTACAACATAATACTTAGCTGATGGTATCAACATTTACAAACTAAGCAATTACTGATAACGTTGTAATCTAAAACGTTATACCGTTGCATCATACCTGCCATCTTAAAATGAGCATAAATATCTGATTAATAATGTTCTCATTAAAAAGCTAGCGGTTTACTCATACTTTTCCCCTTCATCATTAGATTCATAACATGAGTATGTCCAAGTTTAATAACACATTTTTAATGATTCACAATTTTTATTCACCGAATTTTTTTGCCCCCTCCTAAAGACATTTTTTTCATGCTCTCCTCCGTAATATAAGACTATTTAGACAACAAAAATAGTTTTTGTAACTTTTGTAACTGATTTTGTAATTAATGAAACCAAACATAAGGCAGACGCAAAGTATACATAAACCAAACATAAACCAAATACAAACCAAATATAAACCAAATATCAGTTTTTTGGATAAAACCTTATTTCAAACCTCCTCCATCTACAAATCTGTTTAAAAATATGAATTTAGTATTTTATTTACAATCTACTCGACCTATTTTTATACAGCAAACATTCCATTACACTCCCACATGACGACTATATTCACAATTTATTGGAGATGATAAAAAAACAGTTGCTAAAGAAATCTCTTGTTCAATAAATAAATTTTGTAAAACTGTAGTATTAAAAATTATCAACATGAATGATAATTTTTATAAAAAAGAGAGTCTCATTTTTCAATGAGACTCTCTTTTCTCTTTATATATTTAAACAGAATTTTCAGCTCTATCATTCAAAATAAATACTCGAGTGAAAACTACCATAATTACTACAATATCTAAAAAATATAGAGGCATGACTACTAATGAACCTGTATGAAGCTGGCTCATTCCCCAAATCGTCATCGTCACTATTATATAATAGCCTAGGCTAAACAATGCACCGGCTGTGCCAATGACATCTTGAAAATCTACTAACGCTAAGCTTAGACAGTTAGGTAACGCTACCCCAATTCCTAGTAGCAATATAAACATCGCTACTAAAAATCCAATCATATATAGTATGTTTGGATTTGATCCAACAGAAGTAATAACAGATAAAATGACTGCTCCTCCTGTCATTACAATACAACCTATATATATGATTTTCCCCGGTTTATAAATAGGTAGTAACCGTTTTGAAACTTTCGCCCCAATAATAGAGGCAGACGCAACTACAATTCCTAGAAATCCGTACATACTAGGTGATAACTGAAAGTACTCAATAAAGCTAAACGGCGCTTCTGCATAATAGCTAAATACAACACCACGTAACATTACAAGAGTTACGTGGTATGCAAACTATGATATATTAAATTTTCACTGATTGTTCTTCTTGATAGATAATTTCACCATCAATAATTGTTGTTTCTACTTTTAAATCTTTAATTTGATTTGGATTGACACTTAAAATGCTGTCACTTAATATAACTAAATCCGCCAACTTTCCGACCTCTATGCTTCCTTTTATCTCTTCTTCAAAACTCGCATAAGCGCCATTCCAGGTGTATAGTTTAATAGCTTCCATTACGCTTATAGATTGATTAGCACCAACCTCCATTCCAGACTGGCTTTTTCTATTGACAGCAACATGAATTCCTAATAAAGGATTATAGTCAGTAACTGGTGCATCCGAACTACCTGCTGCAATGATGCCACGATCAATAAAATCACGAGCAGCGTACATGTGATTCACACGATCACCATAATGCCGGACATATATCTCTCCAAATTCATATGGAAATGGAGGATTTGGAATTGGAACCATCTCTAGTTTTTTCATTCTCTCTTGTAAATCCGGTGAAGAAATTCCCGCGTGCTCGATTCGATGACGATGATTTTTTCTTGGTGATTCCTCTAGCGCCCTTTCTACACAATTTAAATACATTTCAATAGCTTTATCACCTTGTGCATGTACAGTGATTTGATAACCTTTTTTATGCGCTTCACCTAAAACCTTATAGATTTCTTCCTCACTATAATAAAGAATACCGTAATTGTTAGGGTCACTTGAATATGACTTACGGGTTGCAATTGTAGGGCCAGTGCTACTCCCATCTGTAAATAATTTAGCCGGTCCAACTTTGAATCTCTCATCTCCGGTACCAGTTACTACACCAGCTTCGATCATTTTATTAACAAATTCATGAGAGTTATTTATTTGACATATCATTGCATATATTCGGACACGAATATCCCTACTCTTCACAGCTCGTTGTAGTAAACGAAAACTCTCAGGTCCATCTCCACCTGCGTCATGTATACTTGTTATGCCAGCTGCAACGAAATGATCTGATGCGATTTTCACAGCCTTCATCATTTCACTTTCTGTATAACTTGCAACCTCGCTCATTCTCATATTTGCTGCTTCAATTAACTTTCCTGTAAGCCTTCCTTCCTGATTTTTTTCAATAACTCCCCCACTCGGATCCGGTGTGTTCTCGTTAATTTGCGCAATTTCTAATGCTTTGCTGTTCACCACGCTTATGTGGTGGCAAGTACGAGTTATAATAATAGGGTGTTCAACTGAAATTTCATCCAGCTCAGTAATTGTTGGATAACGCTTTTCCTTCACAGCTGTTTCATTAAAGCCCCAAGCACGTATCCATTCACCTTTTGGCGTCTCTGATGCCTTCTTTTTCAGATCATCTAACAAAGCCTCGATAGAATCAATATGTTCAACTTTACAACTGATAGCCAACTGATTTAGTCCATAAGAAATGAGATGAAGATGGGAATCAATGAATCCAGGAAGAAGCGTTTTTCCTTGCAAGTCAATTACATCCGTTTTTTCTCCTATAAAACTCTTAACCTCCTGATTCGAACCAACAACTGCGATGCGATTATCTTTTATTGCTACAGCTTCGACTACTGCATTCTTTTGGTCGACTGTAATAACTTCTCCATTTATCAAGACAACATCAGCTTTCATAAACTCAACCCTTTCGGAATTACCCTTTTCGAGTAATTCATTCAGTATTTAAAATTACATCTCTCAATAGGACCTTCCGCGTTTTAACAAATTAAAGTTGAGCTAAACACTCTTTTATGGTTTTAACGATAAAAGTAAAATCTTCCTCTGTAATGCTTAATGGAGGTGCAAGCTGCAAAATATTATTGTAACCTGCAACAGTGTCACCATTTTTACCAATTATCAGACCTTTTTCTTTACAAGAATTAATGACTTTGTTCACCTTTTCAATGGCAGCCGGTTCTTTTGTTTGCTTATCTTCCACTAGTTCAATACCTAAAAGAAGGCCCTTTCCGCGAACATCTCCTACGTTTGGAAGCTCTTTTACATCCTCTAGTTCATATAACAGTCGTTCACCCAATTCTTTGGAACGTTCAATGAGTTTCTCATTCTCCATAATTTCCAAATTCTTCAAAGCCAAGGCGCAAGCAGCAGGATTTCCCCCGAACGTATTCACATGGCGGAAGCGATCATAATCTTCACTGCCTATGTATGCCTCATAAACCTCTCGTCTGACTGCTGTTGCTGACAAAGGAAGATACGCACTTGTAATGCCTTTTGCCATTGTAATGATATCTGGTTTGACGCCATAATTCATAAATCCAAACGGCTTCCCTGTCCGGCCAAATCCACATATAACTTCATCACAAATGAGCAACGCACCGTGCTTCTCGCAAATTTCTTTTACTTTTGCCATATATCCATCAGGAGGCATTAAAATGCCGCCCCCGGTGATAATTGGCTCCATAATCATGCCGGCTACTGTTTGGCTTAACTCCCATGTCATGACGCGATCGATTTCATCAGCACTTGCCAGTGTATGAACATCATCTGGATTACGATACGTATCAGGCGGTGCTACATGCAGAAATCCTTGCCCCAATGGTTCATATTTATACTTTCGCTGTGCTTGACCTGTTGCTGCAAGAGCCCCCATTGAGTTACCGTGGTAAGCGCGATAGCGTGAAATAAACTTATAGCGTCCATGATCACCTTTTTGTTGATGATATTGACGAGCAATTTTAAACGCTGTTTCGTTCGCTTCCGATCCACTGTTAGAAAAGAAAATGACGTATTCATCATCAAGCCATTCATTCAATTTTTCTGCTAATTTAATAGCAGGAACATGACTTTGTGTCAGAGGGAAATACGGCATTTCTTCAAGCTGTTCAAAAGCCGCTCTTGCAAGCTCTTTTCGGCCATATCCAACATTCACGCACCAAAGACCAGACATACCGTCTAAATAACGGTTTCCATCAATATCCGTCACCCATGCTCCTTCTGCTTTTGTGATAATTAAATTCGTTGGACTAGGGGCCGCTCCTCTCATCGCATGCCAAAGGTACTTTTCATCTGCTTGTTTCAAACTTTGTGTTTGTTCTGTCGCTTGCACAATCACCAACTCCATTCTATCTTTTTATGATTTCACATAAATTTTTTAATAACGAGCCGTAAGCATTTTCTTGCGAGTATAGAATTCCACGCCATCTTTTCCATTTGCATGGAGATCACCATAGAAAGATTTCTTATAACCAGAGAATGGGAAGAATGCCATTGGAGCGGGAACTCCAAGATTAACCCCAAGCATACCTGCATCAATTTCTTCACGGAATTCACGAATAGCTTTTGCGCTATTCGTGTACAGGCATGCACCATTTGCGAATGGTGATGCATTAGCAACATGAATCGCTTCCATTAAGTTTTTTACGCGTACAACAGAAAGAACCGGTGCGAAAATTTCATCTTTCCAGATTTTCATTTCCTGTGTCACATTGTCAAAAATCGTTGGGCCAACAAAATAACCTCGGTCGTTTGCTGCATCATCTTCACGTCCATCACGAATAAGTGTCGCTCCCTGCTCTACACCAGATTGAATGTATCCGAGTGTTCGCTCTTTATGTCCTTCGCGAATAACGGGGCCAAGGAAAACATCTTCTTCCACTACAACAACAGCCGCCGCCATGCATCGTTCACCGGCTGAACCAAAGGCAGCATTTGTAATTTCTTTCGCTGCAGAACTAAGGTCCGCATCTTTTAATACGATCGAATGATTTTTTGCTCCTGCAAGAGCTTGTACACGTTTGCCATTAGCTGCTGCTGTTTTATAAATATACTCAGCGACTGGTTGAGAACCAACGAAAGATACAGCCTTCACATCCTCATTGTCAAGAATGCCATTAACGACGTCATGTGCACCATGCACAACATTTAGTACTCCATCTGGAAGACCTGCTTCTTTAAATAGTTCGGCTATACGATTAGCCAATAACGGTGTTCTTTCAGATGGTTTTAATACAAACGTATTTCCACATGCAATCGCAAGTGGAAACATCCAACATGGAACCATCATCGGAAAATTAAATGGCGTTATTCCTGCGATTACTCCGATCGGATAACGATACATCCCTGATTCAACACCTGTAGCAATATCGGGAAGTTGCTCTCCCATCATTAAAGTGGGTGCACCTGCGGCAAATTCAACACATTCAATCCCTCGCTGTACTTCACCGTAAGCTTCTTTATAACTTTTTCCGTTTTCCAAGGTAACGAGTTTAGCTAACTCTTCCCAGTTTTCAATCAATAGCTGTTGATAGCGAAATAGAATTCGAGCACGCCTAGGCACAGCAACCTTTCTCCATGTTTGGAATGCTTCTTTCGCAGTTGCTACAGCTCTATCTAAATCTTCTTTAGTCGAAAGAGGTACACGAGCAATAATCTCTCCTGTTGCTGGATTTGGTACATCTTCAACATGCTTACTTGTGGATTCTATCCATTGTCCGCCAATATAATTTTTCAATGTTTGTACATTTTTCGTTACTACCATGGTGAAACCTCCTATTTTCAGATAACCGCCCTACGTATAAAGAAAGCGCATTCATAAGGCGGTATGTAAACTTATCTTCATAAATCCCACTACATTTCTTCAACATCTCTATTCTGAATTTTCAATCTTTTTAACGCGCAGGAGTAGTTATCTACTTAGCATTTGCCCACTTCCCATTTCACATTGATCTCATGGTTCATCTTATAATTCTTTTTCAAAAATACTGGGCAATCCCATTCACAAACAAGATCCTTAGCCAAGGAAACGACCCAATCTTTTGTAATATGATATTTTTTCCCATCAACAGTAATAAACACTTCACCGTCTGTCACATAGAAAACTTCCTGTTCTTCTACATGCCACGTTCCTTTATTCGGTTCGCCTACCCATGGTTCCCACGTGTTAACACCTAGTTGCTCTGCTTCTTCTGCCGTAAGTTTTTTCGCAAAAAACATGATGATCATCTCTCTTTCTTATTGGTAATTTTGAAGAAATTAATTCTATAAATCTACCGTCTTAACATTTGTATCTTTTAAACGTTTGAACTCTTTTCTCATAAAGTATATGGCAATGAGAACGCCTGGAATTTCTGCAGCAGGGCCTGCGTACCATACACCTTCCACACCCCAGAATTTCGGGAAAATAAATAGAAATGGGAACAAGAACAACAGCATTTTGCTAACATTAATAAACGTTGCGATCCAATTTCTCTCTTGTGATTCGAAATAACCGGAGATAAGCAAACTGACTGCATTAAGCATAAACAAAGAATTAAATACAACTGTCGTCCAAATGCCCAGTTTCTGCAATTCAACATTACCACCGGAGAAAAATGACACAACTGGATCTGCAAAAATGATTAGTAGAGCTGTCACAATCACAAAGAAGGAAACTGTAAAAATGAGCCCCATCTTAATTGCTTGCTTAACACGATCAAGGTTTCCTGCACCGTAATTATAACTAATAATCGGTTGGAGTCCTGTCATCCCGCCGAGCGCTGCTAAGGCAAGTAGATTGGTAATATAACCGTTTTGAATCGTGAAAGCTGCAACGTGCAGCCCACCACCGTAGCTTTGTAGTAAGTTGTTGAAGATAATAATGGCAAAAAACATCATAAACTGACTCGAGAAAGATGCAAAGCCCGTCCAAGCTACTTCACCAATCGTCTTTAGATTAATCATCATATCTTTCATTTTTGGCTTAAGTTTCGTTTTACCAAACCAGAAATAAAAGATTAGAAGGACTGGAATCGATTGCGAAATCGTATTAGCCCATGAAGAACCCATCATCCCCATGTCATACTTCACTACCATAATCCATTCTGTAATCCCAGCAACAACTGCTGCGACTAACCAACTGTTCATTGATAATCCAGGTTTTTCATCGATATTAGTTAAAATACTTAATACAACGGCCAATATCGTTAATGGCAATGAAATCCATAGTAGTCGACTATATTGCACCGCATACGGGAGCGCTTCATCACTTGCCCCGAATAAAATCATAATATCCTTTTCAAAGACCAACCCAAGTATAGCTAACAAAGAAGAAAGGAAAAGAGTAAACCATAAAGTTTGCCCCATAATACCTCTAGCTTCTTCTATCTTCCCTTTCCCCAGTCGAAGTGAAATGACCGCTCCGGCTCCTACACCCAAAAGAACACCAATCATACGGGTAATAACCATGACCGTAAATCCAATTCCGATCCCTTCGATTTCTAGCTCCTGAAAGCCACTGACGAAAAAGCCATCGATAACCGATACAACTCCTAGAATTACGTTAGCCATAATTCCTGCCAAAGCAAACCGTAAATATAGTAACGGAATACTTTTGGTTCCCAGCACTGAATCATCCACCGGCGTATTCATTACTTCTGGTTGCTCTATTTTCGATGACGGACGGTTGTCCACTATTTTCATGAGCATATCCCCTTATAAATAATTTATATAGCAAGTTAAGCTCAATTAATTCGCATACCAACCTACAGGCTTGACATGCTGGTGGATATTGATTTGCTTCGTTTCCATAAAATGCTCCAGCCCAACAGCACCTAACGCTCTACCGATTCCACTTTGCTTATATCCGCCCCAAGGACCTTCAACATAAGCGAGATGATAACTATTAATCCAAGTAATTCCCGCACGTAATTTACTAATAACACGTTTTGCTCGATCCATATCTTCCGTAAATACAGCACCGGCTAATCCATAAATGGAATCATTCGCTTTTTGGATCGCATCTTCCTCATCTTTAAATTTCTGTACAACAAGGACTGGACCAAAAATCTCTTCCTTAACAATACACATATTCTCATTTACATCAGCAAATATTGTTGGTGCGATGAAAAATCCTCGATCAAGCCCATTTTCTGTTAAGCGCTGACCACCGCAAACTAATTTTGCACCTTCTTCGATTCCTCTCTGGATATAATGTAACACTTCATTCATATGAGATTCGTTTGTGAGAGCTCCCATTTCAATGTTCTCATTTTCTCCGTTGCCAACTACAATTTTGTTCGCACGCTCGGCCAATCTTTCAACAAACTTATCGTAAATAGTCTCTTGTACAAGCAAACGAGATGCCGCTGAACAAACTTGCCCAGCATTGTGGAAAATACCAAACATCGCATTATCAACTGCGGTTTCAAAATCCACATCGTCGAACACAATAAGTGGAGATTTACCACCTAGTTCAAGTGTGATTTTTTTCATATTGCCAGCAGCTGCGCGCATAATACTTTGGCCTGTTGTTGTTCCACCGGTAAAGGCAACTTTATCAACATCATGGCTCTCTGCAAGCTCATTCCCAACTTTTGAGCCAGGTCCCAATACTAAGTTTGCCACTCCGTCAGGAAGCCCAACTTCTTCGATAATTTCAAACAATTTGTATACGCTTACAGGAGTGACATCAGCAGGTTTAATTACAATTGTATTCCCTGCGGCAAGTGCCGGAGCAATTTGCCAAACAGCTAACATAAGCGGGAAATTCCAAGGTACAATAAGTCCGCAAACACCAATCGGTTCATGAATAATAATCGTTTCCGAAGCATCCTCGCGAGTGTAAGATTCTTTTTTCATACCTTTAATTAAGTCAGCATAATAGCGGAAGCATTGAATTGATACAGGAATATCCACATAGGTTGTGGCACGAATAACCTTACCATTATTTACCGTTTCCAAACGGGCAATTTCAACTGTCTTCTCTTCAAGACGGTCTGCAATTTTATATAAATAGTCAGCTCTTTCATCCGCCGATAAACCCGACCATATTCCGCTGTCAAATGCTTTACGAGCTGCCTTAATTGCTATCTTCGCATCGTCTGCTGATCCATGAGCAGACGTTGCAATAACCTCTCCGGTTGCAGGGTTAATAATGTTTCGTCTATCACCGGATAACGCTTCTACCCATTTCCCGTCAATGAACATGTTAATTTCCATAAACACCTCTCCTTTATGCAATAATATCTACTAGTTTGAAACCAATATGTGCTATATTGACCAGCATCGTTTTCTGATTATAGAACGGGAATGATTTGAGGCGTTCCTTTTCAAATCGATATCCACCTGCACTCCCCGTTGTGATCCATTGTGCCAATAACTTACCAAACAATGTTGAGAGAGACGCACCATGGCCCGTATAACCCGTTGCGAAATATGCGCCTTCTTTAGATCTGCCAATAACCGGGAACGTATCAATTGTCACGCCGATCAATCCACCCCACCTGTAATCAATCTTGCTTCCTTCTAGTTTTGGCATTATTTTAACCATGGCATCGTAAACACTTTGATAAACAGCATCACCTAAGTTTGGACGAATGTCACCACCGCCAAATACGATCCGATTATCTGGTGTACGTCTGAAATAGTAAAGGAAACTGCTTGTATCAAAAACCATGCGATCCTTAGGAATGACGCTATTCACCAATGATTCTGGAAGCTGTTCAGTAGCAATAATACGTGCCGAAATTGGCAGTACGCCTTTATTCAATTCAGTCATGATTTTTCCGGAGTAACCATCTGTAGCAACAATAATGTCTTTCGCTGTAACAGCACCTTTTTCTGTAACAACTTTCACAATATTTCGGCCGTACTCAATAGATAGTGCTTTCGAATGCTCAAAGATTTTTGCACCGATCGATTTAGCTGCTTCTCCCAAACCAATTGCATAATTCAGTGGTTGGAACGAGTAACTCGAGTCGTCGACTAGGCAACCATAATATTGCGGGGAATCGATTTCTTGATGCAACTGACTTCGATTAAGCACGCTACATTCATATCCAAAATTTTTGTTTAAATATTCGCTTTCAAGTTTCAATCCTTCAAAATGCTTAGCTTTGTAAGCCGCCACAATGTGGCCTGTCTTTCTAAAGTTACAATTGATTTGATGCTCATCGATGATGTTTTTAACTAGTTCAACACTAAGCAGCGAAAGATCGTTAAGTTGTCTCGCCTCTTCGGCACCATACTTCTTGGCAAGCTCCTGCATCGTCGGCTTATAGCCTGGCAATACCATCCCGCCGTTGCGACCGCTTGCGCCATATCCGATTGTTTCTTGCTCAAGGACAATGACACTCTTCCCTAATTTTTGCAAATGATATGCAGAAGAAAGACCTGTGAAGCCTGCGCCAATAATGACAACATCCGCCTCTTCATTTCCTTCAAGAGGTTTTCCTTTGTCATAGCTGTTTGCAGTTGCTTTCCACAATGAGAGAGTATCCATTCGATCCATCTTATCCATAGCTAATCCTTCTCCTTTCGTGACATGTATGTTACAATACACTCAAAAATATTCTAAATATTCACACTTATTAAACTAATAATATGACTTGGAGTTTCCTCCAAGTCAATAGCCATTTTAGAGTTTTTTGAATTCATTTTGCGAAAAAAATGGAGTAACTCCACTTTTTTTCATTGGGGGGACATCTATGAAAATTGGTACATTTGCAAAACTTCTTCACGTTACAACTGATACCGTTCGTTATTACATTGAACTAGGATTATTAATACCAGACAAAAAAAACACCCAGTATCAAATGAACCAATTGTGTTTCGACGACATGACTTTTATTACTGAGCTAAAAAAATTTCATTTTTCATTGCTAGAAATCCAACGAATTTTATCGTATCGGCGTGTCACAAACTTCTCGGATCATGAGGATATCGACTACTACAACAACTTGCTCATTGATAAAAAGAACGAGCTGGCCAAGAAAAAAGAAGACATATCAAAAGCTATCCAATTAATTGAAAAAGCGGTTCAAACTAGCTCGCCTTCATCTGAAGAAGAGAATCTTACAGGGATCCCACTTTCCTTTGTAGATCTGCTCTATTGTCCGAAGTGCCACATTCCACTTGAAATGAAAGATGTAACGATTAAAAAAGTTTACATTCACACGGGGAGTTTAACTTGTTCCTGTGGATATGAGGCAGCTATCGAGGATGGTATTATCATTACCGCAAACTTGTACGAGACGTCCCCTTATCCATCTTATTTTTACGATAAAGAAACGATTAAAGAGATCAATCCCAAAATGATTAACTTATTTGAAAAAATTAATTTTCAGTTTCAAAAAGTTCTACAAAATATAGATTTGAAAAACAAATTAATCGTGGAAACAAACGTTGACGCTTTTGTGTCACTACCCAAATATATCGATGTTCTTGAAACGAGCGCGTCCTATGTATTCAGTGGCTATTCGCTTGCGATGCTCAAGAAGGTTAGAAACAGAATTGAGCGTATGAATCCGAAACCACGTGTCCTTTATATTTTAAATACTGATTTAAACCTACCATTGAAACCGCTTAGCATCGACGTTTTTGTAGATAGTTTTACAATAACTGATTTTTCACTGCTTAATCCGCAGTTCCCAAATCACGTTCTAAAAAACTATTTACATAACAGTTCAACAATTGTCGGCGGATACTCGTATTATGATAGCTCGGCCAAATCCTTGAAAAATATTTCAGCCTTATATCCAAATTCCCACGAGCACATTTTATATCCAACATACTTAGAAGAAAATTTATCAGTTAACGGATTTCAAATCATGCAAAGTGAAAATATCGGTTACTGTACAGATCCAGGACCTTATTTTGATTATCATGTAATAGACGAAAAATTCCACATGCTAATGTATTTGGCTAGTACGAAAAAATAGCACACAAAAAGAAGTTGTCCGAAAAGTAGGCTAGTTCACGGATGAGACAGCACCCTTGTAGCTAAAATCATGGTTAATCTGAAAAATGGTAGCACAGGCATAAGCAGCTTTGAACTTCTTGAGCCAATCATGATAATTCACCAGATACAGGGATATACATACATTCGTAACTTAAAGATTATGGATTGACTAATCAACAAACATAACATAACACACCACACTTCAACAAGAAAAAGCGCCATCACAAGTGACGGCGCTTTTTCTATGTAAGAGCTACTAAAAGGTATCCTTCTAGCCTACTCCCATTTATAAGTCCAAAATTGTTCAAGTTGCAGCCATTTTAATGTTGCTGCATCTTTATTTTTTATTTTTGCATGCGTGTCTTCAAGCATTGCTTCTGTTTGTGAACGGTGCGCGCCTAGTGCAGCTAACTTATGTTCAAATACTTCACTAATATTATTTACAACATCCGGTTCACCTAGTACAGCTTCACGATTTTTTGTAATTGCAACTGCATGAATGACTGGACGCTCTTCTTTTGGCATACGTGATACAGCGCGAACTACAGCACGGCCAAATGCATCATGATCTGGGTGTACGCCATGCTCAGGATAAAATGTAATAATTCGAGATGGATTTACTTCTTGAATGATTGCTTCAATTTTGTCTGCAACGAAATCAACATCTTCAAACTCTAACGTTTTATCATGGAAACCGAGCATTCTTAAATCTTGAATCCCCATCGCTTCACATGCATCTTTCAATTCTTTTTCACGGATATTTGGAATCGTTTCACGGTTAGCGAATACATTCTTACCCATGTTACGTCCCATTTGTCCAAGAGTACCACATGCATACGTTACAGGTACTCCTTGATCTGTTAATAAGCGAATTGTTCCTCCCGCAGCAAATGCTTCATCATCTGGATGCGGAAATACAACAAGTACATGTCTCTCCATAAGTTTCCCTCCCTCTTACTTAAATGGTGTTAAGCTTAATTCAAGCGCAACTGCTAGGCGACCTAAATTATCATGTCCAGCTAGTAATAAACGATCTTGATCATCTACTTCCCAATGCGTAATACCTTCAGCATATACCCATCCGTGATCCATTTTCAGACCAACTCGGTATGGGTTTGTTCCAGTTATCTTCCCGCGTTCAAAGCGGATAATTGCATTTCGAATGAAAGCACCAACTGTCATCATCTTTTCATTTATGTGTGATGCATACGCTCCGTTCGTCGTTTCTAAATGAATATATACATCTTTATTTACAAAACGTTCAATTTCATTTTGAATAAGAGAACTATCTTTTACTATTTCCATCGGAATTCACCTCTTTAAACCATTTTACGCAAAAATAATGTAAATTGCTATCTCTATATTAGAGGACAACGCTCACTTTTCCTAATAATTTGCACTGTGTTTTTTTTATTTTTTATATGATATGTAAAATCATCATTTTTTCTTTCACTTTGTTAAACAGTTTTCTTTCTTTTTTGAATTTGCTACAATATATTTTATGTAGAGGGATACATTTCGACAATTGAATACATAATTTAAAGAAGGTGACATGCTTGGAACATTCAGTACATGAAGTAGCAAATTGGCAATATTATTTTGCAATTGCCGTATTTTTAGTCACATACGGTTTTATTATTTCTGAGAAATTGAATCGTGCTGTAATCGCACTATTCGGTGCTGCTATTATGATTATTTTTGGAATCGTAGATTTACATACTGCTTTCACATCACATATTCAATGGGAAACAATCACTCTTTTAATCGGGATGATGATTCTCGTACATATTACGAGTCAATCAGGCGTATTTGAATTTGTAGCCATTAAAGCAGCAAAAGCAGCTGGCGGAAAACCGATCCGCATTTTATTATTACTATCCCTATTAACCGCTGTCGGTTCTGCATTTTTGGACAACGTAACGACCGTATTATTAATCGTGCCTGTTACACTATCCATTACACGTATTTTAAAAGTAAATCCTGTGCCTTATTTGATTTCAGAAGTACTATTTTCAAATATAGGCGGCACAGCAACACTAATCGGTGATCCACCGAACATTATGATTGGATCGGCTAATAAGCATTTAGACTTTAATGCCTTTTTATTAAACTTAGCTCCAATCGTACTTATTATTTCTATCGTTACATTAGGAATTATTTACTTCATGTATCGTAACAAACTAAAAACAACATCTGAACAAATCGAAAAACTAATGGCATTAAATGAAAAGGATTACATTAAAGATCAAAGCCTCCTTTTAAAATCCATTACGATTTTAGGACTAACCATTTTAGGCTTCGTACTTCATTCTATTATTCATGTAGACGCTGCAGTTATTGCGATGACAGGTGCTACACTTCTTATGTTAATCGGCGCGAAAGAACATGAAATAGAAGATATATTTGCTCACGTTGAATGGGTGACAATTTTCTTCTTCGCTGGACTATTCGTTCTCGTTGGCGGGTTAATTGATATCGGACTCATTTCTTCACTCGCAAAAGAAGTACTTAACGTAACAAATGGTGATATCGGTTTCGCTGCTATACTTATCTTATGGGTATCTGGCATCGCATCTGCAACAATTGACAATATCCCATTTGTCGCAACGATGATCCCTCTTATTCAAGATTTAGCTACAGGACTCGGACTATCTGTCGATTCTCCGCAAATCGAAGTACTATGGTGGGCATTATCTCTTGGAGCTTGCTTAGGAGGAAACGGAACGTTAATTGGAGCATCAGCAAACGTAGTCGTTGCTGGTATTGCAAAACGTGAAGGACATGGATTTTCTTATATGGACTTCTTAAAAATCGGCTTACCACTAACAATCATCGCATTATTATTATCACATGCTTACATATATTTACGTTACTTAATGTAAAGGACATGCTATTTACTTACCAACAAATGACGAAAACTTTCAAACAATACAAAAAGGTATGCAGCACTACGCCGCATACCTTTTTCCATCACCAAAATATACCTATAATTGCTAATCCACCTAAAATAATCCCACCAATTTGTCCGATAATTGCTGGCGATAATTGAACACCTTTTCTCACTTCAACAACTGGTCTTTCGTGCCTTAGTTGCTGCACTTCACTTTGAAGTTGGTGTACACTTCCGTGCAATTCTTTAATTAGTTCTTTTAATTCAGCGACCTCTTCATTTACTGGTTTTGCTTTTTCTAAGTTCATTTTGCATAACTCCTTATAAGTTCAATCAGTACACTGTAAAAATTCGCCAATTATTGTTATATCTCCTGCATACTACATATACAATATGGAATGTATTTTTAATCTTGCAGCTCTATCCATTCATCCCGCAACATCCCCATAATCATACGATCAAAGCACTTTCCATCTCGCTGAACTGCTTCTCTCATACACCCTTCCATCTGAAAACCCATCTGTTTATACAGTTCAATGGCTGCTTTATTATAAGAAATAACGTCGAGGCCGACCCGGTGTAAATTCATTTCATAGAAAGCATACCTTAAAATAAGATGTATTGCTTCTCTTCCATATCCTTTTCCCCTATCATTTGCATCTCCTATTCCAATTGCTAATAAACCTGCTCTGTTATTCCACTCTATACCATGAATTGCAACAAAACCAATTAGACGATCATCTTGAACCGTTCTTAACATGAAAGAAATACTATTCGATCTCCGCCCCTTTAATAGCTCATCATTTGATATTTCATGTAAAGATTGCGGGAACGCTAAGTCTGTATCTACATTTCTTAAATACTCACTATCCTCTTGCCACACAGCCATTACTTCAGCATCAGTTGCTCTAATAGCTGATAATTTAATTGTTTTATCTTGAAAAAGATTAATTGTCATTTGAAACTCTCCCTTTTTTAAATAGCGGGGATAATTATTCTAGCCTATTTATCCCCTTGCCCCTTGAACTGTTGTATGAACAGGATACTTACAATAAGCGCTGACATTGGCACATCCCCATGCCCATCAACTTAAGAAATTGGTTGTTCCTCAAAACGAAAAAGTGAGATGAATCCTCATAAATAACCGTAAAATAATAAAATTTTCGTTTTGGGGATACTTCAAAATATTATCTTGAGAGGCATGGGGGATTTTCTTATGTTAGTTTAATAGCGATGCGGTAGAATCCCTATAAGAAACTTTATTTTGATCTAAAACATCAGAAGGTATTCCAGTCTTGTAAGCTGTTATTCTATCTTTATAACATAAATATGTTGTTTTAGGATAAAGCTGTTTTAGGATTAATCTGCTAAATTTTGTTAAGGAGATAAATTATTATGAAGTTCAGCTTATTATTAAGATATTTCACTTTTTGGTTTTTAATTATTAGCTTAGCAATTTGTATTAATGAATATATGGGAGGAGATATTAAACATCTCTTATTTAAATACATTCAAAATCTAGCCTATTTTTTACTACCTTCTTCGTAAATGTAAATGGCATTCCCACCTTGTATTAAAACAACAACTCTATCGTTCTTTTTATATTGAATCATTGCGCCTTCTGCTCTCTGTGTTTTCCATCCAGCTAACCAAATTCCTAGCTGATAATCAATGGGTAATCCGTTTGAAAAACATGTTCCGTTGTATTCATAATCCTTATGCTCTTCCTGATGTACATATTCCGCACGAGCAGGTACAGGAAATCCCTGTATTTTTGATTCAATTGTACGATTATAGTAAATGATAAATCCAATTAAAACAACGACTATTATCGCAAATAGCACCTTCCGCTTCATTACGCCCGTCTCCTTTTATTTCCTATTTTTTAAACAATTAGGAAAATAACCCTTTACTTCCATCAGAAATCATCATATCATAAATGCGCGTTATATAAACATTCAGAAAGTAGGAAAGTTTTATAAAATTAAACAAAGCATTAGTTGGCGCTACATTATCACTTGGTTTGTTATGTAGTCAAATATCAGTTGCAAGCGCCGAGGAAAAAAAGCAGAAGATTATACGTTAGGTGAAATCTACCTATTACTATCATATTGAGTTCAATCATAGACACTAGTATAACAATGAAGTCAGAGCATGCTCTGATCAGTCTGCGTTTTAGGGGTATAACATACGACAGTCATTTTCAAAATCATAAAATCGGATTCACTTATATGAAAGATAAGAACCCTCCTAATTGTAGGAGGGTTCTTATTTTGACTAGAATACAGTACAGTTTTCATATGATTTTTTGATGTTGCGACCTTACAATACATACCATGAAACGAAAACATATTACAAATAGATATAATACATCATGTACTTTTATTCATAAAAGGTCTGCAAACGGAAGCGACCTTTTTACGTGCTTGAAACAAGAATATAATATTATTTACATTCAAAAATCTTTTTGGAGGAAACGCCCCATGCAAGAAAGATATGAAAGAAAAAGATTTACTTATCTTTCTCCATATATTCTTTAATCTTTCGTTCTTCCCATTCTTTTCCGAATATCCCTAATGGAAGAGTTGTCAAACCGTGTATAACAATACCTATTCCCCAACCTCCAAGTGGATATAAAAACCATAATTTACTTGAATCAGAGATTACATTTATTAAAAAAAGCATCAGATTAACTAGTATATAGAGCGTTAAATGAACGTAAAATGCTTTTAAATTCTCCACCCTTTTTTTAGCTCGCAAATAAATCTCATCTTGCTCCATCTTTAAACACCTCTTTCATAATTGTAATTTTTTACACTCGCTTCGATTTTAATATCATATTCTAATCGAAAATCTCTTATTCTCAAAAATTCACAAAATAAAAAAGATCGACTTCATTGTATATTTTTTGTTTATTCTAACAATAACAATGATAAAAAGACCCTCCAAATTTAGAGGGCCTTCCTAACAACAAGACGATATTACTTCGTAAACATTTTCTCTGCTTCATCCATTGCCATTTTGTTTCCTAAAGCCGAATAGTCAAGCCATGGTTGGTCATTAATAATGTATACGTGCTTACCTTTAACAGCTTTTAAGTCTTTCCAAATTGGTGTTTCTTGTAGTTGTTTAAATGCTGCTTTTGCTTTATCGTCTCTATTTACGACAACGAAAATCGCATCTGCGTCAAAATCAGGTAATACTTCTTGTGAAATGACTTCGAAAGGACGGTTTCCATCAATTTTCTCTACACCATTTGCGGGTTGTAATCCTAAGTCTTGGAATAAAATTGGTCCCATCGGTCTTTTCGTACTAAATACACGCAATTCTTTTGCAGTAACGCGAATTGCCATTACTTTTTCGTTATTACCTAACTCTTTATCTATTAAACTTTTTACTCGTTTTGATTGCTCTTCATAGTCTTGAATATATTTATCTGCTTCTTTCTCACGGTTTACAAGCTTACCAACTTCTTTTAAATGATCTCTCCACGTACCTTCATCTAAATTGAAAGCATGTGTTTTTGCAATCTTTTCGTATTTCGCTAAATCTTTGCCAGCATATTTTTCATCAACATAAATTTCAGATGGCTTTAATTGAAGCAATGCTTCCATATTTGGATCTGTTACAACACCGAGTTTCTTCGTATCTTTCAACTGCTCTTTTGCGTGTGGTAAGAAATCTTTTAAATCTCCACCAATAACAGAACCTACTGGTGTAATTCCTAATGCAAGTAAATCATTCGTCAAATGAATAGACATAGAAGCAATTTTTGGATCATTACTTTTTTCAGTTTTTTTAGTTGCCTCTTCACTAGATTTCGTTTGACCACATGCTGATAATACTACAATACACATAATGCTAAATAAAATAGTAAGTTTCTTTTTCATATGTTCTCCTCTTTGAAGTGTTTATTTTGTTTTTGTAAGTAAATAAAGAAAATACGGTGCTCCTAAAGCCGCTACTACTACACCAGCTGGAATAGAATTTGGCTCAAATAAAGAGCGCCCTATCGTATCTGCGAGTACTAAAATAATCATTCCGATAATACCCGCTAGCGGAAGAAAGTGTTGATATGTAGTACCTACTAACCTTCTTGCAATATGCGGAGCAACTAAGCCGATAAAACCAATGCCTCCTGCCATCGATACACTCGCGCAAGATAATCCAACTGCTGTAGCTAAAAGTAGTAAACGTTCTTTTTGAACAGAAACACCAAGTCCTGCTGCTACACTATCACCTAGTGACAGTGCATTTAACGTTTTAGATTTTAGCCATGCATACGGGGTTAATATAAAAATCCACGGCAATAATGCAAGGACATGAATCCAATCTCTTCCCCAAACGTTACCAACTAACCATCTAGAAGCGAATGTATATGTCTCATCATTTAACTTGAGAGAGAAAAATAACGAAATCGCACTAAAGCCAGCTGAAACTGCAATACCAACGAGAATAAGTCTAATGGGAAGTAAACCTTTTGACCGGTCACTCGCAAGTATAATAATAAGAAATGCAGCAAGCACTCCTCCGCCAAATGTAAATAACGGTATTAAAATTGATGCACTCTCATTAATAGAATGAAAGAGAGTAACGAATACAATAAGCCCGAAAGATGCACCTGAATGTAATCCGAGAATACCTGGATCTGCGAGTGCATTATGAGATAATCCTTGCAAAATCGCACCGGAAATCCCAAGGCCAATACCAGCTAGCATTGTGATTATAATTCTTGGCATACGATAATCATATAGCACGGTTGCACTCTCAAAATCACCATAACCAAAAAGCGTTTGAATCACTTTGAGCGGTGCAATACTCAGCGTCCCCGTATTTAGACTAATCAAAATTACAACGATACTTATACATCCGAAAATTGTAGTTACAGTAATAGCCCTCTTTTTATCCGTGTTAAAAAGATCTTTCACTTATAGCTCCCTCCCAACTTTACGTGCTATATAAAGGAAGAACGGAACCCCAACAAGAGCTACCATAATTCCTATCGCAAGTTCTTTAGGAGGATTTACTGTTCTTGCCCCTAAATCAGCTAAAACTAATAACATAGCACCTAATAATGCTGACATAGGAATAATAAGCCGATAATTAACACCTACTAATTTTCTAGCGATGTGCGGAATGACAAGTCCTACAAACCCAATGGAACCAACAGCTGAAACAGATACACCTGCAAGAATGACTACTATAATCATTCCAAGTATTCTCGTTCGGTTCGTTTTTACTCCTAAATTCGTAGCAACATCATCCCCCATTGATATAAGTGAAATAGACCGCCCTAGCACTGTCGCAAAAACAATCGTTATGAGAATAATAGGCACTAAAAATTTCAAGTGGTCCCACTTTACTCCTGCAACACCACCAGCGTACCAAAACGCTAAATCTTGACTTAGATCATAATAAATCGCGATACCTGAACTTAACGAATGTAAAAGCGCTGCCATAACTGCTCCTGCAATCGTTAGCCTCATCGGTGTTAACCCGCCTGATGTTGCCGATCCGATAATAAAAATGAGTACTGTACTTAAAACAGCTCCCATAAAGGAGACAATCATTAAATAGGAATACGGCATATGCGGGAAAAAAGCAAAACTAAGTGCTACTACAAACATCGCACCAGCATTTATTCCTAGTACACCTGCATCAGCTAAAGGGTTTCGTGTTACCCCTTGCATAACAGCCCCAGCGACTGCAAAAGCAGCTCCTACAACTGCCGCGCCAATTACCCTCGGGAGCCTTAATTCATAAATAATTTGATGCTGCGTTAATTTTGGATTGTAATCAAAAACCGCTGCCCACACCGTTTGTAAATGAATATCCTTTGCACCGAATGCAATAGCTAAAAATATAGACCCAATTAAACATAAAATTGTTAAGCTCATAAAACATACGAACTTAATATGTATCCAGCGATTATTGCCAGCATGTACAGTAGACTTATGTAACATGTTTCATTTCATCCTTTATATTCAGTTGTTTTTTAAAATAATTTTTTATTTATAATCATTATTGATAATAATTATCATTTTCATTTAGATATTATATCCCCACTTTTTTTAAATAGCAAACTATTTTTTTACTTTGTTAAAATATTAAAATACTTATTACAATTCCCTTCTAAAACTTACAAATACATGCAAAATAGCGCGGTGTTATATTTTCAAATTTATAGTATACTAAGTTATTGTTTCAATTTTCCAAATACGTATATCGAAGGTGAAAAAATGTTTTATGTAAAACAACTACTACACTTTACTTACGAACAAGCATTATCCTGTTTGTTCCCTGTCGTTATTTTTTTAACACTCGCCCTTTCAAAACTCATTTCTATCCCAGGGCTATATCGTTATGATTTCATACTCATCGTATGTCTTCTTATGCAGTGGATTATGTACAAGACTGGTCTTGAAACAAAAGACGAACTAAAAGTAATTACTGTCTTTCACCTCATCGGCCTTCTACTAGAAATATATAAAGTACATTTCGGTTCATGGAGTTATCCTGAAGAGGCATATTCAAAAGTTTTAGGTGTTCCGCTTTACAGTGGTTTTATGTATGCAAGTGTCGCAAGTTATATATGTCAAGCGTGGAGAAGGTTGCATTTACAAATGTATAATTGGCCGAGGGCTATTTTTGCAATACCGTTAGGAGCTATGATTTACTTCAATTTTTTCACACATCATTTTCTATATGACTTTAGGTGGGTATTAACCTTACTTTTATTCATTGTATTCTTTCGCACATTTGTAGAATTTTCGTTACAAGGAGTTACATATAAAATGCCGCTCGTACTCTCCTTTTTCCTTATTGGATTCTTTATTTGGATTGCAGAAAACATCGCAACATTTTTCGGGGCGTGGCAATATCCAAATCAACGGGAGGCATGGAATCTCGTTCACCTTAGTAAAATTAGCTCATGGTTTTTACTCGTTGTCATTAGTATCATGATTGTTACACAACTCAAACATTTGAAGGAATCAAGAGGATAATGTAAATACATATTAGAAACTTCTAAGCTTCTCTACTTACTCAATAAAAAAACGAAATCCATCTAGGATTTCGTTTTTTTAACTTCTTCAAATCTATAGAGCTTTAATAATTCGTTCCATCGCTTTCATTTGACCAATATGATCCGCTTCATGATAAAGCATCATACCGTAAAGCTCCCCTACTGTTTCCAATCCTAAAAATCGCTCTGGAAGTTTATTTTCAAACGCTTCTGCTGGAATTGCACTAATGCGCTTTGCTTGCTCTTGTAACTGAGACTTTAACACTTCTAATGAAGGGCCTTCTGTTTCCCATTTAGATGGTCTTGTTCCATATCCAAACAAACCTGGATATTCACTTGGCAAATGTTTAAACTCTCTTCCAAACATAAACAACTCTGCTGCAGATAACACGTGACCAATATGCCAACGAATTGTATTATTAAAACCCTCCGGCTGCGTATCCGCAGTTTTATCATCTAAATTTTCCATAAATTTAAGTAATGCCCCGCGAGTTATTTCAAATTGTTTTAAACCAACTATTCTATTCACTCTATCGTTCCCCTTTTTTATATACAATTTATTTATAAATCTACCAGAAACAATTAAGAAATACACCTAATATGCTTAGCGCACTCCGGCAATACGATAAAAAGGTACAACCCTCGTAAATATAGAATTACTTACCGTACAAACATTTCAGTAAACAAAAGAGGAGTGTAATTGCATGTTAGATGTTCTAAAACAACAATATAATCTTATTAGTTCTACAAGAGAAACTCTATTTACGTTTTTAGAAGAAATCCCATTAGAAAAATTGCACAGCACAGTTCCGAATTTCGGAAACGGCAGCATTATAAAGACCCATAGATTTCGCTCCTTTATTAATAACGTCCAGTTTTCCCGTAACCGTTATTAATCGTAACCGCTTCGGCATCAGCTGTATAACCAAAATCAGCCGTTAAATCAAACACCATTCCTGTATAAGTGCTCGTTTGACCAGTTTTAATTGCTCCATTACCACTATTAGAATCTACCGATTTTTGGAATACACCGTTTTTATATTTATTAATAACTGCATAAGCATATATCCCTCCAGAAACAGAAGGCGCTGGTTGATCTAAAACAAGCTTAGACCATGCTGCATGACAGTTATTACTGTAACGTAAATAAACGGTCCCTACTTTTTTACCACCTTCGTATACCGCTGTAGATTTTGCGTTAAATCCATCTGCATCACACGTTGTACTTCCCCCGTATACTTTCGTTGTAGCCGGATTTTTCCCGTCATAATAACTGCTTAAATCAGTAGCTGCAAATGTACTTCCTTGAAAACTAAATAATACACCCATACTTGCTGCACTTAACACGCATACTTTCATTAGCTTTTTAAACATTTTACATTTCCTCCCTCAAAATAAGTACGTATAATAAAGACAACCTATACCGCTATGTAAGCCCTCCTTTCATTCTTCCTAGAGGCATCTTACAGAAACAAATAAACGTTGTAAATTCCCTTTTGGTTATTGGAATATACGAAGAATTTTACTTATCCGTCTAAGAAAAAAACTTGAGAAATACACATTTTATAGCATTCATTATTTAAAACATAAAAAACCCGATACTTGTTTCATTCAAGCATCGGTTCTCTCTATACAAAAGTGCCATTTTTTCTTTCATATAAAACAAATATTTCTCCACTTAATTCGTTGTAAAAAACTCCCTCGTTACATCAATAAATTGTTGTAAAGGAGCTGTCATCCATTTATCTTTATGCCAAGCGATTTGTGTATAGATTGGAGAGATTGAATCCTTTAAAACTAACTCCTTTATCGTCCCCTCTCGTATATCCTTTTCTACTACTATTGCCGGTAAAACGGCTATACCTAAATCTGCAATGACACATTGTTTAATTGCCTCGACACTAACAAACTCAATCTTATTTGCTGGGTATACATCTTCAGCACGAAATAGATCTTCAAATAAAGTTCGATACGAGCAACCTAGTTCTGTTAATAAAAGTGTTTCACTCTCCAAATCTTTTGTAGAAACGGAAGGTTGTTCAAGTAAACGATGCCCCAGAGCAGCTACTACTTTTAATTCTTCTTTCATAAGTGGCTCCACATGTAAAACATCTTCTGTTTTACATTCGTCCAAAATAAATACAAGATCTACTTTCCCCTCCATCAGTTGTTCCTTCGCATCTTTATTGGAATGAGCAGGTTTAAATATAAGCTTTATTTGAGGGAATTGTGCTTTAAACCTTTTTAATATGGAAGGAAGCCTGTATGTACATTGACTTTCTTGCGCACCAATTATTAACGTACCTGCTATTTCCTCATCATCTTTCACAGCCATTTTCGCTTCGTTACTGAGCGCAATCATCTTATCCGCATATAATTGAAACTTCCTCCCCGCTTCAGTTAAGAAAAGACGTTTTCCTAATCTCTCAAACAATGGCGTACCGAGCTCAGCCTCTAACGTTTTAATTTGTGCTGTTACGCTCGATTGGGCAAAGTTTAATTTCTTCGCAGTTTGGGTAAAATTCAAGCTTTCTGCAGCTACTTTAAATGTAATTAATTGTTTTATCTCCATTTATCATCCCTCTTTTCAATCGAAATTCCCGATTGATTCCATCGAAATAATCCTCTTTGTCTATTGATATTTGTATTGTATGATAAAAAATATATACAAACAATATAAATGGAGGTATTCCATATGAAAGCACTTTGTTTCGAAACATTCGGAGACGCTAATGTACTACAATATAAAGAAATACCTGATCCAATCATAAATCCAAATGAAATCCTTGTTCGTACGAAAGCAATTGGCTTAAATTTCGCTGATATTTATAGACGCCGTGGCGATTATCATCTCGCTGGCAACCCGCCTTATATATTAGGTTATGAAGGGGCTGGTATTGTTGAAAAAGTAGGATCCGGCGTTACTACAATCAATCCTGGAGACCGCATTGCATTTGCTGATGTCCCATTTGCAAATGCAGAATTAGTTGCCGTTCCTTCAGAAAAAGCAATTCCACTTCCAGATTCTATTTCTTTTGAAACAGCCGCTTCTGTACTATTACAAGGATTAACTGCACATTATTTAACGAAAGATAGCTATCAAATAAAACAAGGTGATACAGCTTTAGTACACGCTGCAGCTGGTGGTGTTGGTCAACTTCTCGTTCAAATGATTAAACTACAAGGCGGAAAAGTGATCGGTCTAACGTCATCAAAAGAAAAAGCAAAGATAGCAACGTTAGCTGGTGCCGATCACGTATTTTTATATACAGAGGCATGGCATACGAATGTACTTGAAGTAACTAATGGTGCCGGCGTAAATGTTGTGTATGAATCAGTAGGTTCTACATTAGAAGACAGCTTTAAGGCTACTAAAACTGGTGGTACTGTCGTATTTTACGGAATGGCTGGAGGTAATCCTGCGCTAGTTGATCCACGTATGCTTATGGATACTTCAAAAACTTTAACTGGCGGAGACCTTTGGAATGTACTTACATCTTACGAAGAGCGCAAAGAACGTTCCTCTCAATTATTCGAATGGATTACGAACGGGAAACTAAACATTGCGAGTCCTACTACGTTCTCTTTACAAGACGGTGCCCGTGCTCATGAATTATTAGAAAGCAGAAAAAGCACTGGGAAGATTTTATTAATCCCTTAATCGTTCCAATTTAAAAAGGAAGCTAGATTTTTCTAGCCTCCTTTTCTTATTTCTAATTGAGATATTATTATATTTCCACGCTTTCTTTTCCTTTTTCAACATAACTCATATCTCCAACCGATTCGACGGTGTATATTCCATCTTGATATAAAATCTTCGTCACACTAGCATTTTCTACTCCAAGTTTTGTTTTGCTACTGTCTAGCATTTCAATTAATGTAGTAATCAAAAGCCCATGAACGACAACTAAAACGTTACCGCCACCATTTCCAGCAGCTTCTTCACTAATTTTATCAATCTCTTTTTTTATGCGAGTAGAAAATAATTCCCAATCTTCCGCCTCTTTTGTAGGGTCTGCTGCTCTAATAAGATTAATCACTTCTTGAATAGAAAGCTTCATGAGTTCTTCTGGTGATGTAACGCCCGCAACTTTCCCAATCGTTTCCCACATATTGTCAAGTTTTTCACCTTCAAAAATACCGAAATTCAATTCTCGTAAATTTTTTCTTTTCTCAAGTTTCAACTTTGATTGCTCACTATATTTTAATACTAAATTAGCAGTTTCAATCGCTCGACCGCTATCACTACTATACGCATTCGTAAAATGAATATCTTTTAATCCCGTTCCTAAATTAGAGGCAACTTCAACACCTTTTTCTACTAATGGAGAGTCTGCCCAACCTTGCGCGCGATGATTCGTATTTAATATTGTTTTACCATGTCTTGTAACATATAACGTAACTACATTCTCATTGCTATTTGTTTCTCGCTTATTCATTCTATTCTCTCCCTTTACGTTTCTATATCAATTTTACCACCTCAATTATTCATTGAGCAAAATATACGTCAGTAGATCTGCTTAATAAAAAAAGCTATCTTTCTGTATATCCCTACAAAAAGATAGCATCTTTTATGATTACATTTCTTAACCAATACTCCTACTCAGCAAAAGCACTCGAATATTGTACAATTCCTTCTACACCTTGAAGAGTGTTCTCTCTTAGCTCCATCACCATAAACACTTCATCCGGCACTTCAAATGGTGCTTTTATATTCCAATCACTTGCTTTCTTAAAACCGAATTTCGGATAGTACTCTTGATGTCCTAACACAACAACTGATCCATACCCAAGTTCTTTCGCTTTTTCTAAAGCAGCTGCGATAAGCTTTCCACCAATTCCTTTCTTCTGATGGCTTGGAGCAACTGAAACTGGTGCAAGTGCTAATGATTCTACAGAAGTTCCATCCTGTTCTATCGTAATTTTTGATAACATAATGTGACCAACTATTTCCTTATCTACCGCAACGATTGATAATTCAGGAATAAACGCATCACATTTTCTAATACGACTAACAAGTTCATGTTCTGTTTTATCGCTAAATTCTTCATTTAAAAATGCTTGTTTTACAACTTCTTCTGTTTTGCTATAATCGTTTTGTTGTTCTTGTCTAATCGTTACCATTCTATATTATCCTCTATTCTTTCTAATTTCTTTTTCAATTTTACGAAGAGCTTTTTTCGATCCACGCTCTAGATCATGCTGCATTTTTCTTTCTTTATAATCGACAAATAACGTATTTAAATCGTATCCTTCTGGGTATAATTCCTTCGCTGCTACCTCTAAAGTAATACGTTTCACATTCACTTCCATAAATTCACCGTTATAATATACAACGACATTATAGAAATTATCTTTTTCCTTATAGACGATTCCGAAGTCGTTATGATCTAATAATTTCACACGGTCCCCTTTTTTGTATTCATAGTGCTCTTCTCTTTTTTCTTGCACGAATTTCGGTTTTCTAATTTCACTTTCATTCACTCGCTCTAAACGATACTCTTTATTTCCCATATACTTTTTCGCTCTTTGCAATACATGCTCTTTTACGTTCATTTTATTTGCAATCCAAAGTGCATTACTTTCACCAGATTTACCGATAACTAATTTATAAAGCGGCTCTAACGTCTCACTATTAAACTGCATTGCTGCGTTCATAAAATCACTATGCATTTCTGAAAATCGTTTAATTTCACCGTAATGCGTACTCGCAATTGTAATACATCCTGCAAGATAAAATTCTTCTAAAATAGATATCGCAAGCGCCGCACCTTCATTCGGTTCCGTACCGCTTCCTATTTCATCAAATAATAGTAGCGTATTATTATTTGATAACCTCATGATCTCAGAAAGATTTTTCATATGAGATGAAAATGTACTCAGTGCATTTTCGATACTTTGATTATCACCAATGTCTACAAACACGTTTTCGAAAATAGCGAGTTCCGTTTCTTTATCTCCGGCAATATGAAGGCCTGACATTGTCGCTAATGTTAACAATCCGATTGTTTTTAGCACAATTGTTTTCCCGCCTGCATTCGGCCCAGTAATAATTAAACTGCGATATTCTTGACCGATTTCGAAATTTAACGGTACAACTTTCCCTGTTAAAAGTGGATGCTTACAATTCACTAAATGAATGTGGCCATGATCGTTTAACTTCGGTTCTATTCCATCGATAGATTTACTAAACTTCGCTTTCGCAAATACCATATCATATTGGCTAATAAGTTCCATATTAATTTTTATTTGATAAATGTTTTCTAGTATCATTCCTGATAATGTCGCTAAAATTTGATACTCTTCCATCGCTTCTTCTGCTTTTAAACTAGCCAATTCTACATTTAACTTTGTAACCGTATGTGGTTCTATAAATACAGTAGAACCTTTTGCAGATGCTTCAACAATACTTCCCGCAACCTGATTTTTATATGAAGATTTAATTGGAATCGTATATCTATCATCCTTTTTACTAATAAAGAACTCCTGAATATATTTCTTATTTGCACTATTACTTAAAAACTTCGTTAAACGTTCTTTTATTTTTCCATCTACAGAATCGATATTATTTCGAATTCTTTTTAACTCTTTACTAGCAGCTGCATCAATGCTATTTCCTTTTATTGAAAAGTTAATTTCCTCTTCAATACTTTTAAATTCAGTCATTGAATTTGCATAAGAAGCTAATACTGGCGCAAAAAATTCTTTATCTAACATAAATTTTTTAATCTTTCTACATCCACGTAAAAAGTCTGAAACACTCACTAATTCTTCTGGATCTAAAATCATCCCTTTTTCTAATTTTTGAATTGTACTAGCGATATTAGAAATTCCGAAGAAAGGCACATGCCCTTCTGCATCTAATATAGCTCGTGCTTCTGTCGTTTCATTTAAACGATTTCTCACTACTTTCAAATTCGTACTCGGCACTAATTTATTTAATAATTCCTTACCTAATCCACTTACACAATATGATTTCACTATTTCCTTTAATTCGTTATATTGTAACTTTTCAAAAGTCATCGTATTCATTTTGTTTCTCCTCACTATGATTGATTCTTATCATAAATGAAGATACCTACTCATTAGATTCCAATGAGCTCTACATTATTCAGTTTCCATTTTTATACATTAAAATTATATACAAAAAAGCTGCGGGGATACCGCAGCTTTTACATTTACAAGGCAAGTGTAATAACGTATAAGGAAATAAGCCATTTTAAAAGTATATGGCAACCCCTTTATCACACGCTTTATAAAGTATTGTAGGTATCTTCATAGGTATCGAAATAAATCCATGACAAAATTAGGGGTATGATGTACATAAAAATCCCCTGGTCTTATCCGATTTATTTCATTAAATTTTTCCTATTTAGTACCTACCGCACTCACACAAAGCACCTCTCATTAATTTATATTATAGTCATTGAAATCTAATTTATTGAAATCATCATACTATATGTTTTGCGAGAAGTAAAGGTGCCATACTTTAGTCGTACGCACATTTACAGACTAGTCCCCCGACTTATTGCAGATGTTTTCTCGTACAAAATTACATACAATTAGTTTGTAGAACATATTACGGAGGGATTTATATGACAGACTTTCAAAAACAATTTTTCACTAGATTATATATACAAGAGAAAGAATCTGTGTCATTCGATGATGTAAATGATATTATGTACGCGATGGCACAAGCCGTCCCTTTTGAAAACTTAAATATTCTTCAAAACACTTTTACTGAAATCTCAAAAGACAGCCTTCACCAGAAAATTTTATTAAACAACCGTGGTGGCCTTTGTTATGAATTGAATCCGACTATGTATTACTTCCTTAAAGACTCTGGATTCGATGTTCATCTCGTTTCAGGAACAGTTTATAACGCTGCAAATTCGATATGGGCTGTTGATTCAGGACATATCGCAACTGTTTTACAACATCAAAATGAACTTTACTTAATTGAAGTAGGTTTCGGATCATATTTACCTCTTGCCCCTGTTCCATTCTCAGGTAAAGTTGTTCATTCTGTAACCGGCGATTATCGTATTCGTAAAGAAACGACTGAAAAAGGAGATCATATTTTAGAAATGCGTAAAAACAATACGTTTTTAGATCAATCTTCTACTGATAATTGGACCGTAGGCTATGCATTTTACTTAGAAGAAGTGAATGAAACAAAGGTAAATGCAGCGCAAAAAATTATTGTAGAGCACGAGAAATCACCTTTCAATAAAGTCCCTTTAATAGTAAAGCTAACTCATGATGGGCATGCTTCATTAACGAAAGATAGCCTCACTATAACAAAACAAGGTAAGAAACTTAAAGAATCACTTACAGAAGATCAATATACAAATCTTTTACATTCAACGTTCGGTATTTCCTTATAACCTTTAAAGCCTTGTCATTTCCGGCAAGGCTTTTCATTTTTCAGCAGGGATTTTTTGCAATTTGTTGTATTTCATAGTTATATAGGAATATAACTACATATCTAGAAAGGAAATGATTATGACAGAACTTAAAGATCGATTACAAATAGCTGATACAGAAAAATGGGATTTAACGGATATTTACCATACAATTGAAGATTGGGAAAGTGATTATAACAAAATTGAAGTATTAACAAATGAATTGAACGAGTTTAATGGAAATATTCATGATGGCAGTAGCCTACTTGCTTACTTAACAAAAAGTGAAGAAATATCTAGCATTTTATCAATAATGTTTGCTTATGCAAGACTACAATCTGACCTTGATACACGTGATACTGCCTCCCAGGCTCTTGTCGATAAAGTATCACAGTTACACGTAAAAGTAAGTGCGGCTAAATCTTTCTTTTCTCCATTCTTACTTAGTGTAGATGAAAACACATTACATTCTTACATAGAAGAAACAGAAGGCTTACAATATTATAAAGAAGATTTATTCGAATTATACCGTTATAAAAAACACGTTTTAAATAAGGACCAAGAAGAAATTTTATCACAAATGGGTGAAGCACTTTCCTCTCCGCAGCATACATTTGGTATGTTAAATAATGCAGATATAATATTTGGTGAAGTGACGACTGATAATGGAGAGAAAGTAAATTTAACGCGTGGAATGTATTCAAAGCTAATAGAAGATGAGAATCGTGAGAAACGTAAAGAAGCTTATAAAGCGTATTACAAACCATATGTTCAGTTAAAGAACTCCATTGCTTCTACTTTATCCGCAGCTATTAAAAATAATGTTACTGTTTCAAAGCTAAGAAAATATCCATCCGCTTTAGAAAAATCATTATTTGGCGATATGGTTCCGAAAGAAGTTTATGAAAACTTGATCGATACAACAAAAAAAAATATTCAATCACTACATACTTATAATCATTTGCGCAAAGAAAAATTAAACGTAGATGAACTAAGACAATACGACTTAAGCGTCGATTTAGTAAAAGGTGTAAAACAAGACATTTCATATGACGAAGCGTTTGACATAATGATCGCGTCACTAGCTCCTTTAGGTGAAGAATATATTGAAACATTAAAAAGCTTTAAAGATAAACGATATATAGATGTGAGAGAAACACCAGGAAAACGTTCTGGTGCTTATAACTTTGGTGTATACGGTGTTCACCCTTTCATTCTTTTAAATCATCACGATGATTTAAATAGCCTTTTCACCCTTACTCATGAATGTGGTCATGGCATGCATACGCACTACTCACACGGTTATCAACCAAGAATTTCCGCACACTATTCCATTTTTGTCGCAGAAGTCGCTTCTACAGTAAATGAAGTGCTATTAATTCATCATTTATTAAAAGAAGCAAAAAATACGGATGTACGTAATCATTTAGTAAATCATTTCATCGAGAAATTTAAAGGTACCTTCTTTACACAAATTATGTTCGCAGAGTTTGAAAAAATCACACATGAAATGGCTCAGCAAGGTAAACCATTAAACGCACAAGTCTTTAGCGAAATTTATGAAAACTTATTTAGAGAATATAATGGCGACTCCCTCGTATTTGACGAAGAAGTAAAATACGGCTGGGCTAGAATACCACATTTCTATCGACCATTTTACGTGTACAAATACGCAACTGGATTCGCTTCTGCAATCCAAATTGCTGATAAACTTTTAAGTGGTGACCCAGATGTTCAGAAAAACTATATCGAATTCCTTAAAGGTGGTAGTTCTGATTATCCACTAAACCTTCTAAAGAAAACTGGTGTAGATTTAACAACGCCAGAGCCAATTGAAAGTGCATTAATTCGCTTCAATGCACTAGTCGAGGAATTTTCAACATTATAGAAAAAAGAATGCAGATATACTCTGCATTCTTTTTCATTTAAACCACTCATTTTATTCCAAGTGCTGTTGCGTTACACAGTGAATCATGCCACCATACGCATACAATTCATTTACATTAATACCAACAATTCTTCTACCTGGAAATTGCCCTTCAATAATTCGAAGTCCTAACCTGTCATGTTCATCACCGTATATAGGGACCAATACAACTTCGTTTCCAAATTATATACAACACTATGCACATTTTCTCCATAATGAAGCTCCTTTGCCATCGTTACCCAAATATCATCTAACTTAGCTCTGTAACCTTCACCTCTATGAGTTCTATCATGAGGCCATTGGATCCATGTCCCCTCATGTTTTTCCCATTCCGCAGGCATATAAAACAAACTATTTTCTATATTTCTCATACATGTTCACCCCTTCTATGAATGTACGTCCAGTCTATACTTTGACATAGTGTTAAGGTCAACTATTATTCGTATTACATTTTAGTAACTGGAATGCAAATTTGCGTCACATACTCCTCTACTGAACATTCACATTCAGGCCCTTTTACATACACTTCATATGGCGGCGCATCAGTTATATAACCATTCTTTTCAATCCACTCTTCTAATGCCATATAACCGTAGCCTATATAATCATAACTTCCATAATGCATCGTAGTAACAGTTTGATGCTCTACTAGCTTTTTCATCTCACATTCTCGGGAAGATTCTTCATTGTTCTCATACATAATCGGAATTCTTAATTCAATATCACTGCGATTTGGAATATACTCTTCATCGTAGAATACAGCAGAAGGTGAACCGATTACTGTAAAACAATTCATTTGTACTTTTTCATATAAAGAATGAAAATAGTCGTCCATATCATTTATATCGATTTGTAACCTTTGAGTAATTACAGTTATTTCTCCTCTCATTCCAATGAATATATCGTATGTTTTATGCTGAATTGCATGTAAATCTCTATTCATATTTATCATTTCATTCATTTCAGAAATAACCTGTAAGTGTTGTTTCACTTCATGAGACAACTCTATAATTTGCGATCGCATATGTGTAATAAATGAATCTTGATCTGATGACTGAAGAATTATTTTAATTTTCGAGAGAGGAAACTTATACTCTCTTAATTTTTTAATTCTTAACGCTACTTCTAATTGCTCCTGCTCATAATATCTATATCCATTTACCGGATTAACATATGCCGGTTTTAATATCTCCTCTTGGTCATAATGTCTTAACATCCGCGTACTCATTTTACAAATCCGAGAAAATTCAGTGATTGTATACATATACATGCTCCTTTAATGCTTTATCTTTTATAAGCCTATAAACACCTTCTACCCTTTTAAGCCAGTACACCTGTAAACATGTATTAAAACCAATCAAAAAATTTCCTAATTGAAAATTCCTCATTTTGATTCTTCAATCTTTTTATTTTTGAAGGTAACAAATGATTAGGACAATACCATGTTAAACAATTAATGGCTCCTCCCATTGTTGATATCTCTCCTACATGAACTTGAATCACATGTTTATCAGTATGTTTTTGAATATATTGAAATACTTCTTTATCCCTAGCTAATCCAAACTTAGGAACGTAGATAGTATCATTTGTCTCTAACATATTTATATATAAACCTTTTGCTGATGCTATCTCTTGATCATATTGCCCTTTCTCTGTATATGAGGAAGGAACAACTATAAATTCAGCTTCTGGCATTTGTTCTTGAATGATTTCTTGAACGCTATGCCTAAATTCATGATCACCTAGAAAATCACTAATAAACATTGTATGATTATCAATAAATTTCACCATACCATCCGCATGAGCAAGTACATCTCCCGGTTCAGCAGGAATGATAATAACACGACTGACATCTAAATCCCATTCCAATTGCTCTATAATCTCTTCTTCCGTCCAATCATAATTATCATCAAATATGCGTTCCGTTAGTATAACAGTATCTTTTTTATTCCAAATAAGATTTCCGCCGTCTAATATCAATGGGGATGTCACATATTTAAAGTCATTTTCTCCTAACCACTTATTAAATTGTTGATTTAAATATTGTCCTTGATTTTTTGGTAAGTAATTTGGTTGATATTTAAATTTAACAAGGTGATTTGTTACAACTGGTGCAACATCTCTCAGCCAAATATCGTCATACTCAAAATGGCTTGTATGAAATTCTTGTTCTTCAATAGATAAAGATATAAGTTGATCTGTATATGCTTTATTTTCATTTAAGTTCTCATTAAAATAAATAAGATCTTCATAAAATGGTCGATAATATTCATTCGATTTATCTGGTATCGCAGTAAAAATAATCCCGCCCTGTATGTGTTCCATATTGTTCCCCTCACTTTTTATGATTAATTAGAAAAACGTCTTTATCACGATAAAAACTGCTATCCCTCTATTCAAATCTCCTATGCTTACTTGTTTTTTTGAAACGTGCACATTTCATGAATGGATTATAGCACGGGGTAATATTATATATTTATATAAAAAATATAAAGCCGTGGTTGAGCGATAAATTGACTCTTGACAGACTTTTTTATAATAAATTTTTATTTAATAAAAACTAAAAAACAAAGATGTAATTATAAATTCATAGAAACTTTGTTACAGAAAATAAAACAAGGCAAAATAGATACCACGTTATCTATTTTGCCTATGATTAAACTTCAATTTACTACTTCAAACTAACGGGTTGTTGTTGTGTAATACAATGTATCATACCGCCATTTTTATAAAGTTCTCTCACATCAATACCTACTATTTTACGATCAGGATATAGTTTTTGAATGGTTTCATTTGCTATTTTGTCATTTGGATCATTATAATTAGGCACCAACACAACTTTATTCCCAATATAATAATTCACATATGACCCCTTATAATCGAGAGTTTTCCCACTTTCTAACGTAACCTTATTTTTACTTAGCGGCAGGTATACATATTTATATTTCCCACCTGCAGCATTTTTTGCACGCATCAGTGTATCAATATCTTTATTTGACAATCCCCATTCCACCAAATCGTCTTCAGCCAGCGTTATAATGGTAGATTTATCGTGAAATTTTGCAAATCCATCAATATGAAAATCAGTAATATCTATGTTTGGTACCCCGTCTAACCAAATAAAATTCGTTACTCCAAGTTCACTAATATATTTCTCAATTTCCGCTTCTGATAATTTCGAGTTTCTGTTTTTATTCGTTACAGCGCTTCTAGTTAATAAAGCCGTACTGTTACCGTCTAATTCAATTGCCCCGCCTTCAAGTACAAATTTATGCCAATCAATTCTTTCCACCCCTAATTGTTTACTAAGGTTTTCACGAATACGGGCATCATTTTTATAAGGCGTTTTCTTCCCCCAACCATTAAATCCCGGATCTAATATTTTTAGATTTTTATTATTATCATAAACAAACATCGGTCCACTATCCCTTGCCCATACATCATCAGTAGGAGCGATAAAAAAATCAATTTTCTCCATATTCAGCCCTTCATCTGTTAAAAGTTGATTGATTCTTTCTTTTTCTTCTTGATCATATGCAACAATGTGAACTTTTTCACCTTCAGTTAATGCACTTACCATTTCAATCCAAATAGGTTCTACTTCTTTTTTATACTCCTGTCCATATGTGTAATCATGTGGCCATTGCAGCCATGTGCCTTCATGCTTGCTTTTTTCGTCTGGCATTGTATATTTCCCTACTTTTTCTTGCGCCTCTACCTTCTCAGTATTCTCATTATCTTTTTCCTGAGCACACCCACCAATAATTGATGCGGATAGAGCCGCTACCAAACAAAGCGTTACTATTTTTTTCATTTCTAAACCTCCTAATTTTCTCTACAACAATGTAAAGCTTCACATAGTGTGAAGCTCAAGCTTTTTTTCAATATAAAACAACATTTTTTTACATCCGACATAATATTCCACACATCTAGCCTTTATATGATGTAACTTCTTAATAACGACCTAAATAAAAAATCGGTATGGACAATTGTCCATACCGATTTTTCATTATATAGCTACTACCTTTTTTCATTCCTATTACATATTAAACACTTAGTTTGCTGCTAACAAATCTTTTGCCATCTTTCTAAATTCTTGATTAAATGCATCGTTCATTCCATTTTGCACGTTTGAGAAAAGAATTACAAAAGTTCGTTTATCCCCATTAAAATTATTAAAAGTGTTCCAGCCAGCTAGCACCCCGTGATTATGATTATAATCTGGGTAAATGTAAAAACTAAATCCATATTTTCTAGCTGGTGATACAGTAAACATATCTGATAAGCTTTGTTTAGAAAGTAATTTACCATCTACAATTGCCTCATCTAACCTTTTCATATCATCAACCGTTGTATACATTTCACCACAACCATATAACCAACTCATTTTTAAACGAGGCGTTGTTACTAACTCATTATTTTTTTTCGTATAACCTTCTGCTAAAAACATATCCCCAGGCAACGTTGCACCCATCCCAGATTCATGCATCCCAACAGGAGTAAAAATATTTTCATTCACATATTCAGCGAGCGGTTTATTCGATATCTTTTCTACAATATACGCAAGTACCATATAATTATAATCTGTATATCGCCATCCTGTACCTGCAGGAAATTCAAGCTTTTGAGATCCAATCCATGTTACTAACTTTAAACGTGATGCTGCCTCAACTCTACCTTGTCCCTGCTCAGGTAATCCTGAAGTATGCGTTAGCAAATTTCTCAATGTAATATTTTTATCTGCTGGAAAGGACGGAATATATTTATTCACATTATCTTCTATATTTAATTTCCCTTTTTCTCTTAGCTGCAATATAGATATTGCAACTACCGTTTTTGTAATGGAACCGATGCGATATTTTGTTCTTGGCGTTGTTAAAATTTGATCTTTTACATTCGCATACCCGTATCCTTTTCGTAAAACTACATTATTTTTATCAGCTACAAGGACCGTTCCATTAAATCCTTTATCTTTTAAATATTGATCTAGTTTTGTTGCTGCAATCTCATAACGTTTTTGCTGATTTGCATCGACTTTCGGTTTATCATTTTCAGTCTTATTCTCAAAATTTGAAAATGCCTTCAAATTATATTTCTTATCTTTATTTGCATGTATGAGTGCAGCGACACTCCCACAAAAAATAGCAAAAATAAAGAAAGCAATTAGCCATTTCTTACACATATAGGGACCCTCTTTTATCCAGTTTCACGTTATACTTTTCCATTCTATTCTTATTCTATATCTATTAATCTCTAAACATTTTATAATTATACCATCTATCTAATATTCATCATATTAAACTAGATTCCTTTTTCTCACATTCAAATTTTGACTACTCTCTATTGTATTTCTTTTTTGCAAAATTTCCACCTTACAATCGGATACATCTAACTTGAATTTCAATTTCTTATGTAACATTCGTTACACATTAGCAAAAATGGAGGTGCAGATTTGAAAAATACTGATAAACGCAATCGTTTAAGCGATATGATGTTTCATTATCGAGTAACTAAAAATAACATGGTTTTAATTGAATATTGCGGAAAACAAATTATGACTTTAAAAGGAAATCACGCTGAAAAATTTTTGAACAAAATAAATCGGGCAAATAATGAAAACGAAAAACAACTTATTATGGCTAAAATTACCGGCAATTTCAAAAGAGGAAATGAACATAATTGAAATCTAATCTCATTTATATTCCGATTATACAGCAAATCTAAAGAAATTTACATTGCTAACATTCCTTTATTATTTATTTTTACTATATAAGCTAACGGCCGATATACTTAGTAATACAACTATACACAACCACGCATACGTATACCCTTTCTCATCTACAATATAACCAAATAAAACAGGTGCAACAATTATAGCAATTTGATTTAGTGTAAGTGCAAAGCTCACTGTCATCCCTACAGATTCTTCACTTGCCGATTCAGCAACTTCAACCATAAAAAGACTGAACCATCCAATTGAAAAAAAACCTAATAATGCACTTACACCATACAATACCCCACCCGTTATTGTATGTATGCTTATAACGAATATTAGAATGAAACCGATAGAAATGCAGACAACTATAAATAAAGGTGTGCTTCGCTTCCCCTTATAAAGGAAATCACTAACAGTCGCTAATACAACCCGGCCAATCATTCCGGAAAAGAACACAATCGAAAATACTTTTCCAGCTAAAATAGGTGTAATTGATTGTTCCATTACTAAAAATTTTATAAAATGTCCAACTAACACCATTTGTAATGAAATCATACAAATACCAGTTATATAAATTGGATACAACTCTTTTTTACACATCACTGCTTTTAACTGCATCCAAAAAGAGAGTTTAATACATTCTTCTCTTACTTTCTCCTGAACATATGGTTCCTTATAAAATATGAAAAATAAAAATCCTCCAATTATACAAATACATGCAATAATATTTATCGCATAAGCCACATTATATTTTATTGTAAGAAACGGAATCAATACTCCCGCTAACATACCACCAATCGGTATACCAGCTTGCCTGATCCCCATCGCTAACCCACGATTTTCTTTTGAGAACCATTTTATAATCACTTTACTTCCTCCTGGCTGCGAAACACTATAAAACGCTCCTACTAATAAAAGTACAAAGAGTAATCCAGTAAATTCATTTACTATATTAGTGAGTAAAAGCGAACCTCCTAGTAAAAAAGAACTTATAGTAATTAATAATTTTTCATTATATCGATCAAGTAACCGCCCGACAAAAAGCATACAAAATAGCGGTCCAATATTTACAACACTTACTAACAATCCACTCTGCATATTCGTAAGCGAATATTCTTCTTTCCAAAATAAAGCGAAAGCTCCGACACCATACGTTATAAGTGTTGCTGTTGCTTGAGTAATAGTCGCAAAAATTAACATAATCCACTTATAAGTACTATTCACACGCTCTTCCATTAACATGAAAATCCCTCCATCCCCTTCCATTGTATGAAATTTCTGATATCATATAAAATAAAGATTAATCATATAATCCATCAAAAAAATTGATACCTTGTTCGGAGGAATGATACGTGGACATAAAGGATTTAACTGTTTTTTACGAAGTTGCAAAAGAAAGAAATATATCTCACGCAGCTAAAAATTTAAACTATGTTCAATCTGGCGTAACAATGCGTATAAAACAACTAGAAAACGAATTAGGTGTGCCTTTATTTTATCGAAATGGGAAAGGTGTTACTTTAACTTCAAACGGTGAAATTTTATTATCCTACGCAAAACAAATTATCCACTTAATGGACCAATCTGTAAAAGCTATCCAAAGTAACGGAACCGAGCCAAAAGGCATTTTAAAAATTGGATGTACAGAATCTACAACTGCTGTAAGGCTTCCATCTATATTAACGAACTACTATGAGAATTACCCAAAAGTCGAATTTATTTTAGAAACAAATACGACGGAAGAATTAATTCAACTCGTATTAGACCGAAAGCTAGACGGAGCGTTTATCGCTGGAACTACTCAGCATGCTGAACTTCATACAAATGTATTTTGTGAAGAAGAATTAATTCTCATTAGTAAACATCCTTTATCCTCCCTTAAAGAAGTAGGAGACATGAATTTACTCGCTTTTAGTCACGGTTGCTATTATAGAAGTTTATTAGAAAACTGGCTTCAAGAGGAAGGTATTTCACCTAAACGAGTATTAGAATTTGGAACAATTGAGGCAATACTCGCTTGTGTAAAATCCGGTATGGGCGTAGCAATTATGACGAAATCTATTTTAAATGTTCATGCACATGACGTATCATTCAACCCTTTACCAAATAACTTCAAAAAAGTTCCTACTACCTTTATTACTAGAAAAGATATATTTCACTCAGCTGCATTACAAAAGTTTATGGAGCTGATTCACAATGCGTGAAAAGAAAATACGTGGAATGAAACGAAGAACCGAAACATAGAAAAAGGTATACCCAAAACACTGGTATACCTTTTATCATATCCCACTTATTTTTCTTTTAAAACACTATGTAATCGATCCGGGTAATTTGTAAACATCCCTGTAGCACCCCATTTAATTAACAATCTCATATCTTCTTTCTCATTAATTGTATAAGGGTGAATTAGTAATCCATTTTCCCTAGCCATTTTCATATATGACTCATCAATAATTAATTCTCCGTTATCATTACGTAAGTTTGGTCCAATACCAACTGCATACTTTTTAATTTCTTGAAAATCATCATTCGTTACACTTTTCGGTTCATGTGTAATACCAGACCATTCAACAATCTCATTGTTATCATTTGGATAATACCATAGCAATTGAACTAATGGAATATTTTCATTCATACTATGAATCTTTGTTAAACTATCTTTGCTAAATGATTGAATCATAACACGGCTAGAAGACATGTTTTGACCTATTAAATTATATTTTTTTAACAAAGCTAATAATTTTTCTTCCATTCCTGGATACACATCTGGTGATTTTGTTTCAATATAATACTTCATGCTTCTTCCGTACTTTTGAAAGATTTCTTCAAGAGTCGGAACTTTTTGACCAATATACTCTTGCTTAGCCTTTTCTGGGTAAGCTTTATTAAACCATGAACCCGCATCTAAATTTTTTATTTCACTTAACGTTTTATCTCGTACTTCGCCTGTTCCATTTGTAGTTCGATCAACTGATGTATCATGCATTGCAATCAATTGACCATCTTTTGTTAATTGAATATCTAATTCCAAATAATCCGCTTTCATTTTTTTCACAAGATCATACGAAGCAAAAGTATGCTCAGGTGCATGTCCACTTGCTCCGCGATGTGCAATATTTAAAAACTTATTCGTATCCCCTTCATGCTTTCCTTCTGATTTCGCATGAACAGCTCCCCCAGCAAAGATACTTCCCATCGTAAAGAAAATAACTAATACGCTAATAATCTTTCTCATCCTTCTAACCCTTCCTACGTTGCAAATTTCAACAAGCTAATGCGATTTACACGAAATAGAAGACATACTTTCATTATTTTTATAAGCCTATATTAAAATTCCAATCTTACATATATTCACTCTATTATTGTTTATAAAATAGAAAACTCCATTTATACTATTTAATCCCTATATTCCCTCCCCTTCACATGTAACATATCACGATAGTACTCCCTATTGTGTATGACCCATTCAATAAAAAAAGCCATAAATCATTTAGAGGACACTCCTGTATCCCTAAATAAATTTATGGCTTTTCTCAAATATCTCCGGCCTCTATCAACTTGTTGAATTTAATCATACCAAACCTATTAAAATTTGTGAATATTATTTTTTCAATAAAGTGAAGCTTTAATCCGGATGGATTATCCATCTCCTACTGATTATTAGTGGAAGTTTTTACTGCTCATTAATGCAGGATACATTCTGTTCAAATTCTTTATAGTAACTTTCACTTGATATTTACGTATATCTACATTTTACTTAATTACAAATTCTTAGTTTCGTATATCCTTACCTGGAACTTATTTTAAAGTATATTTGAAACTATACTTAACTTTGAAAACATGCATTATATTTTAGACAATACATTTTCTTGAAAAGTACGTTCTTCTTGATCTTCATAACCTGTTGAAACAACTTCTTGAATATCATCATGATTAAATAAATACGTGAAATCTGGATTCAGATAGCCTTCTGGATAAGGACATCCCATATAATCGAATTTTCTTACCTCATCCGTTTCTACTTGTTGTTTACGTCCAAAAATCATGAGTTTCTTTGTACCTTCTTTTCAAATTACAATAGAGCCTATAGGGAGAAGTTGTGAATTCATTGTATGGCCCCTCCTTATTAATTGTTTTTTGCTAAGAATTTAAGGAACCTAGCTTGGTTTTATGCTTCTTTAAATCAATATATATACATATGTATACACCATATATACTAGACACAACAGCCAATAAAGAAAAGACTAAAATTAAGACCGTCGCTAAAGCATTTTGTGATAATGAACCTATACATATCTGTCCAATAATATATCCCAATCCTGAAAAATAAACAATTGGAGAAATTTTGATATTTCCATTTTCTTCATTGTTTAATCGCTTTAAAAAACTTTTCATTCCAATAGAAATCAATTTATAAATTGTAAAAATGTAAAGCACAAAAGTAACAATAAAAAACAGAGGTGTTTCAATTTTAATAAAAGTATATGCAAGCTTTTGAATCACTATAAAGCTTCCAAAAGAAAAAGTTATTCCCATAAATCCATTATATAAAATGTGTACCAACCTTGGCTCATTTGGTTTACAAAAAAAATACCCATACCCCCCATATATTAGCAGTCAAAATAAAAGGTAAAATTATATATAAGTATATGGTAAAGGTTGGAGGAAATAAAAATGGGGTTAAAATCATAAAATTAATAACTACCCACACCATAACGACACTCGATCTTACACTGTCAGGCATCAATTTCCGAATAATTTGTTCTGTGCTTTTTCCATGGTATTTTTCCATATTAATCTCCCAAAAACTAAAAAAATTTATCTAAAGTTGCTCCGATTCCTGTTTGCCATCATGATTCCAATCATAGTTTCACGGTCAAACATACCAGTTAATACATATACTTCTTTATTTGATAAAATAAGAGGTTCAATAGTCCAATAGTCCCACTCCCTAGGAAATATAATACAATAAAAAAATGATTCAATCTAGTAATAGCCAACACTTAAAACTAAAAACTAAAAAAATTCTAATAACAATAAAAAAGGATGGAAATGAATTTAAATATATTTTTATAATAATAATGTCTCTTCTCTAATTTTTCATACAAGCGATTATAATTTTCTTTATTTAAGGTACCGAATTTCTATCTCTATCCAGTCTTTTTCGCTTCTTTCTTTTCAAACTCATCTCACTTCTTACGAATCCATTCCGCGGTAAGTTGCATTCGATTCGGAATGGAAATAGACGTGTCTAGTGCATAAAAATAATCCTATATCGTCCTTTCCTCAATAAGCACTTCGCCTTTAAATTTGACATCATGAAATTGTAACCCTGTTTCAACTTACAATATTTTTACTTTGTAAGCTAAAAAAATAGAAGTATTGTCTTATATAAAACAATACTTCCGTAATTATTTAAAAAATCACATAATAAATTACCCATTACCTCTCCAAGCACTACATTTGGATTTACTACCGCTTTTTCCGAACACCATCCTATAAAGCCATCTGGTCTAATTAATACCGCTCCTCCATTCTCTATCCCATATAATTTGCTAAAAATATTTTCTTGAGCAATAAAGTCCCCATTTAAACCAACTCGATACATTTTTATATTTACTCCTAATTTAGGTGAAACGTCCTGAACCGCTTGAGTCCAAAGACTATTTTCTGCTCCAGTAAGTAACACAAAGTTGTTACCGAATAAGTCTAGTATAGAAACTTTCTTTCCTTCATATGTTCCCAAAAAATGTGGTGCTCGCGTGCCAGGTCTTCCGTTCAACTCTACTATATCCATTCTATGTGGAGTGGCTGAGTCATCTATAATCGCCTTTGAACAATACTGATACCCAGCAGTAACAGCTAAACTATCCATATTATTCAAACTGCCTTCCTCTCTATTCGCAGCACGAAATAATAAACTACTCGCATGATCTGTCGTTAATTTTGCAACAGGATATCGCTCTTCATGATATGTTTCTAACAAATTTGGTTTTGCTTGCCCTTTTATAACAGATGCTAATTTCCAAACTAAATTATGCGCATCTTGCATTCCTGTATTTGAACCAAATCCTCCTGTTGGCGGCATACTATGTGCAGAATCGCCAACTAAAAAAATGCGATTATCTTGAAATTTTGTAGCTATACTTTCAGTCGCTTCCCACGGTAAAACACTTAATATTTCTGACTCAATATTCGTGCTCCCAATTGCTGTTCGGATAATTTGTTTACAACGTTCTATAGTGAAATCCTCTGGTCGTTCTCCTTTTAATGGGTCGTAAGCTACATGATAAATCCATTTTTTTACGTTATCAACTGGAATGAGCGCACCAATCACCTCCGGATGAAGTACCATTGAAAAACCAAAGGCGTCTCCTTGTATAAATTCACTTAAATCAGCCTCAAAGTAAATATTCATATAATAGCCACCGATTGTACCGCGACCTTCAGTTGCAATCCCTAACTGCTCACGTATTTTACTTTTCGCTCCATCTGCTGCGATTACATAATCACAATGTATGACACTCTCTTTTTCTGTTTTTCGATCTCGAATAGTTGCTATTACTCCGTTTTCATTTTGTTCAAAAGAAACTAGTTCATGATAAAAAGATAGTTCTCCGCCTAATTTTTTCGCGTACTGTAACATCATCTCTTCTAAAGTAACTTGATAACAAGCAGTTTGTTTTGATGGGCTAATCTCTTCCACTTTACGAACTAACTTTTCATTATTTTCAAACTGAATTGCCCTTATATGTTCCAACTCTTCATTATTTACTTCAGCTATCGTTTGAACCGCGATTCTCCCGTGACAATTCTCTAATGCTTTACCAGCTAATCTAATGCTTTTTTCTAGACCTAATTCTCGAAATAATTCCATTGTGCGAAATGTGATTCCACCCGCTTTCGGATGAATCGCAGTAGAAGGATGCCTTTCAATAAGCACATAATCAATGTTATGTTTTGCAAGAAATAATGCAGACGATAATCCTGATAATCCCCCTCCAACAATTAAAACTGGTACATGTTTCGATTTCATATATTTTCCCTCCACATATATTCTTCTGAGCTCAGTGACATAAATATAATCAAAAAAACAACAAAAATATAGACTTATATTTCATTTTGAATTATCATATAGATAGATTACGCCCCAAATTACTTTTATCCTTTAATACATATACAA